>NZ_PTRA01000001.1:619262-928893 GCF_002943425.1 Siphonobacter curvatus
CGTACGCCGGAGCTCCAGGCATACTTTTCAAATTCCGGCGTATTCTTGGTTATCTGCTTCCCACTGGTCAGTTCCGGTGAAGTAGATACGAAATAATCCGTGGGATCGGTGAAGGTTTCGCGGCTGAATACGTAAACGTTTGCCTTTTTCGCCTTACTCAGGTTACTTACGCTGGCGTCTTCCCACAGCAGGGGTTTCACACCCGTAACGAGGTTTCCTTTCTTATCTACGTCAATGCGGCCAATGCCCGATTTCTTCGTAAACTCACCGTACATCCGCACGTACAGGGGTTGTTTAAGGTTGATACCCTTTTCTTCGGGATCAAGCTTGTAACGGGTCGTGTAGTGAATCTTTTCTTTCCGTCCGTTTTTCGTCAGGTTTACCGCTTCCTTACCGTCCACAGAAACTTTCCAGATGTCCCAGACATCCCGTAGCAGCACGTACTTCGAGTCAGAAGACCAGCCCAGCATGGGTACCATAGGCTTCTTCTGGTTATGATCGTCTTCGGTATCAACAAAGCTAGTGGGGAGCTTTTCGGTCAGGTTCAGACTGGTTTTCGACGGAATATCGTATATGTAGAAATGACCGTCTTTGCCATACGTGAATTTCGTTCCATCTTCGGAAGTCATCGGCGAACTGGCGTAGCTGGGCAGGTAGAGCTTTTCGATTACCTTGGTTTTAACTCCTGTTTTTAGATCCACCACGTAAATATCAGCGTAGTTCTGACCGTCCAGACTGGTCTCCAGTTCATAGGTTTGATCTTCCAGTCCGACGGCGTATAAATCCTTCGCGGCCGGGCGAACGGTCATGAGCGTACTGTCCGTGAGGCGAATGAATTTCTTCCCGTCGTACATCGCCAGAAAACTAAATTGCTTGTCCTGCATTTCCGTTACCTGTTGCCGCGACTGCAGACGTTTATCCTGCCAGTTCCAGATGGTTACTTCGGGCTTGTCGATATCGTCTTTACCCTGGCTGGGTACGGTACCACCTCGTTGGGCTACGCGGGCCGAATCGGTCTTGACTTTCGCCAGAGCTTTCTGCAAATCTTCGATTGATTTAATCGTCGTATCGGCTTTGATTTTCGCCAGTTTCTCGGCTTCGCTTACGGGTGAAGGTTTGGGCTTCTGTACGGTATCTTTCTTAGCTTCCGCTTCTTTCTTCGCCAGATCCTCTTTCTGAATACCAAAGAGGAGACGGCTCAGATCTTCCGTCCAGGTAGGGCGACGGTTCGGACTGATTTTCATCTTCTTGGGAAAATTCAGACTGTCTTTCCCCGGATCATATACCGTCAGTTCGGGAGTCGTGCCGCGGAGTTTCACGCCCAGTACGCTGAGTACATCCGTTTTGTATTTGTCATTCTGAGTACCTTTCAGAGCGGCCAGACCGTCGCCTTTTTCCGTCCAGGTCAGTGACTGATAGCGGGCTTTGTCATTGTCGATGATGGACGTCAGACCTGTCGTCATGTTCCGCAAATGCAAGCCGTTACCCGCTTTTTCGGTTGCGTCAATGGTCAGAGCCAGCCATTCGCCTTTTTTGTTAAAGTTCATATCGGCCACGTTACCGATGTTCTGCGTTTTACCACTGCTCAATTCATACAGCAGTAGATCGCGTCCTTTGGGTGCCGTGGGGGTCATGGCGGGTGTCGCTGGGCTCAATAACAGGGCCAGGTGCGAGGCTTTTTCTCCATTGAACGCAAACGAGCTGACGCGTTCGAATTCCGTTTTCTTCCGGTTGGCTAATTCAATCAGAAATACCTTTTCCGGCAGGGGTTTGCCGGGCGTTTTACTCGCTGCCTTTTTTTCCTTGGCGTTAGGAAACACTTTGAACGCGAAAAAGCGGGAATCATCCGAGTAATTCATCGGAACGAAGGTGGTGGCTCCAATGGGATAACGGTACTGAGTGCTGTCCTTCGTTTTTTGCAGAATCAACTCGGCGTCGCCTTCTGCTACGGACGACAATACGTAAGCCATCCACTCTCCATCTGGCGAAAGCTGCGTTCCCCCGAAGGTCGAAATAGCTTTCCAGTTTGTTACGTCTTTCCAGGTAATTGGGGGTTTGCCCTTGGATTGTGTCCAGCCTGGTAAGTACAGACTCAACAGTAATCCCAGCAGTAAGCATCTTTTCATACAATGAGAAAAATGAAGTGAGAAAGTAAACATACAAAGATTTGGCAGGCTCTGCCAGTGGTTCGGTAGGAACGGCGTAACGTATAGTAATTTTTCTTCTGTAAATGAACAAGTTATGAAAAATTAGAGTAGCTTTAAACTGTTCTAACTTTCAACTACTATGAAAAAAATATTACCCTGTACGGGGACTGGTGCCAGTCTCGTTTCTTACCTGTTTTTGTTTAGTAATACGTTAGCTGCCCAAGTGAATTTTACTTCCTCCAATCTGCCTATCGTGGTCATCGATACGAAGGATGGGCAGGGCATTCCGGATGAGCCGAAGATACCGGCAACGATGAAAATCATTTATCGGGGACCGGGTCTGCGAAATGCACGGACCGACACGCAGTACGATTACAATGGAGCGATTGGTATCGAGGTACGGGGAGCTAACTCCCAGGCTGCACCCAAGAAATCGTTTGGTTTTGAAACGCAGGAAGCCGACGGGTCCGAAAAGGATGTGTCGCTGATGGGGATGCCCGCCGAACACGACTGGATTCTGTACGCTTCGGCGTATGACAATTCTTTCATCACGAATGTACTGGGCTATAAACTTTCCAACCAGATTGGTCGCTACGCCAGTCGGAGCCAGTACGTAGAAGTGGTTCTCAATGGTTCGTATCATGGCTTGTACGTATTGGGTGAAAATGTGAAACGGGGAAAAGATCGCATCCCCATTTCCAGCCTAAAAGAAGATGACGTGTCGGGCGATAAACTGACCGGTGGATACATCCTGAAAGTCGATGCTCCGGATGGAAATCATCGTTGGGGCTCGGCCTTCGGAGCCGAGTGCCGCAACGACGGGCGGGCCATCTTTGAGATTCACTATCCCAAAACGAAAAATCTCCAGATCGTCCAACGGGACTACATTCAGAATTACGTAACCCAATTCGAAAACCTGCTTCACGCGAAAAACTTCAATCCGCAGACGGGCTATGCTTCCATGGCCGACGTGCCGTCGTTCGCCGATTATTTTCTGATGACGGAGCTGAGTAAAAATTCCGATGGCTATACGAAAAGCACGTACTTCTACAAGGATCGGGACAGTAAGGGCGGCAAGTTGAACATGGGCCCTATGTGGGATCTGGATCTAGCGTACGGACGGGGTTTTTGCGATGGAAACGTACCGGAGGGATGGGCTTTTGAAATGAACCTGGGCTGTACGCCGAGCGATCAAATCATGCCCTTCTGGTGGTCGTACCTGATGCAGGATACGCTGTTTGTTCAAACCTCCCAGCGACGCTGGACGAACATCCGGCAGGGGGCTTTTGCCACGGCTCGCGTCATGTCGATGATTGATTCGCTACAAAACATTTTTCAGGAAGCTCACGCCCGTAACGCCATCCGCTGGAATATGGGCCAGAATCTGAACGCTGAAATCCAGGATCGTAAAAACTTCATTACGGCTCGTTTCAACTGGATGGACCAGAATATCAGTGGCCTGGGCTATTACATCAAACCGTATAACGCTACCGAGCTTTGCCCCGGAAACGCGGTGGTACTTCAGGGCAATAGTAGCTTCAACGTGATTCATTTCTGGAAGCAGTCGAACGGAAGTATCGTCTGGCAGGGAAAGGAATTCAGCCCCAGTACGGCGGGGTACTACATGTTAGAATTTAGCCACGCCTCGGGTAGCCGAATGTGTACCTATACCTTCACGAAAACCCTGAGTCCACGCAACGACGGTGTCAATACCAGCCGGCAATCGGGGCCCTGGGAAGAGGATAATACCTGGAGTTGTGGGAAGCCACCCGTTCCGCTGCAAAAAGCGTACATCATCTCTCCGCACGTGGTTCGGCTGAATAGTACGGCAGCCGCCAGTCAAATCGATGTAGCGAAAGAATCCCGACTGATTTTTCTGCCCAACGCCCGATTCAACGCTCCGTAAGTTGCTTCAAAAAAGGAAAGAGCAGGCACGTCGCCTGCTCTTTCTTAAATTTACTAACCATCAACTACTAACCAGTAGCTAACAACTAATTACTGTTCGTACTGCTGAATCACCTCTTTCAGAAACGCCAGGAACGGCTTTTCAAACTCTTTCCGTTTCAGGGCAAATTCGACCGTGGTTTTCAGGAAGTCGAGTTTGTTGCCGATGTCGTGACGCTTGCCTTCAATGCGGTGGCTATAGACGTTTTCACGCGAGAGGAGCAGTAACATGGCATCTGTCAGCTGGATTTCGCCGCCTTTGCCTTTGGGTGTTTGCTCAATCATCCGGAAAATCTCGGGCGTTAGAATGTACCGTCCCGCGATGGCCAGATTCGACGGAGCCTGACCCAAGGCCGGTTTTTCTACCAGCGTTTCCAGTTGCATGATCGAATCGCTGAGTTCTTTCCCGCCGACAATACCGTAGCGATTCACCTTGTCGGTAGGAACCGTTTCTACAGCAATGACCGAACAGCGGTAGGTTTCGAAGGTATCCATCAACTGCTGCGTAACGGGAATAACCGAGTCCATGATGGTATCGCCGAGCAGGACGGCAAACGGTTCATTTCCCACGTGGTGACGGGCGTAGTAAATGGCATCTCCGAGTCCATTAAGTTCTTTCTGGCGAACAAAGTGGATGTTGGCCATATCCGAAAGCCGACGTAATTCGTGCAGCATTTCGTCTTCTTTTTCGGCCAGTCGGGTTTCGAGTTCGAAGTTGCGGTCAAAGTGATCTTCAATCGAACGTTTGCCTTTCCCCGAGATGATCAGAATATCTTCAATGCCCGAATCAACCGCTTCCTGCACGACGTACTGGATGGTCGGCGTATCGATAATGGGCAACATTTCTTTGGGTTGTGCCTTGGTGGCGGGCAGAAATCGCGTACCAAAACCGGCCGCTGGAATAATCGCTTTTTTAATCATAACGTGTGGAAAAAAAGGGGAGGGTGGGAAGTGTTTAGCGCTTCGTGTTTTGAGTTTAGAGGGAGCGGTCCAGGTTACGTGCTCTGATGAAGGTCACGAAAATGATTTCACTAGGCTCCTATACAGATGATCAGGAACTTGTCTTACAGACCGGAGCTGCTGTACAACTAACTCAAAACAACCTACGCATCACATCACATACGGTTTAATGACCCTGGCGTTTAGTTTTCTTAATTCGACAAAGAGACGGTTTAGCATTTCGTCGTCCCGGTACAGACCGATGATACTGCCGCCCGAGCCCGTAAACGAAGCGGAAGCTCCCAATTTACGAGCCGTTTCGATCATCTGAATGTTGACCGGATGAATGTTATAAATGCGAGTCCGGAAATCAAAATTTTGATTCACCAGTTCGTGTAACGTTTCGTAATCACGCCGTTCGATGGCTTCTTTACCCAAAGTAGCCAGATTGGCGATGGATTGCAGAGTTTCGTGTACCAGCGGCTCACCCCGGTCGAACCGGGCCCGTACGTCGTTATGGACTTTGCCCGAAACCTTACTCATGTCGGTGTTATAAGCTAGATAAAGCTTAGGCAACTGGGCCGGATTGATGCGTTGGTACTCGCCGTAGCCGCGGCTTTGTACAAGCTCTTTGGCAAAATCCATATACACACAGCCTTCGTAACACTGAATTACTCGATCCTGTAGGCCGGCAGTAATGCCGAGTTCTTCGGTTTCCGCCTGTAAGACTAGCGTAGGCAGATATTCGAGCGGAATATCCACTTCGTAAAACTGCATCAAGGCCCGCATGGTAGCCACAATGATGGCACTCGATCCGGATAAACCGACCTGTCGGGGAATGGAACTGCTATAGCGAATGGTGAAATTCCGGTTAGGCAGCCGGATGCCCTGATCCCCGCAGTACAGCGTAAACTTACGAATGGCTGCTTTGATGAGGGGAATACCGCCATTGTACCCAATTTGTCCGACGGTATCACAGAGGTGAAAAATACTGCGGAAGGTGTTGGCGTCGGCCTCCTGCTGTTCAATATGAAGCTCCGGCGATTGCCATAAGCTAACGGAAGCCCCAAAATTTCGGACGGTGATGGATAGCGTTTTCCCAAAAAAACCGTCCGAGGGATTTCCTAAAAGTCCGGCCCGGGCGTACGCTCGCGTTTCAATCAGCACTGGTTGATAGGTTTGAAAGATGAGTAATCTGGTTTCAGTAGCGATCCACCTCTTCAGAGAAACGCTGGAATCATTTTTGGCGGGACGTTTTTCTGAAAATGCCCGGGTACTACCGCAATCTGCCCGGAAGTTTACGAACTTTAGGCCAAAATGGTACGATCGTTCGCTGAAAAAGACCCGGCTTACGACTGTACACCCTGATTTTTGTATGCGAAAACTTTCAATGGATGAACTCGACCGCCTGTCAGTCGAGGAATTCAAGGCTGCGGAAAAATTTCCGTATTCCGTGTTACTCGACGACGTTCGGAGTTTAAATAACGTAGGTTCCGTCTTTCGTACGTCCGATGCCTTTCGGGTGTCTACGGTATATTTAGGGGGAATTACGGGTACACCCCCGCACCGGGATATTACGAAAACGGCTCTTGGAGCCGACGAATCTGTCCATTGGGAACACGTACCTGATGCGGTTGATTTTTGTAAAGAGCTGAAAACGAAGGGCGTACGCATTGTAGCGGTGGAGCAGGCCGAGGCTAGCGTGGGCTTGCCCGATTTTCAGCCCGAACCCGATGGCGAATATGTTTTTGTTTTTGGGAATGAAGTTTTTGGAGTGAATGATAAAATCATTGAAATTGCCGACCTATGCCTGGAAATTCCCCAGTACGGCACGAAGCATTCCCTCAACATTGCCGTAACAGTCGGAATCGTTTGCTGGGATTTTGTTTACAAGCGACTGGCTGCCAAGCAATAACAGAACTACCCAATTCATAATAAATCTCTTCATGAAACCCGACAAGAAGCTTACCAACGAACTGGCCTCTACGCTTACTGAAAAACTGAGTGGTCTGAACGCCAAACACGGCAAAAAACTGTCGAAACAAATTGAAAAAGCAGCGGAAGACTTAGCAAAGAAGTTTGCTAAACTACAACTGAAAGAGAAAGAGAAAGAAGAAAAATCAGCAAAAGACGCTAAGAAAAAATTAGCCAAACAGGCGAAGAAGACCTCTTCCAAATCCGTAGAGGTACCTTCAAAAAAAGAAGAGGCTCCCGCTGAACCGAAAAAGGAGTCAACGCCCGCTGCTTCTCAACCGAAGGCTCCTGCGGCTACCAAGACGCCCACGCGTTCGACCAAAGCTCCCGCTGCTAAAAGTGCCAAAGTACCCGCAACGGCCAGCAAAAGTGAAGTAGCCACTACGAATGATAGCGTAGAGCCGACTGATATTGAAACGCCCGATATGCCTCACTAAGAGCCAATCGCTGATTAAATAGAAATGGAGGAGCCTCACTAGCTCCTCCATTTTGTATGCACTAATTTTTTACCTTATGTTTCGTATTCTTCTGTTACTGCCGGTGCTTTTTGTGGCCTGTGCCCGCAAACCGGCTTCTTCCCAGTCTTCAAACCTCTACCAAAGCAGCGACTTCACCGCTGAGAATCAGTTTAGCGGGAACATCGAAGGCCCCAGTTTCGACGCGGCAGGGAATCTGTACGTAGTCAATTTCAAACAGGATGGTACCGTCGGTAAAATCAATGCTCAGGGACAGGGCGAAGTGTTCGTAACCTTACCGAATAAAAGTATTGCCAACGCCATTCAGTTTAACTCGAAGGGCGAGATGTTACTGGCCGATTTTGTGAATCATAACATTTTAAAAGTGAACATGCAGACGAAAGAAGTAAGCGTGTTTGCCCACGATGATCGATTTAATCAGCCCAATGACATTTGCATCACGAAGAAGGACGTGCTGTATGCTTCTGATCCGAAATGGAAAGATAATACGGGCCAGCTCTGGCGAATCGATCCAGATGGGAAGACGACCCGACTACTGGAGAACCTGGGTACTACCAATGGAATTACGTTGAGTCCCGACGAAAAAATCTTGTACGTCAACGAAAGTGCTCAGCGGAAAATCTGGAAGTACGATTTAGATGATCAGGGCAGTGTGCAGAATAAACAGCTTTTCCACGAATTCACGGACTTCGGCATGGATGGCATGAAGTGCGATCAGAAGGGAAATCTATACTGTACCCGGCACGGCAAAGGCGTCATTGCGATTCTGAGTCCGCAGGGGAAATTATTACGAGAAGTGCCGCTCAAGGGTAAAAGCTGTAGTAATCTCGTTTTCGGAGGAAAAGATAAAAAAACGGTATTCGTTACCCTTCAGGACCGCCGAGGGATGGAGCAGTTTCGGGTAGAAACTCCCGGAAAATAAAGTACCCAAGCGACGGTTGAAAAGGCATTCGTTGGCAGCGTTTCAGGCAAGTTTGTATTCAGGAAATGGAAGTTTTTTTTCCTGAATCAAAGGTCCGCTTGAAACGCTGCCTTTTATGTTTGTTACCGACTTCCGGAAAAAGCTTAGGCTTGTAGTTCAAATAATTTAGCCAGCTCGGTTGCTTCAGCGGGCATCATCCGTCCGGCTAAGACCAGACGTAATTGACGGCGACGAAGGGCGGCGTCGTACAGTGATTTCTCTTCATCCGTCTGCGGCACTACTTCCGGAATATCCGTTGAAGGTTTTCCATCGGCTCCTACGGCCACGAAGGTGTAAAAGGCCCGGTTCGTCATGAAGCGTTCACCGGCCGGAATATTCTCCGCATGTACGTCGATGAATACTTCCATGGATGAATTGAATGCCCGCGTCACGAATGCCCGCAGCGTAATGACACTACCCAGGGGAATCGGGTCTTTAAATGCTACGTTATCCACCGAAGCCGTAACGACTACGTGGCGGGAATGCTTCTGGGCGGCAATCGCACCGCAAATATCCATCAGACGTAACAGGTTTCCCCCCATCAGATTACCCAAATTATTGGTATCGTTGGGAAAGACCATTTCAGTCATGGTGGTCAGGGATTCGGAGGCAAATTTGGGCTGAGTCAAAGCAGTGAATGTTCAGAATCAAGATTCAACGTTGATGAAGAAGCAGGCTCCGTCAGACCCGGTGTCCGACGAAGCAATCGAACGAGCGGCTTACAAACCGCTCGTGTAGTTTACGGTAAAAATCGCTGGAATGAATCGGCTATACCAAACAACTCCGCTAAATTCGTCGAAAATTAGTATCAAGCCATGAATTTGCCAGATTGGTTAACCTTTTTAACGGATTCCCGGGAGATTATTCAAACCGGTGGCCTGGTGGCCATTACCTTAATCGTTTTCGCGGAGAACGGTTTGTTCTTTGCCTTTTTTCTTCCCGGCGATTACTTACTTTTTCTGGCGGGCGTATTCTGCGGAACGGGCGTACTAAACGTGACCCTGCCCGTACTGCTAGCTTGTATTCTGGGGGCGGCTGTTTTTGGCTCGCTGACGGGGTATCTCTTTGGGAAGTACTTTGGCGGTAGGCTCGAAAACCGGCCAGATTCCCTGTTTTTTAAGAAAAAGAACATCGAAACGACTCGCCAATATTTTTTGAAGTATGGTTCCAGTGTGTTGATTATCAGTAGATTCCTGCCCGTAGTTCGTACCTTTGCACCGATTTTATCGGGTATGATCAAGCTCGATTTCCCGCATTTCATGACCTACAATGTTATCGGTGGGGCTCTTTGGACGATTCTGCTTTCGGGCGGTGGGTACTATCTGGGCGAGAAGTTTCCCGGTATTATTAACTACGTGCATTACATCATCATCTTCTTCCTGGCCGTCACGACGTTTACAGTCGTTAAAGGCTACCTAAATGCCCGTCGGGATATGAAGTAAGCGAGCAGGTTGAATGCCTAAGCAAGAGGCTTTCCATCTTACTTGACAATACCGATGAAGCCATAGACCGCTCCAAAGTAGTGAGTACCCCTACTAATGTTTGTATTGGATGAAAATGGACAGACTCTCTTTAAGAGTACGGGTAAGGGTAGTAAGACAGTGACTGCTTGCCGAGACAGTGACTCACATGATCGAATTGCTGCGAGCAGAAAAGTAAAGCAATAAAAAAGAAAAGGCCGGTTTTCCGGCCTTTCTTCATTAATTCTGACAGTGTTTCTTTAACAATTTCGTCGCTTCTTTTTCTCCTGCCCGTTCCAGAAGCTTCCAGTCCTGGCACGCTTCTGGCAGACGGTTGAGTTTGTAGAAGGTAGCGGCCCGGTTGAAACGAATCGATACGTTGCCGGGATCCAATTCAATACACTGATTAAACACGGCCAGTGCCTGGTCGTACCGCTGGCGATTGTAATGTTGCAAACCCGTTTCAAACAAATCTTTCGCCTTCAATGCTTTAATATCATCCAAAGTAAGTTGGCGGTTTTCGGGGATACCATACGGGAATTCGTAATTCACCTGCACCCGTACCGGCTTGCGGCCAACGGTTGCGGGAATCCACATACCTTCAGAAGCTTTAATGGCCGTTCTGAGGTTGTCGTCCATTTTGGGATCCGAACTTTCCACGATTTGGATGTTTTCGATTCGGCCCGTACGATTCACAATGAAGCTCACCCGAAAGCGATCCCGACGCGGACGAGCCAATTGTCGGAACGCATCTTCAATATACGTATAGGAATTCTGGTACGTTTCGTAAAAACTACTGTCAATCAGACGCGTACGGAATTTGGGGTAGATCGTTTCGTTCATCACGTAAAACGTGTCCCGATCAAAGCGAGCGGCAGGCAGAACGAATTTCTTGCGGATGTAATCATCGTAACTAGTGGCTTCCTGGCGAGCACAGATAAACCGAAGCTGATCATTACGCATGACGGAGGAAGTCTGCTCGGAAAGCTGTAATTCGTAATCCGTGAGTTTATCGATCGTGTAGGTGGCGTTCTCGGCCGTACGGATACGATTGCCACTCAGCGTGTAGCTTACGGTGCTAGACTTTTCGTTGGTATAAAACCGTAGTCGCCGATCTTCAAAAACAAAAACGATATTGGACTTATCGACTTCAGCATCACTCATCATTTGGTACCCGTTGCGGTATTCGACCCGTTTCGCTACCCAAACACCTTTGAGCTTCTCTTTATCAATATCCTGAGCCAGTAAAGACTGGGAAAACAAAAAAATCAACAACAAACAAAACGGTTTCATGGCAGTCGTTTTGGATCTATCTTAAGGTCGTGAGCTGGAAAATGTTTTCGCTGCTCCGGTCAGGCCATACCAGCCAATGGCCGAAAATGAACGACTCCAGGGACTTCGACAAATATAGTTTTTTCAATTAACGAAAATTAACGTAATCTGATGAAGAATTACCCGGCATTCAACCGCCTTTACTAAAATCCGTTTCCTTGGGGAGAAGAAAGGACGGTCAAGGACAGTATGAGCAAATAAACGTTTGTACCAGTCTTTTTATACCACAAACTAGAAGAAAAAAAGCATAGAATGGTACAAAAAGATTATACAGTGGGGCAAGATACGACATAAGCCGGGCTTTTTGGGCATCAAAAATGACATTTCCAGTAGTAGAAGGTGCCCAGTCGCGTTGGAATCCGGTATGGAATCAGCACGGTAGAAAAGCCAGCCTGAGCTAGTAATTCCGGCCAGTGACCCGCCGGGCCTAGTCCGTTCTGGGTCGGGTCGATCCAGTGGACGAGGCGTCCCAGTACCCGTTGCATCGGGCCTTGGGAAGGCCCCCAGTCTCCCAGCCAGAATGTACCGCCGGGCTGAAGAATTCGCCGGATTTCCCGAAAGTAAAACAGCGATTCTTCGACTGAAAAATGCTCAAAAACCCAGGTGCTCGTTACGGTACCAAACCGCCCGGCCGCGTAGGGCAGAGGACCTGAAGCGTAGTAATCAACAGGTACGGATTTTCGGCGACTCACGCGAACCATGTACGGGTCGGTATCCAGTCCCCGAATGCTTTGTTGCGGGTTAATCTGCTGTAACTGTTGGAGGAAATTGCCCGTACCACAACCAAAATCCAATAAGGGCTGATGGGCGTCAATATGTTCGATGAGATAGGAACGAATCTTACGTTCGGGTACGCCTAGCCACAGGGCCCACTCGTACGCGGGCGTCAGGAATGAATAACCAAGGGCAGGGTGGGGGTTGGACATACAAAATCAGAGAAAAGCAGGGGCTTAAAACTCGGCATGGAAAACAAAAGAGAAACGTACTTTTTGATGAATTTAAGCGAATTCTAATAATCCTTCTGTTCCCTTTTTCAAATTAGTTATTTTTGCAAATCGGTCTGGCTGTAAAGGACCTTTTCCAAGTGATTGTACCCGAAGTACTATGAATATTTCCCTTAATTGGCTCAAACAATACATTTCCCTGACCGAGTCGCCCGAAGAATTAGATCAGTTACTGACGGGCTGTGGCCTTGAAGTGGAAGAAATCGAACGCATTGATTCCGTACCGGGTGGTTTGCAGGGCGTGGTGATTGGCGAAGTATTGACGTGTGAGCCGTTTACCGTCAAAGAAAAACAATTACACCTCACCACCGTCGACATTGGAACGGGCGAACCCACGACCATCGTTTGCGGAGCTGCGAACGTCGCCGCGGGTCAACGCGTGGTCGTCGCTACAGTAGGAGCCACCATTTATCCGACGAATGGCGAACCGTTTACCATCGGTAAGCGTAAAGTGTACGGTCACCCTTCTGAAGGGATGATTTGTGCTGAAGACGAGCTGGGTCTGGGTACCAGCCACGCGGGAATCATGGTACTCACCACCGATCTCCCCAACGGCACGCCCGCGGCTACTTACTTCAAACTGGAACCGGATTACCGCATTGTGATTGGCCTGACGCCCAACCGGGCCGATGCCGCTTCGCACATTGGCGTAGCCCGCGACCTGAAAGCACTCTTACATCGAGATATTAAGCTGCCTTTTGCGGATAACTTTTACGCCGCCAACAATCAGCATCCGATTGACGTAGTGGTGGAAAATACCGAAGCTTGTCCACGGTTCTGTGGGGTTACGATTGACGGGGTGAAAGTGGCGGAATCGCCCGACTGGCTCAAGCAATCGCTGCTGGCCATTGGTCTGCGGCCCATCAACAACATTGTCGATGTAACCAACTTCATCTGCCACGAGCTGGGTCAGCCGATGCACGCCTACGACTGGCACGAACTGGCCGGACAGAAAATCGTGGTGAAAACCATGCCGGAAGGAACGAAATTCGTGACGCTCGACGGAATCGAACGGACGCTTTCCAGCGAAGACCTGATGATCTGCGATGCTGAAAAACCCGTAGGCATTGCGGGCGTATTTGGTGGTCAGGAATCGGGCATCAAGGAAACGACGACGCGTGTTTTTTTGGAAGTAGCGTACTTCTCACCGGACTGGGTACGGAGATCATCCATGCGACATGGCCTGAAAACGGACGCCAGTTTCCGATTTGAACGCGGTACGGACCCCAATTTCAAGCTGTATACCCTCAAGCGGGCGGCACTGCTCATGCAGGAACTGGCCGGCGGAAAGATTACGAGTGAAATTACGGATACGCATCCGGCTCAGTTCAAACCCGCTCAGGTGCTGATGAGCTACCGGAATATTGACCGCCTGATCGGACAAAAAATTCCGCATGAGCAAATCCACCAGATTCTGACGGATCTGGATATTAAAGTCTGGAATGGTACGGAAGAAGGCTTCACGGCTTCGATTCCGGCTTATCGCGTGGATGTGACGCGGGAAGCTGACGTGATTGAAGAAATCCTGCGGATTTACGGATTGAATAATATCGGCTTGTCGGCTCATCTACGGACCGACTATCTGGCGAAGTTCCCCGAGCCCTCTAAAGACAGAGAACGCGTTCCGTTCAAAATTTCTCAGTTGCTGGCCGGAGCTGGTTTTCAGGAGATTTTCACCAATTCATTGACGAAACCGGCCTACGCGGCCAGTATAAAAGATAGTCTGCCTGGTGAAGATGTCGAGATTCTGAATAAATTGAGCGAAGATTTGGGTGTGATGCGGCAAAGTATGCTATTCTCCGGCCTGGAAGCTCTGGCCCATAACGTCAATCGGCGTCAACGGGATCTGAAGTTTTTCGAGTTTGGGAAAACGTATCACAAGATGCAGCCTCACCAATACGTCGAGAAACCGCACCTGGCTCTGTATCTAACCGGAAACATCGTTTCGGAAAGCTGGCAGCAGAAAAGTCGGCCCGTAGCTTTCCACGATCTGGCTAGTACGGTGAACCGGATTTTCAAAAAAATGGGTGTGAAAGGCCTGACTACGCAGGAAGTAGAAGCCGGAAACGTCTGGGCGTATGGTTTGCAATACCTCAAAGGAAAACAAGTGCTGGCTACCATCGGTTTAGTACGCAGCGATCTGACCAAGCTGACGGATCTGAAACAGGCGGTATTCTTCGCTGATCTGGATTGGGCTGCTTTGCTGGATCACTACACCACGGAAGTGACGTTCCAGGAGATTTCGAAATTCCCCGAAGTACGCCGTGATTTGTCGCTGGTACTGGATAAAACTGTTAGCTTTAAAGAGATTCAGGAAGTTGCTTTCAAGTACGAGAAAAACCTCCTGCAGAGTCTAAACGTATTTGATATTTACGAAGGACCGAATCTGGGCGAAGGTAAGAAGTCATACTCAGTAAGTTTCACTCTGCTGGATGCTTCGCAAACGCTGACGGATAGTCAAATCGACAAAACCATGAATCGGCTGATGCTTGGTTTTGAAAAAGAATTAGAAGCTGTCATTCGAAAATAAGTTTCAGGGTACGGGAAGCGATTTCCGTACCTCCAAATGCTAAACGTACCATACCCTTGATGAATCCCCTGGATACCTCCCGCTCGGCGGATGAACTGGAAGAACGTCTGCGTGCCAAAGGCCAGCATCTGGAACTAAAGATACGCACGCTCATTTCCCAGATGGAGCAAATGAATATGATCTTGCAGGACAAGCAACGGGAGCTGGAAGGCTTACATTCGTTGTTGAAGGAGCGGGATGAAATCATCAAAAAGCAGAAAACGGAGCTTTCGGACTTACGGAAACGCAGTGAGCAAAAAGGCCGGATGAGCCGGGTTGCTCTGGATTCACTGAACCCGGATAATCCCGAAGCGTTGCGTATTCAGGTTGATCATTTCATCCAGGAAGTGGACAAGGCCATTAAAAAATTATCGGAATAGCGTTCCACAAGGAATTGCTGTACCAAAGAAAAGTGAAGCAAAACCAGAGGGTGTAAAGGTAAAAATGAACCGATGGCTAGGGCGAAAATAGGATTAAAGCCTATAATTTATTGCGAAAAGCCAATCATTCGGAATGAATAGCCTGCACAACATTTGCATAATTTCACTTTTAAGTACTAAACTTGTAAAAGTTTAGATTGTAATACAGGCCATCTGACCGGCTCAACCGCCGATTAAAAGACCGAAGAAAATGCAGTTAGAGCGATAATAAGCCATAACTACTTTTGCATGGGAACGAATCGTACCATCCACATACAGCTTGCTGGCACGCAATACGAAATGACGATTCCGAAAGAAGATGAACTCTACATTCGGGAAGCGGCTAAACTATTGAATCAGCAAATGCAGCAATTACTCGAGAAGGAAAATGTTCACAGCATGCACGAGCGGATGACGCGTGTGATGCTTTTTTGCATGGTTACTAATCTGAAGCTCAATGCCTTACAGCATCAGGCTTTTGCTCAGCTCGAAATGATGGATGAATTAGTCAATCCGGTACTGCGGAATTGATTGATACACTAGAGATCCCTGTTTTTCTTCACTTTTAACGGTCTCCGGCAGAGGGCTGTTTGGTTTCACTATTATTTAACCATACAGACAAATGCAGGATAGTAGTATTCTATTGTATTTGCTCGATACCCTCATTACAGCGGGAATAGTATTCTTTATTACCCGGATATTCTTAGGGAAAGCGATTAAAAATCGGGAAGCAGAGGCCGAAGTAAGAGCCGTCGACATTATTAAAAACGCCGAAGAAAAAGCGGAAAACCTCAAAAATCAGCGGATTCTTGAAGCGAAAGAAAATTTTCTTAAACGCCGGGCTGAATTTGAGGAAGAAACCAATAAGCGGAAACGTGTTCTTCAGGAAAATGAGGCGAAACTGAAGGATTTTGAGCGTCAGATCAATCAGCAACGTGAACAGGCGAAACGCAAGGAAGACGAACTGGAAAAGCAGCGGCAGCAGTTAGCCCAGCAGCAGGAGTCAGCAAAACGGAAAGTGGATGAGGCCGAGAAAGCCCGCACCAGTGCCGTTTCCCAGCTCGAAAAAATCGCCGGTCTGACCGCCGACGAAGCTCGTCAGCAACTGGTCGATAACCTGAAAGCCGAAGCGGAAACGCGGGCCTCCAGCTACGTAAAAAACATCGTAGAAGAAGCCAAGCTGACGGCAACGAAAGAAGCGAAGAAGATCGTTATTGAAACCATCCAGCGGACGGCAGCCGAACAGGCCATCGAAAACTGCGTCTCGGTTTTCAATATCGAATCGGACGATATCAAAGGTAAAATTATTGGACGTGAAGGACGGAATATCCGGACGTTGGAATCGGCTGTGGGCGTGGAAATCATCGTAGATGATACGCCGGATGCTATTGTGATTTCGGGTTTTGACCCCGTACGTCGTGAAATCGCCCGTTTGTCGCTCCATCGACTGGTACAGGATGGTCGGATTCACCCGGCTCGTATCGAAGAGGTGGTAGCTAAAACGCGAAAGAATATCGAAGACGAAATCGTCGAAATCGGTGAACGTACGGTCATTGACCTGGGTATTCACGGCTTGCACCCGGAACTGATCAAGATGGTAGGTCGGATGCGTTTCCGCTCTTCCTACGGTCAGAATCTGCTTCAACATTCTCGCGAAGTAGCCAAGTTGTGTGCAACGATGGCTTCCGAACTTGGGTTGAATGCGAAGCTGGCTAAGCGGGCAGGTCTGCTGCACGATATTGGTAAAGTGTGGCACGAAGAGCCGGAATTACCGCACGCCATTCTGGGTATGGAAATGGCCCAGAAGTACAAGGAGCACCCGGAAGTTTGCAACGCCATTGGAGCTCACCACGATGAAATTGAGATGACCAGTATGATTTCCCCCATCGTGCAGGTATGCGACGCCATCAGTGGTTCGCGTCCCGGGGCCCGTCGGGAAATGATGGAAAGCTACATTCAGCGTTTAAAAGACTTGGAAGCTCTGGCCCTCAACTTCAACGGCGTAGATAAGTGTTACGCCATTCAGGCCGGTCGTGAACTTCGCGTCATCGTGGATTCGGATAACGTATCGGATGAGAAAGCGGGTCAGCTGAGCTACGATATTTCACAGAAAATTGAGAAAGAAATGCAGTATCCCGGTCAGATTAAAGTGACGGTAATTCGGGAAATGCGTTCCGTAGCTTACGCAAAATAAGCAAGTCTATACAAGCAAAAACCCCGCTGATTGATACCAGCGGGGTTTTTGCTTGTATAGGCGAAGCGGCTACTTATCTTCGCTTGTCTTTCACCCGTTTTTGTTCAAACTGGAATGAAAGGGCTTGGTTACGGGCTGGATAAGTGATTTCGTAGAAGTGAGCCGCCCGATTGGACTGGAGTAAAAGTTTGCCTCGCATGGCCTCGCCCGGTTGGAGTATCATCTGGCGAAACGTTTCCCGCTCGAAGTTGCCCTGTTCCCAAGTAAGCTGATCCATCCGATTGCCAAAACGCTGGTGATCAGCTACTCGCTTAACCGCCAGGGTTTGCCAGCCTGCGGCAATACCCGCCCGTTTGGAAGCGTACTCGTGATACGTTTGCCGCGAGTTCGTTTGGGTCGCTACGTCAGCGGCAACCAAACCGACCAGTAAGACGGTATTGAACACTTTATTGAATTGAAGAATCTTCTGTTCCTGCTTAATTTGTCGGGCTATTCGCTGCAATTCCAGGTCTGGATCCAAGCCTTGTCTTCGCCAAGGGTTAAGCGTACCGGCGGATGTTTTGTAAAGTAACAGGGTTTGTGTCTCATCCAGGGCGGTAATTTCGAAGTCATGCGGTTTGATTTCGATGGGACGCTCGGTGAGATTTGTGATTTCAGTATCAAAAATCAGGTACTCGATTTTAGCTCCCGGCTGACGGCTGAGATAAACGGATTCAAAAGCCGTAACAACTTTTAAGCTATCATTGAGCTGACGAGCTACTTCTAAGCCATTTTCCCGCTGAGTATCCGGATTAAGGGACTTAAGCTGCAGCGTCGAACGCGTACAGGAAGCCGAAAGAAGGACAATCGTAAAAAAGTAGAGGTATGTTTTCATAGCTAGTGCGGATGCGGTTGACTAGCCGAAAATACGGAGGAAGCTCCTGATGATGAAAGAATTAACAGATTTTAACGACGAGCGTTAATCACCAGAAATACGTAAAGTAGCGTTTTATGCCTCAGCCAACGAACGTACGAAACATTGCCTTGAGGCGTAAAACGCTACTTTGAATAGTTAATCAATGAGAGCGACCACCGAAATTTCTACGGAAACATCTTTAGGAAGGCGGCTAACCTGAACGGTTTCACGGGCCGGGTAGTCACCTGAGAAGAACTCGCCATAGATGGCGTTTACTTCCGCAAAATCGTTCATATCTTTCAGGAAGATGGTAGTCTTAACGATATTGTGGTAATTCATGCCCGCTGCATGTAAAATTTCGCCAATGCTTACCATAACTTGGCGAGCTTCAGCCTGGATTCCGGCTTGGCTGGCGGCTAGATCGGCAGCAATCTGACCGGAAACATACAAACGACCATCTATTTTTACTGCTTGAGAATAGGGTCCGATGGGTGCGGGTGCATTGGGAGTGAAAATAATCTGCTTGTTCATTGGTCTCTTTGCAAATATTTAAAGGGGCAAGTTAAAAAAAAGCGTGTAGTTGTACGGTTAAAGAACATTAAACTCAAAGCTTGAGGACGTTAAAACTTTTTAATCAAACTAAGGTTCATTAGTCAATTCCTTTACGAATTATCGACATGCCAGCTTCTGACCGTCCGTTCTATCACCGGGCTTCTCACTCTTTAATTATCATTAGCCTCGTTACGCTGGGTATTTACATTGGACAGGAAATTATTGTGCCGCTGGCGTTAGGAGGCTTATTGGCCATCCTATTAAGACCCGTAGAAGCCTGGTTTATGCGAAGGGGTGTTCATAAAGTAATCGCTATTTGTTTAACCCTGGCATTGGCTGTCATCGTATTGTCGGGCGTCGCTGTTTTTATTTCCATCCAGATTTCTAACTTCTCGGACGATCTTCCCAAGCTGCAGGATAACATCAATGATTTTTACCGGACCGCCCGCCGCTGGGTTCGTCAGGAGTACAATGTCAGCTATACCAAGCAGGCTCAGTACATCAAGCAGGCTCAGCAAAAAACGCTCGAAAACCTGCAGGGTGGTACGGGAGCATTAGCCGCTATTTCGGGACCACTCGGTACGCTGGCTTTAATTCCCATTTACGTGTTTCTGCTGCTGTACTACCGGGCGATGTTACTTAAGTTTCTGGTGTCACTTTTCATGGAAGAGCACGCCGGGCGGGTCTGGGAAATTATTGGGCAGGTAAAGGCCGTCATTCAAAGTTACGTGGTCGGCCTGCTGCTTGAAACCGCTTGTGTAGCCATTCTTAATGCTTTAGGACTACTGGCTTTGGGGGTAGAATATGCCATTATGCTGAGCGTCATCGCTGCCATTTTAAACTTAATTCCTTACTTGGGAGGGATCATTGCAACGGTACTGGCCGTGGCTATTGTGTTTATTAATAATCCGGAGCCTTCGATGTTACTGGGCGTGGTAGGGGTATTTCTGGCCGTACAATTCATCGATAATAACTTCTTAGTACCGATGATTGTCGGTTCGAAAGTAAAGGTCAATGCTTTAGTGTCCATCGTGGGTGTACTCATCGGAGGAGCATTGGCTGGTGTATCGGGAATGTTTCTTTCCATTCCGGCCATTGCCCTGATGAAGGTAATCTTCGACCGAGTCGAAGGACTGGAACCCTGGGGCATACTCATCGGCGATGATCAGCCCGACGACGCCAAACAACCGATGTTGCCGCGATGGATGCGAATCTGGGAACGCAGAAAGGCCGAAAACGGTTGATTCCAAAAGCTTTCTTCCCAGTATGCAATCATCTACGGCCGAACCGATTCAAAAAAATAATCAACGCTATCAACCTTCAGCGGTTGTATTGATGCTACTGGCTTCCCTGCTGTTTGCGATTATGACGCTGACCGCCAAGCAGCTCAGTACCCGTTTCAATGCCGTAGAACTGGTATTTTTCCGGAACCTGGTAGGGGCTACCTTTATTTTAATCAGCCTCCAACGCCGTCCCATGCAACAGCCGGGCGGCAAACCCTTCCTGCTCATTTTTCGGGGCGTAGTGGGGACGGCTTCTCTTTACATGCTTTTTTATTCGGTACGAACGCTAACGCTTGGTACCGCTTCGGCTTATCAGTATACGTACCCTATTTTTCTAAGTATTCTTTCCTTTCTGTTTTTTGGCGAAAAACTCAACCGTCGGGAGTGGGCGGCGATTGGACTGGGCTTTGTGGGAATTCTCTTCATTTTTCGTCCAGACGTAACCATGCCCCTTCGCTGGCACCTGATTGGGCTAAGCTGTGCATTACTAACGGCCATTTCTTACCTGTCCATTCGAGGACTTAACCGCTATTATGATACGCGGGCCATTGTTCTTTCCTTTATGCTATCGGGTCTGATCTTACCGGCTATATCCATGATACTGGGTGAATATTGGCCTGAGGCAGAAAGTTTGTGGTTGGGTCGGTTCGTATGGCCGCAGGGCTGGGAGTGGCTCGTCTTACTTGGAATGGGGGTGGCGGCTCTGGCGGCTCAACTCGCCATGACGCGTTCCTTAGGCATGGACAAAGCAGGTCGGGTATCGGCAGTTGGTTATTCAAATATTGTCTTTTCCCTACTGCTGGGGTTATTACTAGGGGACGCTCTGCCCTCCCTGCCTGTACTGCTCGGAATCACGTTGGTCATTAGCAGTGGGGTGCTCATTGCCTGGAGGAAACGAACGTCTGCAACCGCTAAATAAAGATCAGTTGTTATCAAAAAAAGATTAGATTTTTTTGATAACAAGCAGGGTTTGCTTTTGCTTTAATCGTCTTATCCTCAGTAGTACTTAGCCTCTTTCCGTTAAACAATTCCTTAATTTTTTTAAGAATACGCGTGAGCGTAGGAAGCTCAACCGTTGTCGCCTTTCGGGCTTCATACGGACGGGAATGCTGTGCCTTTATAAACTCAATCTATCTATTCCAACCTTTTCAAAACCGTTTAAACGAGCACCGACTATGACCTTTTTGGATGAAACCATTGCCCTGCCTGTCGGCGTAACCCTGGATCGATTTATCAAACGCAATCAGGAAGCTTTTCCTTTCGCTACTGGTGAGCTTTCGCAACTTTTACGGGACATAGCCCTAGCGGCGAAGATCGTGAATCGGGAAATTAATAAAGCGGGTCTGGTGGATGTGACTGGAGCCATCGGAACGTCCAATATCCAGGGAGAAGCCCAGCAAAAACTAGACATGATCGCTCATATACGGTTCATGCGGGCCCTGAGAAACGGCGGTGAAGTGGCCGGGATCGTGTCGGAAGAAGAAGAAAACATTGTCTTAACCGGAAACGACGAAGCTAAGTACGTAGTAGCGATTGACCCTTTGGACGGATCTTCCAATATTGATGTCAACGTTTCGATCGGTACCATTTTTTCCATTTATCGCCGTTTGAGTGCACAGGGTACTAAAGTAAACGCGAACGATTTTTTGCAAGGTGGCGAAGCTCAGGTCGCCGCCGGGTACGTACTCTACGGCTCGTCAACGGTGCTCGTCTACACAACGGGTCATGGTGTCAATGGCTTTACGTACGAGTCTTCACTGGGCGAATTTTTCCTTTCCTATCCCACCATCCAGATCCCGGAGGATGGCAATCTGTACTCGATTAACGATGGAAACATGCCTGATTTTCCGGAAGCTATCCTCCGTTATATTGACTTGTGCCGCAATCGCCGGTACTCAGCCCGGTATATCGGGTCACTCGTGGGAGATTTCCATCGGAATTTATTAAAAGGAGGCATTTATTTCTATCCACCGACCCGTAAAACGCCCCAAGGCAAATTGCGGTTGCTGTATGAATGCTACCCCTTAGCGTTTATTGTGGAGCAGGCAGGCGGTATGGCCACCGATGGAAAACAACGTTTATTAGAAGTAGAAATCAAGAACTTACACCAGCGAAGCCCGTTGTGCATTGGTTCCAGTACCATGGTGAAGGAAGCTGAGCAAGTATACGTTGAACAAAGTAGCATGATACAATAGAAGTAATCGTACAGTCAACGCTTACCCATAAGTGCTCGAATGGGAATCCTTTTCTACAGGTTTATTAAGTTTACTATTAATTTAAGTTATTGATTTTCAATGAACTATATTTTTTGGCTTAGGTTTTTCTTATAGAATTACCATAAGAGTATCAACCTTAAATAAATAAGTCATGGAAACTACAGTAACGAACGACAAATTAGTAGATGTACTTAATGATTTAGTGCGTATTAATAACGACCGGATCGCTGGATACGAAAAAGCAGTAAACGAAGCTGAACTCGAAGACGTAGATCTGAAAGCTTTGTTCAATCGTTTTGCCGATGAAAGCCGTACGTACCGGGATGAGCTGAGCCGCGAAATTGTTAGTCTGGGAGGTACGCCTACCGACGAAACGACAACTTCTGGTAAATTCTACCGCGTGTGGATGGACATCAAAGCTGCCTTCTCTGGTAAAGATCGGAAAGCCATTCTCGAAAACTGTGAGTTTGGTGAAGACGCCGCACAGGAGGCCTATCAAACGGCTCTGGAATCAGATGCTACGATGACCACGGATGTGCGTCAATTGATCAGTACACAAAAATCAAAACTGAAGGAGTCGCATGATGCGGTGAAAAAGTACCGTGACCTGCATGCTTCTTTGAGCTAATAAAAATTGTTGAGTAACAGAGAAGGCGATCCCTGTATAGGGGTCGCCTTCTCTGTTTTATGGTTTTTGAAGAAGTAGTTAGTTTATGCTTTATGAGCTGAATATAAGGGAGTTCAATGGATAAAAATGCTTATTAAAAATAATTTTAAAATAATAGAATACATCTTTAAAATTATTAATTAAATAACTGATTTTTAGTATTTTATGCATAAAACAGGCTTTTCGTTTTTTATTTGATTCGCGATTTATTTGTTTTGAATAGCCTATAAAAATAAGTAGTATTTACGTAGCTTTTCAAAGCTTAAGAATTCATGCGTATAATCAACCCTCCATTACATTTCTTCCATTAATCCTTATCAACTATGTGCGGAATCGTAGCATACATTGGGCATCGCGAAGCCTATCCCCTCATCATTAAAGGCCTAAAGAGACTGGAATACCGGGGCTATGACTCGGCTGGGGTAGCTCTGCTCACCGATACGGGCCTGAATGTATATAAGAAAAAAGGAAAGGTATCCGATCTGGAACAGTCACTGGGCGAAGAACAGCTCAGTAGCCATATTGGCATTGGGCATACGCGTTGGGCTACCCACGGCGAACCGAACGATCGAAACGCCCACCCGCATTATTCACACACGCAAAAGCTAGCGATAATTCACAATGGCATCATTGAGAACTATGGAGCTATAAAACTTAATCTTCAAAACAAAGGCTACGCGTTCCATTCGGATACCGACTCGGAAGTATTTGTCAACTTCATTGAAGATATACAGAAAGAAACCTATTGCTCACTCGAAGAAGCGGTCCGGCTGGCCATGCAGGAAGTAGTAGGAGCCTATGCCATCGTTTTGATTAACCGAGAAGAACCCGGTACACTGATTGCCGCTCGTAAAGGTTCACCACTGGTCATTGGGGTAGGGGAAGGCGAGTATTTCTTTGCTTCGGACGCAACGCCCATTATCGAGTATACCAACGAAGTAATTTACCTGGATGATTTTCAGATTGCGGTAGTACGCGAGGGTGAACTGACCGTTAAGAATATCGAGAATATCGTTTTATCGCCTTACATCCAGCACATTGAGCTTGAGTTGGAAGCAATCGAAAAAGGCGGTTATGAGCACTTCATGCTCAAAGAAATTTTCGAACAGCCCCGCTCCGTGAAGGATTGCTTCCGGGGCCGGGTCAATGCTGATGAAGGTCATTTGGTTCTTGGAGGCCTGCGGGAGTATTTGGACGATATTGCCAAGTCGCAGCGAATTGTCATTGTGGCCTGCGGTACCTCCTGGCACGCGGGACTGGTCGCTGAATATGTTTTTGAAGAACTAGCCCGTATTCCCGTCGAGGTGGAGTACGCGTCTGAATTCCGTTACCGAAACCCCATCATTAAGGAAGGCGATGTTGTCATTGCCATTTCGCAGTCGGGCGAAACGATGGATACGTTGGCGGCTATCGAACTGGCTAAATCCAAAGGGGCCATCATTCTGGGCGTTTGTAATGCCGTGGGATCCTCCATTCCCCGAACTACTCACGCAGGGGCATACACCCACGCCGGTCCCGAAATTGGCGTGGCTTCGACGAAAGCATTCACCGCTCAGGTTTCTGTCCTCACGCTGATGGCCATCGCGGTGGCTCGCCGGAAAGGCATTCTGCACGAAGATACCTTCCGCCGCTTCCTCTTTGAGCTCGAACGCATCCCCGAAAAAATAGAAAAGGTGTTGAAGAACGCCGAAAAGATCAAGGAGATTTCGGCCTTGTTTAGCGAGGCCCGTAACTTCATTTACCTGGGCCGGGGCCTCAATTTCCCCGTAGCTCTGGAAGGAGCCCTGAAACTCAAAGAAATTAGCTATATCCACGCTGAGGGCTATCCGGCAGCGGAAATGAAACACGGCCCAATCGCCCTGATTGACGAAGATATGCCCGTCGTGTTCATCGCCACGCGAGATCAATCATACGAGAAAATTGTTTCGAATATTCAGGAAGTAAAGGCCCGGAAAGGTAAGGTGATTGCGGTCGTGACGGAAGGTGATAAACTGATTCCAACCATGGCGGACCATGTCATCGAAATTCCGATTACGCACGAAGTTCTAACGCCGCTTTTGTCCGTGATTCCCCTGCAGTTGTTGTCGTATCACATTGCCGTCATGCGGGGTTGTAATGTGGACCAGCCCCGTAACCTGGCGAAATCGGTTACCGTAGAATAAAGCATTCCGATTCAAAAAAAGCCATCTGTTCAGATGGCTTTTTTTGTTGGATAGACTATTATAAATCGATGTAAATACTAATGAATGTACAAATTGATCTTCGATAGATCATAAAATAGTCAAAATACAGTCAGTGGACGGTAAACGGCAGGGAGTGCAGGCTTAGAAGTATAAATACATTTGTATTAGTGGATAAATTCATTATTTTCTTAGATAGTGAATATAAATCCGCTAGTCACTTACGACTTCCCGCTAAAATTACACCTAATCAATCGCTTCTTAATCCTTTCCACTATGACTGTAACGTAACGTATTTCCATTTGTAGAAGAGAGCCTTTTCTGCAATCCAAGTTCGTATTGATCTGCCTTAATGTGCACTTCGCCCAGCGAAGGAGCCTGTGCCTGTATTGCCTGATCGATTTCCTAAAAACCTTTACTTCTATGTTAAAAAATCGACTTTTCTTACCAGGAGGATCAACCTTCTGGCTATTTATGCTACTGCTCTGTTGTGTCGTACGACTGCCTGTACAAGCGGCGGATGTAGTCGTTTCTGGAACGGTCAGCAGTCCCAGTGGTGAGCCGCTTCTGGGAGTAAGCGTTCTGCTCAAAGGGACGACCCGGGGTGTTATTACGGATGCTCAGGGAAAATTTAAAATCAGTGTTCCCGATAATGAATCGGTATTGATTTTCAGTTTTGTAGGCTACGTGCCGCAGGAAATGGCCGTAGGCTCTCTTACCCAACTGACGGTTACGCTCCAGCCCGATACCAAAAACCTCAGTGAGGTAGTTGTGGTAGGGTATACCACGCAGTCGCGGGCTACCGTAACCGGAGCGGTGGGTACGCTCAAATCGTCGGATTTGCTGCGTACACCCGCCGTTACTACTTCTGGAGCGTTAGTGGGTAAAATTCAGGGGATTACGGCTCGTCAGGCCGACGCCCGCCCCGGAGCCGGAACGAATATTCAGATCCGTAACATGGGTACTCCCTTGTTCATTATCGATGGGGTTCCTTCGGATGAAGGCAATTTCAACAACTTGGGCCAGAATGATATTGATAACATTTCCATTCTGAAAGATGCCTCCGCTTCCATCTATGGACTGCGGGCAGCCAACGGGGTAGTGCTGGTAACCACGAAACGCGGGAAGATCGGTAGCAAGCCACTCATCAATATTAATGGCTATTACGGGGTGCAGAATTTCACCCGGTACCCACGTCCGGCTAATGCTTATCAGCACGTTCGAGCCCAGGCAGAATCGGATCAGAATCAGCGGATTAATACAACCTGGACGCCCGAGGAGTTGGCAAAGTGGAAAGTAGGTACGGAGAAAAATTACCGCAGTTTCGATTATTACGATATGGTCATGCGACCTAACGTACCTCAGTTTTCGCTCAATGCCAATGCTTCAGGGGCTAATGAAACCGTAAACTATTACGTATCCGTCGGACACTTGGGACAGGAAGCATTGATTAAGGACTATCGGTTTAACCGGACCAACATCCAGACCAACGTGGAGGTAGCTCTGGCGAAACGGTTTAAAATCGGTACACAGCTAAGTGCCCGGCGGGAATTCCGCCACCAGGTAGGGGTACCCGGACTGGATGATTACTTCAATCCCTTCCTGAGTATCTTCACCATGTGGCCCACCGAGCGGCCTTACGCGAACGACAATCCGAATTACATCAATCAAACGCACAACGTGAACGTAAACCCGGCAACGTATAAAGAAGACGTTACTGGGTACATTGACGAAGTATGGATGAATGGCAAAGGGAACTTCTACGCTCAGTATGACTTTGACTTCGGTCTGTCGGTGAAAGGCACATATTCTTACGCATTTACCAACTTTGATTTTGATGGGTTTGAATACACCTATAATGCCTACCGTTACGACGAAGCAACGGACACCTACAATGTAGTTCCGGGCGGTGGAAATCAAAACCCCTGGCGGGAACGTCGAAAACGTAACATCATTGACCGGTTTGCTCAGGTTCAGCTGAGTTACAACAAGCAATGGAAAGATCACAGTATCTCGGCGGTAGCTGCTTACGAACGGTACGATCAGGACAATAAATACATGGTTGTCCATACCGTACCACCGAACAATTACATTCCGATTCAGTATTTCGCAAACCAGGATGTATTGATTGATGAATGGAATGTTCAGGCCCGGGCGGGTTACATTGGTCGTTTAAACTACAATTACAAACAGAAATACCTGTTTGAGGCCGTGGGCCGTTACGATGGATCCTTTCTCTTCGCCCCTAATCGGCGGTACGGGTTCTTTCCCGGCGTATCCTTGGGCTGGCGATTGTCGGAAGAACCTTTCCTGAAAGATCGCACCAGTAATTTTCTGGATGATTTGAAGCTACGGGTTTCGTACGGAAAAACGGGTAGTGACTTGAGCGGTAACGATTTCATTGTGCCTCCCTTCAGCTACCTGCCGGGCTACAACTGGAACAGTCGTACGGCCGTTTTTGACGGAAATCTGGTGACGGGCCTGCAACCTCGGGGGTTGCCCATCCGAAACCTGTCTTGGGTAGAAAACACTTCCCGTAATGTAGGGATTGACTTTTCGTTCTGGGATGGCAAGTTCTCGGGTACGTTTGATGCCTTCGAACGTTTACGCCAGGGCTTACCCGCCGCCCGCTACGATGTGTTACTACCCAGTGAAGTAGGCTACACGTTGCCTAATGAAAACCTAAATTCGGATGCTCACCGGGGTCTGGAAGGGGTGCTGACGTACCGGAATCGGATCAATGAGGTGCAGTACTCGTTCAGCGTCAACGGAACTGTAGCTCGCCGCTGGGACGTACAGGGTCGCTACAAACCCCGATACGGAAACTCCTGGGATCAGTACCGAAACTCCTGGGAACACCGCTGGGCCAACATTAACTGGGGTTATCAGGTGGTGGGCCGGTTTCAGTCGCAGGCCGAAATCGACAATTATAACGTCAACAACGACGGACAGGGCAACCGCACCCAGTTGCCGGGCGATTTCATCTACAAGGATGTCAACGGCGATAAAATCATCAATGAGCTGGATGAACGACCCATTGGTTACGCCGAAGGAGCCAACCCGTACGTGAGTTTTGGTATCAACAGCAGCGTATCCTGGAAAGGCTTTACCCTTCAGTTCGATTTCGCCGGAGCTACTATGCAGACCTTCCAGCGGAACTGGGAGATGAAGATTCCTTTCCAGAACAATGGCACATCTCCAGCCTACATCTTCGAAGACCGCTGGCATCGGCAGGACCCATTCAACCCCGACAGCCCCTGGGTGCCTGGTACATATCCGGCCGTTCGGAAGGATAACCCCAGTCACGTCAACTTCCGCAAGAGCGATTTCTGGTTAACCAACGTAAGCTACATTCGGTTGCGTAACCTGGAACTGGCCTACAATATTCCATCACCCGTACTCAAAAAGCTGAAATTATCGGGTTTGCGGGTGTACGTGAATGGTACCAACCTCTTCTCCTTCGACAACGTCAAGAGTTTCGGAATTGACCCCGAAATCTCTTCCGGCAACGCCCTGGTGTACCCACAACAACGCCTCGTAAATGCTGGATTTAGTCTGAATCTCTAAAAGCTACTTCAATGAAATTATCGTATAAACACTTTGTGCTGGCGGCCGCGGTATTCGCTGCTTCCAGTTGCCAAAAAGGAGACTGGCTGGAGCGGAAATCGCCCACGCTGATTACGGAAGAGCAGGTATGGAACGATCCGAAAATGATTACCAGTCTGCTAGCCAATTACTACGACCGTTTGCCCGCCCACGCCGAGCTGGAAGGGGGCTGGGCCGAAATGGCTGCCTACGACGAGGCTATGTGGTCGGGCAACAACGATGATCGCAATAACATCATCGCGTACCCCTTCGACCGCTGGCGTTTGTGGGATTACGGTCTGATTCGGGATATCAACCTGGCCATGGAAAGTATTGAACGCTATGGAAACACCCTGTCGGCTACGCAAAAAAGCCAGTTTGCGGCGGAGTTACGGTTCCTTCGGGCGTATCAGTATTTCGAGCTGGTGAAACGCATGGGCGGTGTACCGATCGTAACGAAGCAATTGGTGTATGATTTCAGCGGTAATCCCGAACCCCTGCAACAACCCCGTAACAAGGAAGAAGAGGTCTACGATTTCATTGCCTCCGAACTCGACGCAGTGAAAGATCAGCTGGGCAACGCGGGTAGCAATACCCGGGCTAACAAGTATACCGCTCTGGCTCTGAAAAGCCGGGCTTTACTCTACGCCGCTTCCATTGCCAAGTACAACAACCAGATGAGTTCGCCCATCACTTTGCCCGGAGCTGTCGTAGGAATTCCCGCCGCCCGAGCCAGCCAATACTACACGCAGTCGCTGGCCGCCGCGAAGGAAATTATTGCTTCCGGAGCGTATTCGTTGTATCAGACAAACCCGAATCCGGGCGAAAATTTCTTCGAAGCCATTACCAAAAAGCAGAATAACAAGGAAGTCATTCTGGCCAAAGACTACCTGGTATCGAAAGATAAACGCCACAGCTTTTCGTACGATAACATTGCCCGTGGCATTCGCGAAGATAACCTGGGGTCTTCGGCCGTGACGCCAACGCTGAATCTGGTGGAAGATTATGAGTACCTGGATGGTAGTTCCGGTGAACTGAAAAACCGTACCGCCGACAATGGCGACTACATCTACTACGATCGTCCGCAGGATATTTTCGCTAATAAAGACGCTCGTTTATACGGAACCATCATCTATCCGGGAACGACGTTTAAAGGCCAGGATGTACAGATTCAGGCGGGTGTGAAGGTTTGGAATGGCACCACTTATCAGACGGTAGAATCCAACGTGTTGGGTGCTACGCATACGGATGGAAAATTACTGACGGGTACCTCCGGTCCGCAACGCTCGCAGACGGAAGTTTCCAATACCGGTTTTTACCTGCGGAAATACATTGATCCAGCGACGATGTCCAGTACGCGGGGTATTCGAAGCGATATGTGGTGGGTGCGTTTCCGGTTGGGTGAGGTGTATCTTAATGCCGCCGAAGCTGCCTTTGAACTCGGTCAGACGGCCGATGCTCTTCAGTATCTGAATACCCTGCGGCAACGGGCCGGTTTTGCGGCGAATGCCTTAAAGACGGTGACCATCCAAAAAATTCAGAATGAACGTCGGGTGGAGCTGGCGTTTGAGGATCACCGCGTTTGGGATCTGAAACGCTGGCGAATTGCCCACGAAGTCTGGAACGGAAGCACTACTAACCCCGACGCCATGGCGTACGCTCTGTATCCCTACCGCGTGGTACGGCCCGGCGATCCGCGGGATGGCAAGTACGTGTTCGACAAACTGGTAGCTCCCCGGTATCGGGCTCCGCGTCAGTTCCAGATGGGAAATTACTACTCGTCCATCGATCAGACCGTGATTAACAATAATCCTAAAATTATTCGAAACCCCTTCCACTGATATGAAAACGCTTTTTTATGGATTACTGACTCTAGTACTCGGCCTGGCAGGTTGTGCAAAGGATAATTTCGATGCTCCGGCTTCAGTATTACAGGGGCGGGTTATCTACCAGAATCAGCCCGTTGGCGTACGCAGCAATGGCGTTCAGCTTGAACTCTGGCAGCCGGGCTTTCAGGTATACACCAAAATTCCCGTATACGTAGCCCAGGATGGCTCGTTTGAGGCTACCCTTTTTGATGGCGATTATAAACTCGTACTCCTGCGAGGCAACGGGCCCTGGGTGGATAACAGTGATACCGTTCGGGTATCCGTGCGGGGGAATACGCAGGTTGATGTGCCCGTGCAGCCTTACTATACCGTCAGTGGGGAGCAGTACCGCAAAGATGCTAACAACCTCCTGGCTACGGCAAAGATCAATGGCGTGGTCACGACTCGGGCCATCGAGCGGGTGACGTTTTACGTCGGAACTACGCAGTTTGTGGATGTCAACAACAACGCCGGACGCGTAGACCTGACGGGTACGGCTCTGGCTGATCTGAGTAAAACCTTATCTTTTACCTTGCCTCTGCCGACGTCTTTGGGCAAAAATTACGCGTATGGCCGAATCGGTGTAAAAACCGCGGGAGTAGCCGAGTTGCTGTACTCGCCCGTGCAGGAAATTAAATGGTAAGGATTGGCATAGACGCCCCGATTGTCCCGAAATAAAACGTTTCAAGAAGACCCTACTCATTCTATAGTATTGTGACAATCGTATAGAATGAGTAGGGTAATTACGTTTCGTTTTCTTCGGAGCGTTTAGTGGCGGCAGAATTAGACCTTTTATTCGTCTATATTGACCGAGGAGCATTATCGCTGAAAGCTCTACGACTACGCCTATTAACCACTATTTTGACTATATTTTTTTAGATTTATTAGAAAAAAGTCAAAATAAAGGAATAAACAGATAAATCATAGGGAGTTAGAACCTTTCTCATCTTCTACTTTTGAAGGTAGTATATTAGCGTCGAACAAGAATGCCTCGCATAAAAGCATCGAATTATTGCCTTGACTTACTATGAAAAAAACACTTACTACGCTAGCCTGTGCGTTGGTTTCCAGCTGGGCGTTTGCCCAAAATCAGCTGACGATCAGTACTTCTTCGGAAAACGTTATCATTGACAAACACATTTACGGCCACTTTGCCGAGCACCTCGGACGCTGTATTTACGACGGTATCTACGTAGGTGAAAAGAATACAAAAATTCCTAATCAGAAGGGTATCCGCAACGATCTGGTTGATGCCCTCAAGAAGTTAAAAATCCCCAATCTCCGCTGGCCCGGTGGCTGTTTTGCGGATACCTATCACTGGAAAGATGGCATTGGTCCCAAGGGTAAGCGTCCATCGATGGTCAATACCTGGTGGGGTGGGGTAACGGAAGATAACAGCTTCGGTACGCATGACTTCCTCGACTTGTGCGAACGTCTGGGAGCGGAGCCGTACCTGGCGGGTAACGTCGGTAGCGGTACGGTGCAGGAACTGACCGAATGGGTACAGTACGTGAACTTCGAAGGTAAAAGTCCCATGTCGAACCTGCGGCAGGAAAACGGCCGGGCAAAACCCTGGAATGTCAAATACTGGGGGGTCGGTAACGAAGCCTGGGGCTGCGGCGGTAATATGAAGCCCGAATATTACGCCAACGAATACCGCAAGTACGCCACCTTTATGCCGGATGGCAATGGAGCCAAGTTGTTCCGAATCGCCTCCGGGGCCAATTCCGCCGACTACAACTGGACGGAAGTGCTCATGCGAGACATTCCCCATGAATTACTGGCGGGAGTGGCTCTGCACCATTATTCAGTAACGAACTGGCAGAAAAAAGGACCTTCGACGGAATTCGACGAAAAACAGTATTTCGGCACGATGAAGCAGGCGTTGTTTATGGAAGAACTCGTCCAGAAGCACAGTGCCATCATGGACAAGTACGATCCGAAGAAAAAAATAGCCTTGGTGGTGGACGAATGGGGTGGCTGGTACGAAGTAGAACCGGGAACCAATCCGGGTTTTCTGTACCAGCAGAATACCATTCGGGATGCCATGATTGCGGGTGTAACCCTGAACATTTTTCATAACCACGCCGACCGGATTCGGATGGCCAATCTGGCTCAGGTCGTGAACGTACTACAGTCGGTCATCCTGACGAAGGGCGAAAAGATGATTCTGACGCCTACGTACCACGTCATGGAAATGTACAACGTGCACCAGGACGCCACCCTGCTTCCCGTTCAATTGAAAAGCAACGATTACGCCTTCGAATCGGATAAGTTAAAAGCCGTTTCGGCATCGGCTTCGAAAGATAAAAGTGGCTTGACCCACGTATCACTCGTGAATATTGATCCGAAAAAAGAGCAGGATATCACCGTGGACCTGAAAGGAATGAACCTGAAAACGGTAAGTGGCCGGGTACTGTCTTCCGGCAAATTGCAGGATTACAACACCTTCGAAAATCCCAACAAAATACATCCGGTTACTTTCAACGGAGCGAGCCTGTCGGGCAATCAGCTGAAGGTGAAACTTCCGCCGGCGTCCGTCGTCGTACTAGAACTCAAATAAGTAACATTAACCGCATACGTAATGCAAAAGTGGTATACAACGGTACTGGCCTTGGGTTTGGCCGGGCAGGTATTCGCTCAAAATCCGCTGGTGGTGAAGGTGAATCAGCCCAAAGCGGAGATTCAACCGACCATGTGGGGCCTGTTTTTCGAGGATATTAACATGGGAGCCGACGGCGGCCTGTACGCCGAACTCATCAAAAACCGCTCTTTTGAGTTCGAGTCTCCGATGATGGGCTGGAAAGAGCAGAAAAACCCGAAAGCAAGCGTGCTGGTACTCAACCGGCAGGATCAGCCCGAAAATCCCCGGTTTATTCGCGTAAAGACCGAAGGTGGGAAGTACGGGTTGACCAACGAAGGTTTTCGGGGCATGGGCGTTAAACAGGGCGTCGGCTACGATTTTTCGGTACTCTCGCGAAACGTGGAGGGAAACCTGACGCTGAAACTCGAACTCATCAAACCCGACGGCCAGGTACTCGGCACGGCTTCGTTACCCCTGAATAGTACCGACTGGAAAAAGCATTCCGTACGTTTTACGTCGAATGGTACCGAGCCCAAAGCCAAGCTCAATGTCTGGTTTGAAGGCACCGGAACGGCCGATCTGGACATGATTTCGCTTTTCCCGCAGGACACCTGGAAAAACCGTCCGGGCGGCTTACGGGCCGATCTGGTTCAGTTGTTGGCCGATATGAAACCCGGTTTTCTGCGGTTTCCCGGTGGCTGTATCGTGGAAGGCATGGACCTGAGCAATCGCTATCAGTGGAAGAAGACGGTAGGGCCTCTGGAAGGCCGTGAAGTAGCGATTAACCGCTGGAATAAGGAATTCAAACACCGGCTGACGCCCGATTATTTTCAGACGTTTGGACTGGGTTTCTTCGAATATTTCCAACTGGCGGAGGACATTGGAGCTGAACCCCTGCCCATTCTGAATTGCGGCATGGCCTGTCAGTACAACACGGCGGAAGTAGTACCGGTCGAGGAACTGGACCCGTACGTACAGGATGCTCTGGATCTGATTGAATTCGCGAATGGATCGACGGACACCAAATGGGGAAAACTCAGAGCAGACATGGGACACCCCGCTCCGTTCAATCTTAAATTGCTGGGGGTCGGTAACGAGCAGTGGGGACCGCAATACATTGATCGGTACGTAGTCTTTGAAAAAGCGATCAAGTCCAAATACCCGGAGGTTCGCCTGATTTCGAGTGCCGGGCCGAATCCGGATGGGGAAGTCTTCGGTTTTCTCAACGGAAAATTACGTTCGCTGAAGGCCGACATTATCGACGAGCATTACTACCGCAAGCCCGAGTGGTTTCTGGAAAACGCGACGCGTTACGATGATTACGACCGCAACGGTCCCAAGATTTTCGCCGGAGAGTACGCGTCTCAAAGTAAAGATGTGGCCAGTCCTGAGAACCGGAATACTTGGCTTTGTGCCTTATCGGAGGCGGCTTTTATGACGGGTCTGGAACGGAACGCCGATGTTGTCCACATGGCCTCGTACGCTCCGCTGTTTGCCCACGCCGACGGCTGGCAATGGACACCTGATCTGATCTGGATGAACAACCTGCAGTCGTACGGAACCCCCAACTACTACGTGCAGAAGTTGTACTCGACCAATAAGGGTACCAAAGTGCTGCCCATCCTTTCCAACAATCAGTTGATTACGGGCAAGGATCAACTGTACGCATCCGCTACCTGGGACGAACCGACGAAAGAAGTAATTCTGAAACTCGTCAACGCTTCCAGTCAGCCGCAAACGCATACGGTCAATCTGGAAGGCGTCAAAAAGCTGGAAAATAAAGGCAAACGATTTACGCTGAAAAGTAGCGAACCGGGAGCCGTGAATAGCTTCGATCAGCCTAAGCAGGTGAGTCCGACGGAGGAAGAGCTTGCCGTAAAAGGAACGAAGCTCAACCTGACATTGGCTCCGCAATCATTCACGGTCGTACGGGTAAAAGTAGTAAAGTAGTACTTGTTCTGTTGGTGCTCATGCAAGGCCGGGTTTGGTAATCCCGGCCTTCTTTTTCATCCAGCTACGTCGTTACATCAGAATCCCTCACCTTACTTCTGCACTATGCTTCGCTGGCTTCTGTTTCTTCTACCGGTATGGGCCTTTTCGCAGGCACCCGCTACGCACGATCCGAGTACCATTCTAAAAGAGGGCAATAAGTACTATTTCTTCTCAACCGGGCACGGCATCACGGTATATGCCTCCACGGATTTAAAAAGCTGGCAACAAACGGAACCCGTATTCAAGAAAGGTGTCTGGCCGGAATGGATTAACACCAGCGTTCCCGGGTTCAAAGGCCACTTCTGGGCTCCCGATCTGCTATTTATGAATGGAAAGTATTATCTGTACTATTCCTGTTCAACGTTTGGGGCTTCGACTTCGGCTCTGGGACTGGCGACGAACGTCACGCTCGATGCCGCTTCCCCGCAGTACCAGTGGCAGGATCAGGGCCTAGTGATTGAATCCAGCGACCGGAAAGGTTATAATGCCATCGACCCCAACCTGTTTCGCGATACGGACGGCAAGGTTTATCTAACCTATGGTTCGTTTTTTGGTGGAATTGCGACGGTGGAACTGGATACGTCAACCGGAAAAATCAAGACGGGAGCCACGCTAACGAAAGTTGCGGGCGGCAACGCTTCGGACTGGGAAGCGGCCTGTCTGATCAAACAAGGAAAGTACTATTACCTGTTCGTGAATAACGGTCTATGCTGTAAAGGAGTAAATAGCACGTATACCATCGTAGTAGGCCGTTCGGAACAACCCTTGGGACCGTTTCTGGATGATACGGGTAAGGATCTGACGAAGGGAGGAGGAACGATAGTACTGCGAACGTCAGGAGAATTTATTGGTCCGGGCCACGTGGGATTACTCGCTGAAAAACGACTGGTATCCACGCATTACTACGATGCCAATGATAATGGTAAATCGAAACTGCGATTACTGAAGCTTCAGTTTAAAAAGGGCTGGCCGATCCTGACGCCATAAGTTTATCCATTAAAACCAGGCTAACGAACTTCGCATTTGGTTACAAGCTATCGTTAAAAACGTAGTAATGGCCCGTTCATTCCCATCTTTATTCTATATTTCGAAGCTTAAATAATTTTAAAAAATATATGGTAAATACAAAAAAATTGTGTTATTTCGACACGATTTAAATGTGCTCGTTTATAGCCTCCTTGTATTCCTATGCTTCTAAAGTATCCTCATTCTAACCGCGTGCTGGTTGCCACCGATTGTATCATTTTTGGCTTCGATGGCGAGGAACTGAAGTTGTTAGTGATTAAGCGAAACTTCGAGCCAGAGCAGGGGAAATGGTCTTTGATGGGTGGATTTCTGAACGAAAACGAAGATCTGGAAGTAGGGGCCAAACGCATTCTGCACGAACTGACGGGACTGGAAAACGTGTACATGGAACAACTGCATACCTTCGGCGAAGTTAAACGTGATCCAGTCGAGCGAACCGTATCCGTTAGTTTTTATGCGTTAATTAACATCTCCGATCACGACGCAGAATTAGCCCGTTCGAAAAATGCGTACTGGCAAAGTCTGGAAACCATGCCGGATCTGATTTTCGATCACGGCCGGATGGTACAAATGGCCCTGCAACGCCTGCGGTACAAAGCGGCCCTGCATCCCATTGGTTTTGAGTTACTTCCCGAAAAATTTACGATTCCTCAGCTACAGCGTCTATACGAAGCCATCTATAGTCAGGCTTTCGACCGCCGAAATTTCAGCCGGAAGATTCTTTCCACGAAACTGCTGAAAGATACAGGCGAGAAAAATGAACAAAGTTTGACGAAAAAAGCCATCCTGTACCGACTCGATCAGGAACGATACCAGAAACAGTTTAATGCTTTCATTCACTTTATCAGTGATTTTTAATCGCCAGAAGGTAAGGTTTTCAAAGCTGAACCAACGTCTTGAGTAGAGTTAAGACGAGAGGAAATACAGGTTCAAGCCATAGGAAATGCCGCAAAAAGCGTCGAATGGTGTCCGTGTACTATAATGAATGTGTCAGATTAACACTTTAGCATACAAATGGAAACAAAATACGTCATTGGCGTAGACTACGGAACGGATTCCGTACGGGCTCTGGTCCTGAATGCTCAGACGGGAGCGGAGGTAGGAACGGCGGTATACGAGTACCCCCGCTGGAAACAGGGTTTGTACTGTGATGCTCCGCATTCCCAGTTTCGTCAGCATCCCCTGGATTATCTGGAAGGATTGGAATTTTCTATTAAAGGAGCCCTGGCTAATACTACGGACGAAGTACGTCAGAACGTAGTCGGGATCTCCGTAGACACCACGGGTTCGACCCCCGGCCCGGTGGATGAAAACGGTACGCCCTTGTCCTTGCTGCCCGAATTTGCCGAGAATCCCAACGGTATGTTTATCCTCTGGAAGGATCATACGGCCAATAAGGAAGCTCAGGAAATCAATGATTTAGCTCATTCCTGGGACCTGGATTTTACGAAGTATGTCGGTGGTATCTATTCTTCCGAGTGGTTCTGGGCAAAGATTCTGCGTACGCTTCGCGTGGATGAAAAAGTACGTGAAAAAGCGTTTTCCTGGGTGGAACATTGCGACTGGGTTTCGGCCGTTTTGACGGGAAATACGAACCCATTGACGCTGAAACGCAGCCGTTGTGCCGCTGGCCATAAAGCCCTCTGGCACGAAGACTTCGACGGTCTGCCTTCCGAAGAATTCCTGACTCAACTCGATCCGCTACTGACGGGCATTCGTGGTCGCCTTTTCCACGACACCTATACGTCGGACGAAGCCATGGGTAAAATCTCGAAGGAATGGGCTGAAAAGCTGGGTATTTCTGACGAGGCCATCATCGGCGTAGGAGCTTTCGACGCCCACATGGGAGCCGTAGGCGGTACCATCGAAGCGTATTCGCTTTGCAAAGTGATTGGTACGTCTACCTGCGACATGCTAGTAGCTCCGACGGAAGAAATTGGCAATCTGCTCGTACGTGGCATCTGCGGTCAGGTGGATGGTTCGGTCATTCCCGGTATGCTGGGGATGGAAGCGGGTATGTCCGCCTACGGAGATATTTACGCCTGGCTGCAACGCCTCGTACTGCAACCCGTTCGCGAATTACTCGGCGAGGAAGCTGCCGAAACGCTGCGTAAACAACTCATTCCGCACTTATCCGAAAAAGCGGCTCAGCTGCCCGTGACCGAAAACGATGCAGTCGCGATCGACTGGTTCAACGGTCGCCGCACGCCCGACGCCAATCATACGCTGAAGGGAGCCATCATGGGCCTGAATCTGGGAAGTGATACCGCCCGGGTATTCAAAGCTCTGGTGGAAGCAACGGCCTATGGTTCTAAAAATATCGTGGATCGTTTCGTGCAGGAAGGCGTCCCCATCAAGCAGGTCATTGCCATTGGTGGTGTAGCCCGCAAGTCGGCTTTTGCCATGCAAACCCTGGCGAACGTGTTGGACATGCCCATCAAAATTGCTAAATCCGACCAGGCCTGTGCCCTCGGTGCGGCCATGTTTGCCTCCGTGGCGGCGGGTCTGTACGCCAACGTGAGCGAGGCTCAGGAAGCCATGTCTTCCGGGTTCGATGCCATTTACGAACCACAGCCAGATAAGGTGGAAGTTTATAAAGTGCTCTATCAAAAGTTCTTGGACCTGGGCCAGTTTGTGGAGTTTGGCCCGCAGGAACCGGCGATACTTGGGCATTCGTAAGGTGAATTACAAATTCACTACAGGTTAATTCGGGATTTGCAATCCGGAAGCAAACGCTCAGGAATTTATAATTCCAGTATAAACTAGTCATTGATATTCAGAAGTATACACCATGATTGACTTAAAACAATTTGAAGTCTGGTTCGTAACGGGTAGCCAGCATTTGTACGGCGAAGAAACGCTTCGTCAGGTAGATGAACATTCTAAAACCATCGCCGAGCATCTGGATCGGTCGTTGCCCGTACGGGTGGTTTTCAAACCCGTTGTGAAGACTTCGGAAGAAATTTACCGCATTATTCAGGAGGCCAACGTAGCTCCGAATTGTGCCGGGATCATTACCTGGATGCACACGTTTTCGCCCGCTAAAATGTGGATTCTGGGGTTGAAAGCTCTGCAAAAGCCCATGCTGCATTTGCATACGCAATTCAACCGGGATATTCCCTGGGGTGAAATCGATATGGATTTCATGAACCTGAACCAGTCGGCCCACGGGGACCGCGAATTCGGTTTCATGATGTCCCGGATGCGACTGAACCGGAAAGTTGTGGTCGGTCACTGGGAGCAGGAAGATGTGATTGCACAAATCAGCACCTGGTCTCGCGTATCGGCGGCTCGTTACGAAATGCAGGGCATGAAAGTCGTTCGTTTCGGCGACAACATGCGATACGTAGCCGTAACGGATGGTAACAAAGTATCCGCGGAAATGACCTTCGGGTACTCGGTGAATACGCATGGCGTTGGAGATCTGGTACAGGTCGTAAACCAGATTTCGGACGCGGAAATTGACCGACTCGTTGCCGTTTACGAAGAAGAATACCGCGTGGTGAACTCCCTGCGGCAGAATGGTGAGTTTCGCCAGTCGCTGCGGGAAGCGGCTCGTATCGAGCTGGGGCTGAAAGCATTCCTGGAAGATGGAAATTTCAAAGCCTACACCGATACCTTCGAAGACCTGCACGGACTGGTACAATTGCCGGGTATTGCTTCCCAGCGACTGATGGCCGCAGGCTACGGTTTCGGTGGCGAGGGCGACTGGAAAACGGCGGCGATGGTACGTACTATGAAAACCATGGCAAGCGGTCTGCCGGGCGGTAACTCGTTCATGGAAGATTATACTTACCACTTCAATCCGGCGAATAAACTCGTACTGGGTTCACACATGCTGGAAATCTGTCCGTCGATTGCCGACGCTCAGCCTTCCTGCGAAATCCATCCGCTGGGTATCGGTGGCAAAGCCGATCCGGTGCGTCTGGTATTCAATTCAGCGGCGGGTCCGGCGATCAACGTTTCGATCATCGACGTTGGAAACCGTTTCCGGATTCTGGTGAACGAAGTAGAAGCCGTAGCCGCTCAGGAAGAACTGCCCAAGTTGCCCGTGGCCCGCGTACTGTGGAAACCCCAGCCCGATATGCAAACGGGTTGTGCCGCCTGGATTCTGGCCGGAGGTGCTCACCACACGGTATACAGCCAGAACCTGACGACGGAATACATCGAGGACTTCGCCGATATGTTCGGTACCGAACTCGTAGTCATTGATAAAGATACTACCCTGCGTCAGCTCAAAAACGAGCTTCGCTGGAATGACGTAACGTATCGCTAGTAGGAGGTGAAGTTTGAGGAGTTTGGAGTTTGAGTGGGTTTGAAAGGTATAACGTTTGAGCGTTTTGAAGTTTGAAAAGTATAAGGTTTTAAAAGGGGTAGGTTGAAAGGAGTAGAACGGGACCGTTTCGGGTTCGTGCATTCCTGAATAGCAAAGACTCTTCCAAAAACAAACCTTGTACTTTTTAAATCTACTCCAACCCATAGGATCGGGTTATAAAGGAAACACTCCTTCAAACCTTATGCTTTTCAAACGTTATACCTCTCACACTTTTCAAACCACTCAAACGGCCCTTTATCAGCTTACTCAACATTCAAACCCCATGAGTTATCAAAGCTTAAAAGAAGAGTGCTACGAGGCTAATATGTTGCTGCCCAAGCTCCACCTCGTTGTATTTACGTTCGGCAATGCTTCGGTAGTAGACCGGGAGAAGGGCGTATTTGCCATTAAACCCTCGGGTGTACCCTACGAATTTTTGCGTCCCGAAGACATCGTTATCTGTGATTTCGATGCCCAGGTAGTCGAAGGTACCAAACGCCCTTCGTCGGATACGAAGACGCACGCCGTACTCTTCAAAAATTGGGAAAAGATCGGTGGCATTGTGCACACGCACAGTACGTACGCAACGGCCTGGGCTCAGGCTCAGCTGGATATTCCGATTCTGGGAACGACCCACGCCGATCACCTGACCACGGACATTCCCTGTGCTCCGCCGATGGACGATGAAATGATCAAGGGCAACTACGAATACGAAACCGGTTATCAGGTTCTCAACGAATTTGAGCGGCGTAACCTTTCCTACGAAGAAGTCGAGATGGTTCTACTGGGCAATCACGCTCCGTTTACCTGGGGAAAAACGGCGGAAAAAGCCGTGTACAATGCCGGGGTACTCGAAGCCGTGGCCCAGATGGCGTATTTGTCCTGTACCCTGCGTCCGGACGTGCCCCGCCTGAAACAGACGTTGATTGACAAACACTTTTTCCGGAAACACGGGAAAGATGCTTACTACGGACAAGGCTGCTAGGCAATCCTAACCCACGAAATGATACGTGTCGCTACCGACGGCACCGTCGGTAGCGACACGTTCAACAATCCCCTTCTGCAAAACTAATCTTACTCTAAACCCATTTATGACACTCGGTCTTGAATCGCTGGACTACACGATTTTCCTGGTTTATTTCGTGATAGTGGCCGTATACGGTTACTGGGTCTTCAAAAACAAAGGCAAACAAACCGCCGACTCCAAGGATTTTTTCCTGGCGGAAGGTTCGCTTACCTGGTGGGCCATTGGTTCCTCCATCATTGCTTCTAATATTTCTGCCGAACAGTTTATCGGTATGAGCGGTCAGGCTTTTCAATTGGGGCTGGCGATTTCGGTTTACGAATTAGTCGGTGCGTTTTCCCTGATTATCATTGCCGTATACTTCCTGCCGATGTACATCAAGAACAAGATTTACACCATGCCGCAGTTTCTACAGGTTCGTTACGACGGACGGCTGGCAACGATCATGGCGGTATTCTGGCTTTTGCTGTACATCCTCGTCAACCTGACCTCGATTATTTACCTGGGAGCCATCAGTCTGGAAAAGATGACAGGTTTTGGCTTCATGCCCTCGGCTATTTTCCTGACGGTTTTTGCGGTATTCATCACGCTAGGTGGGATGAAGGTAATCGGTTACACCGACGTAATTCAGGTGGTTTGTCTGGTCGTAGGGGGTCTGGCAACGACCTATCTGGCTCTGGATTTGCTGTCTGACCGGGTGGGTACGGGAGCGGGCGTTTTTGAAGGACTGGGCCTGTTGAAAGAAAAAGCCGACAGTCACATGCACATGGTCTTCTCGCCGGGCGAGTATCAGGTACACGACGGACGCGGTGGGTTTATTGATGCCTACAACCAGTTACCGGGTCTGATGATGTTCATCATTGGCGGTCAGTGGATTGTGAACTTTAACTACTTCGGCTGTAACCAGTACATCACGCAACGGGCCCTCGGAGCCGACCTCAAAACGGCCCGAAACGGTCTGCTGTTTGCTTCTTTCCTGAAAGTAATGATGCCTTTCATCGTGGTATTGCCCGGTTTGGCAGCTTATGTTTTGTTTCAGGAAAATGCCGATCCGGCGATTGTGAGCGGTATTACCGAAGGAGGCGTCGTTAAACCCGATAATTCGTATCCGGTACTGCTGAACCTCCTGCCCACGGGTCTGAAAGGCCTGGCCTTCGCGGCTCTGACGGCAGCTATCGTCGCTTCGCTGGCCGGAAAAGCGAACAGTATCTCGACCATTTACGTACTCGATATTCACAAGAAATTCTTCAATGCCAATCTGAACGAAAAGCAGACCGTACGCCTGGGTCGTCTTTCCATCGTGGTGGCCTTTGGTATCGCGTTACTGCTGAGTCCGTTCCTGCGGAATTTTGGTCAGGGCTTTGAATACATTCAGGAATATACAGGCTTCATTTCACCGGGTATTCTCGCGATTTTCCTACTGGGTTTCTTCTGGAACAAAGCCACGGCCAACGGTGCTTTGGTGTCGGCTCTGCTGAGTATTCCACTCTCAACGCTGTTCAAATATCAGGCTCCGGATATGCCCTTCCTCAACCGAATGGGTACGGTCTTCTGGATTTGCGTAGCCGTACACGTAGCCATCAGTTTGCTGGAATCCAAAGGCAAGGCCAACCCCAAAGCCTTTGCTGTCGAATCCAGCTGGTTTAAAGTATCCACCTCCTTCCTCGTCGGAGCCCTGACTATTACGGGACTGATTCTGACGATTTATGGGGTCTTCTATTAAGCGTTGTTACGTTTTGAGTTTAGGGTTGTTTTCTCCCAAATCTTTCTTGATTCGTTTTTGGAATTATACCTATTGAGAAATCAGAAAGCTCGAGATAAAGGTAAAGAGGGGATAATTAACTCTAAACCCAAAACCCACCATTACCTTTGCCGCATGAAAAAGAAAGCTTTAATCTTCGATATGGATGGGACGATGGTGGATAACATGATGGTACACCACCACGCCTGGCAGTCGAAACTGGCCGAGGTTGGGAAGGAGATGACGCTTGATGAAGTCATTGCTACCTGCCACGGTATGAATGATGATATTCTGGTTCGGATCTTTGGTGACCAGTATGCGTTTGAGGAACGCGACCGTATTTCCGCCGAGAAGGAAGCCCGCTACCGGGAAATTTTCCTGGAGCAGCTTCGCCTCATTGATGGCTTACCCGAGTTACTGGCCAGAGCCGCCGAACTGGATATTCCGATGGGGATCGGCACAGCGGCCCGGTACGAAAACGTGGATTACGTGCTGGATAACCTCAACATACGGCATTACTTCAAAGCCATTGTTTGTGATCGAGATGTCAAGAAAGGTAAGCCCGATCCCAGCGTATTTTTTCAAGTTGCTCAGACGTTAGGCGTAGAGCCGGAGGAATGTCTGGTGTTCGAAGATTCTCCCACGGGAGCCCGTACGGCCTTCAACGCCGGTATGGAAGCCATCATCCTGACAACCACGCACAAAGCCGAAGAATTTGAAACGTTTACCAGCGTTCGGAAATGCGTAAAGGACTATACGGAGATTGATCTGGAAGAGGAGTTGGCGAAGTAAGAAAATGCTGGACTTAAGTACTAAATCTTGGTACACCGTATCCAGTACTTGAAGATCAAATTTCCTATTTATGAATTGTAAAATTATAGCACGGAAATTAATCTAAATTACTATCCTAGTTGCGAACAACTTAGTAAACTCAAAAGGATTGATTAAGGACAAAGAGCTAATTCAATACCTGAAGTAGCTCCTTGTCCTTAATTAAGAAATTGCGTGAATAGTAGGTGATTATTCCGACTTAATCTTGATAAGTCGCGACTTTACACCGCATCCGCCTTTTCCACAATCACTGCTCCATTTTCTACCCGCCAGTTTTCCTGAAAGATCATCGTATCCTCTACGTCGATGTACTTCATCACGGCATTCGGTCCCTGTAGCGTCAGGTACGCGAAGCCATTGTAGCTCACATCCCGGCGGCGAAGACGGGTACGGATGCGGTCGTCCATGAAGTAGATCGGATCGTGGGTTTCGGGGGCTTTGAGTTCTACGGGCATGCCGCCGTGGCCGATGCAGCGGCCGTGTACGGTCAAACTATTTTTTAGCTGCTGCGTATGGTAAATCACCATGCGATGTTCATGTCCGTAAATCCACGCGACGGGGCGGTTAGCTTTGCCTAGAATCTCGCGGAGTTGTTCACCGGGTTTGGGGAAGGCATTTCTAAACACCGAAAAAACGGGATGGTGGCTCAGAAAGATAAGGCCGCGGCTATCGCTGGAATCGCCCAGCTTTACCTGCTCCCGTAGCCATTGCACCTGCGAATCTTTCAAGCGACAGTCTGGTGGGTTGATGATTTCCATGATTGGATTTCGTACGGAGGTATAGCCCGTATCCAGTCCAATGATCCGCCAGTGATCGTTTTCCAGACAGAAAAATCCCGCCTTCTGCGAAACGCGTACACCTGCCTGATCGACGCCCATGCGGGGGAGCAGTTCTTCAAAGAAACCGCGACCATTGGAGTACATTTCATGATTCCCCGACAGGGCCAGACTACCCTGCGTACCCCAGGGCCAGGAAGCATCCGGATTTAGAAAGTTGGCCCGTATCTCTTTCGGAGCTCCAACAAAATAGACGTCTCCTAAGTGTAAGGTATAGTCGGCCTGATACCGGGCTACCAGACGTCCCACCAAATCGGATTCAATGGTATCCGTGGCCCAGTCGGAAAGCAGGGCCAGGGTCGCATCGTTCGGAATTCGATACACACCCGAATCCCCGTCCTTCGGATACGACTGATACGGATAGCGTTTCCCGAATCGACTTTTAAAATAATGGTAGACGAAACCGAAGAAATTCGACCAGAAAAATTGCCGGAGTTTATAGGTGACGGTATCCGTTGGTACTACTTCTTCCTCAAACTCGTTTTGCAGGGTTTTGAGGTGGTTTTCTACCTTGTTATGACTCAGATTAACGTATTGCTTACTGGAACGCACGGATGATCAGTTTTGCAGAGAAACATTTCTTTAGAAGAATTACCAAAAGCCAGCGAAGATGTTTTCACATGAGAAAATCTTAATAATAAAAAACGTCCCTTCCGGTGAGAAAGGGACGTTTTTGTACGCAAATCAAAGGACTAGCTTTCCAGCGGTGGAATCCGCAGTACCTGACCGGGATAGATTAGATCGGGATCTTTCAGCATGGGCTTGTTGGCTTCAAAAATGACGGGGTATTTCATGACATCGCCATAAAACTTACCCGCAATTTTAGAAAGCGAATCGCCTTTTTCTACGGTGTGATACTGAGCCTCGGGTTTCGGAGCCGTCACGCGAATGCGGTTGTCTACCTGTTCTACGCCAGTGACGTTACCCACAGTCAGGGCAATTTTTTCAGCGTCTTCCTGCTTGTCTACTTCGCCTTCCAGTACGACTGTCGAACCAGCCGTTTTAATGGTCAGGTTTTTGTAGGCCAGCCCCAGGCTTTTTACTTTTTGTAATAAGGCTCCGGCCCGCAGTGGTTCTACTTCTTCCGGCTTGGCCTGAGCTACTTTGGTTTCTTCATCTTTACTACCGAAGAGGTTTTCGCCGACCCCTTTCATGAATGAAATCAGTCCCATAAGGATTGAGAGTTAAGGTTGAATATAAGTTAGTATTCCTAGAAATATGGAAAATGTCATTCCAGCACATCTCTACATCAGGAACGGGCGAAAATTAAGTATTTTTACGGAAAATGTTGAGGAATTACTGCCAAATTCCCAAGCGGTAAGAAATCAACAACTCGTTGCCCCGCCAGAAGGATAAGCGTTGACTGCGTAAATCGCCGAAAATCAGTACGTCTTCTGAAGTAAGGGGCGGAACTTTCGCCAGCTGAGGCAACGAAGTATTTAATGAATCTCCTTGACAAGCACAGGGCATCTGTTGCCGGAATTCGTTGAGGATCATTAACAAAGCCTTAGTGTCTTCGACTTCATGTTCCCGATTATTCTCAATCTTTTGTCGTACGCGTCGCAGGTAATTTTCGTAAAAAGGCTCAAACTCAAAGCGAAGCATGGGGAAATCCCGCAGAAATACCGCCGCGTTTTTGTAGAGTTGAAAGTGAGGCGGATCAACAAAACCCACAAAATTTCCGCCCCATATTAATTGATAATATGGTGTCAATTCCCCAATGGCCTCGTAGGGGCCTGCGTTACGAACCAGACGCCCCCGCCGGAAAAAGCCCAGGTCGGCAGCCAATCCCAACTGGTGAAACGAAATCGGAGCCATACTACGGCCTCGGCCTAGCAGTTTGGTTTGTAATTCCGCACTCCGAAGATCAGAAATGACTTTTACTTCGTAGTTGGGCAACTGACGACGGAGCGAATCCACGAGTGAATCGCGGCGGGCCAGAAATACTTCACGCGTGGTATTGAGCAGCCAGGACCAGCGGTCGTACAAATAAATGGGCTCGTCGGTTGCCGAAGCGAGGTATGTATGCCTTTGTATACTGTCTAAAGGTGTAGTGGGGGAGCCTAGCGAGTCCGCGATTGAACCTGTTCGATGCGAACCCAGAAAGCGGACCGTACCTTTTTCATCCGCCACAAAGGCCAGCACGCGGTTGACGCCAATGGTTTTTTCGCGGATACTGTCCGTGCTGTACAGGGGAAGAATCAAATCATACAGGCTTAAAGTACTAACGCGTTGGGTACTGTCACAACGCAAAGCTTCCCAGCCGGGTAAGGCCTGCGGGAGTTGCCCGCAGGCCTGAAAGATGGTTCCGAAAAACAGGCAAAAGTGAATGAATCGCTTCAAATCGTTTCTTGTTCGTACTTTAAAAAGAGCTCGTAAAGCTTACGGGTAACGGCCCCCGGCTGTCCGGTTCCGATGGGTTTCTGATCAATTTTAGTAACGGGTACAATCCGTTTGGTCGATCCGGTGGTGAAAAGCTCGTCGGCCTGCAGCGTCTCTTCCAGCGTAACCGGACGCTCTTCTACCCGCATAATCTGGGGAGCAAATTGCAGGATGTGTTTCCGGGTAATGCCGCGTAACATCCCTTCAGCAGGTGTAATGAGCGTATCGCCTTTCACCACAAATACATTGGAACGGGACGATTCGGTAATCAGACCGTTTTCGTAATACAATACGTCATCGGCTCCTATTTCGCGTTGCTTTCGCAATAAATAAATCGGCAACAGGTAATCGAGTGACTTGACTTCGGCCAGCTGACGTTGGTGTTCGACGCTCATGAAGTGCAGGCCTTCGTCCGGACTTTTGAACTCGAAGGGCTTCGGAATGACGAAGAAATTGGGCGTTTCGGCGGGAGCAAACCCATCGGGAGAGTAGCCACCCGTAAGCACCAGCTTCAGACCCAGCAGAGCGTGCGGATTCAGACGAATCAGTTCGGCAATGATTTCGCGAAGCTGTTCCCGACTGGCGGGAATCGTCAGACCCATCAGTTCCGCCGAACGCTCAAAGCGGTCGAGGTGGTCTTCCTGGAAAATGGGCTGACCGTCCATGGCCCGGAAAAAATCAAAAATGCCATAGGCCCGCAACAGCCCCAGGTCGGTGATATGAAGTTGGGCTTGTTCTTCGGGAACGAACGAACCGTTGACAAAAAAAGTAGCTGCCATGTTGAAGAAAGATATCGTCGGTCAAAGATAAGGATGGGATTTTTGATTCTTTCTCAAAGACTAAGGATTACGTTTTGTAAGCAAGGTTTGAGTAGTGTATCTGTATAGATGTAGGAATTGATAAGTTCTAAATAACTGATAATTATAAACTGGCAACTAGTTTGATAGGATCACTATTTCGTCCTGTTGAGTGGGCTGGTCATTTAGTCCGTATGCATCCCATGCCGGCACGCCCGCCGCTCTTTTCATCCCGCTTTAGGCCACCGCATTGCGGATGAAACCGCCATGGAATGGAAGGCGACTTGAGCCCGCCATGGAATGGGATAGAACGGGGCCTTGATTTAAGTCGTCCGTGTAGAAACTTGTTTAAACCCAACAATTGTAAACGATCAACCAACAACTGATCAATTGTCAGAAGAAGAAAACCTCTCCCGCCATTGAGCCATTCCATGGCGGCAACTGAACGACCTACGGCAGCCGCAATGCGGTGGCCCAGAGGAGGCTGTCGTTAGTCGTGGAGAGGTCCAGCCTGGAAGGCTTCCGGACTATCGAACAGCCCTATCTATAGCACCAAACCCCGTTTAAGGTGAATAACGAAGCTTCAAAAAATCAACACAGTATGGAATGAAGAGAAGTTACTAGCCAGAACAAGGCCCAGATACATTCTAGCCAACCGCTAGGCCTTCTGCATCCACTCCATAATCTGAATCACCTCACAGGCTTCCCGTACATCATGCACCCGCAGGATCTTCGCTCCTTTTTGCAGAGCAATCGTATTGAGTACCGTCGTACCGTTGAGAGCTTCGGCGGGGGAGATACCCAGTTTTTTCCAGATCATACTCTTGCGGGATAAGCCAATCAGCAGCGGTAACTGAAAAATTTGCAGGGCTTCGACCTGAGCCAGTAGCTGGTAATTCTGATCCGCATTTTTGGCAAAACCAAAACCGGGGTCCAGAATAATATCTTTAATACCAGCCTGCCGGGCCAGATGTACCCGTTGAGCCAATTCGTCGATGACTTCCGTCAGCAGGTTTTGGTACTGATTCATACTGCCCATCGTCTGGGGTGTCCCCCGCATGTGCATGAGTACGTAGGGAACGTTGAGTTCGGCGACGGTGGTAAACATCGCCTGGTCCAGTAAACCACCTGACACATCGTTGACCATTACTGCTCCCGCTTCAACGGCCCGGCGGGCAACGCCCGAGCGGAAGGTATCCACCGAAATCAGGGCTTTAGGAAATGCTTTTAAAATGGTATCTATGGCAAGTACAACCCGACGGACTTCTTCTGCTTCCGAAACTTCGGCCGCACCGGGCCGGGTGGAGTACCCGCCAATATCCAGAAAAGTAGCTCCTTCAGCAAGCATCTGCTGAGCTTGCTGGCGAATCCGATCCGGGTCTTCAAAACGGCTACCGGCGTGGAATGAATCGGGTGTAATATTGAGTATTCCCATCACCACCGGCTTTTTCAAGGATACAATTTGCCCCCGGCAGTTGAGCGTAGATGGGGTAGAAAGAAGTGCTTGCATAGCGTAAAATTACGATTAGAAGGGGCTAAAAAGGGCCTGAAATCCAATTCTGACAACTATATAATAGCTATTCAGGAATTTTCCCGGAAATATCCAATATTGACTTTGGCAATACGCGAATCGTGGGCTATTTTTGCGGGCAAATTTGCAATCTCCCAGTAACTACTCATATTCAATGGCAAACGCAGTCAATAAAGGTAAGATTACCCAAGTGATCGGACCGGTTGTGGACGTGAGTTTCGAAGAAGAAGGTTCGTCCTTGCCGGCAATCCTTGATGCCCTCGAAGTAACGAAACCCAACGGTCAGAAAGTGATCCTGGAAGTGCAGCAGCACTTAGGCGAAGATCGCGTACGTGCGATCGCCATGGACGCGACCGAAGGTCTGTATCGGGGTATTGAGGTGCTTCACTTTGGTACGACCATTGTAATGCCATCCGGCGATGCCATCCGTGGTCGCCTCTTTAACGTGGTAGGTGATGCCATCGATGGTATGCCACAACCCAGTGGAGAAGACAGTCTCTCCATTCACCGGAACGCTCCCAAGTTCGACGAACTGGCTACTTCAACGGAAGTATTGTTCACGGGTATTAAAGTAATCGATTTGCTCGCTCCTTACGTAAAAGGGGGTAAAATTGGTCTGTTCGGTGGTGCCGGTGTAGGTAAAACCGTATTGATCCAGGAGCTGATCAACAACATTGCTAAAGTATACGGTGGTTTGTCCGTATTCGCTGGTGTAGGTGAACGTACGCGGGAAGGAAATGACCTGCTTCGCGAGTTTATCGAATCAGGGGTAATCAAGTACGGCGAAGCCTTCAACCACTCCATGGAAGCAGGTGGATGGGATCTGTCGAAAGTAGACGACGAAGCTTTGAAAGATTCCAAAGCTACGCTCGTGTTCGGACAGATGAACGAGCCTCCGGGAGCACGTGCACGGGTAGCCCTTTCGGGTCTGACCGTAGCTGAGCACTTCCGTGATGGCGACGGCGAAGGTCAGGGTCGCGACATCCTGTTCTTCATCGACAACATCTTCCGCTTTACGCAGGCTGGTTCTGAAGTATCGGCTCTATTAGGCCGGATGCCTTCAGCCGTAGGTTATCAGCCCACGCTGGCTACCGAAATGGGTGCCATGCAGGAGCGGATTACGTCAACCAAGCGTGGTTCCATTACTTCCGTACAGGCCGTTTACGTACCTGCGGATGACTTGACTGACCCCGCTCCGGCAACGACGTTTGCTCACTTGGATGCTACCACGGTATTGAGCCGTAAACTTTCTTCGCTAGGTATCTATCCCGCCGTGGATCCGTTGGATTCAACCAGCCGTATCCTGAGCCCGGATGTATTGGGCGACGCTCACTACGATTGTGCAATGGCCGTGAAAATGATTCTGCAACGCTACAACGAATTGCAGGACATTATCGCCATCCTTGGTCTGGACGAATTGTCAGAAGAAGATAAACAAACGGTATCACGGGCTCGTCGCGTACAACGCTTCCTGTCTCAGCCCTTCCACGTTGCCGAGCAGTTTACGGGCTTGAAAGGTGTATTCGTTTCGATTGAAGAAACCATCAAAGGCTTCAACAAAATCATGTCGGGTGATTACGATCACCTGCCAGAAGCTGCATTCAACCTGGTAGGTACGATCGAAGACGCGGTCGTAAAAGGGGAGAAACTGCTGGCAGAAGCTTCTAGATAGTTTACAGTTTTTGGTTTTCAGTTGACAGCGAAAGCTTGGTGAGCCTTTACAGTCAACTGAAAACCGCAAACTGAAAACCGCAACGGCGGCCGCTGTAAACTCAAAACAGAAGACTGACTATGTTCATCGAAATCATTACTCCCGATAAGAAAGTTTTTGCCGGAGAAGCAACTTCGGCTTCATTTCCGGGTACGCAGGGTTCCTTCCAGATCTTAAATCATCACGCCCCCCTGGTGAGTACACTGGGTAAAGGCGAAGTGGTTGTGGAATCGAAAGAGGGCCAGAAAACGTACATCGTAGATGGGGGCGTAGTGGAAGTACTCAACAATAAGATTCTGGTTCTGGCCGAAGCCATTTTATAAGAGCTGTGCTAACGTATCGTGCGTTAGTTGCTGATAGTCCCGCAAGTTTTAAAACCTGCGGGACTATTTTTTTTGCCGTTTATCCGAAAGCGGGAATTTGGTAGTTTTGCTCCGAAAATATTCGGATGAAGTTCGGCGTTAATGAAGGTATTTCAAGTACAACATTCCATGAAAAAGCGACTACTGTTTAGTTTGATCGGGGCCCTGCTGCTCGGAGCTGTACAGGCCCAGGTAACGGTGAAACCCCGGGTGGAAGGGCAAACGGCCGCGGATGTGTTCATTACCAAGGTAGAGCTAACCAGCCAGTTTACCATTGTGTACATGCGGTACGAAGATCCGCCATTGAATATTCAGGACCGTTGGTTGCGAAAACTGAATCCGCAAATGCAGGAGACTTCGTACAGCAACGTCGCTGTTGATCCAGAGAGCGATTTACGGGTGAATCAGAAGGGGAATTTGTACTCATTCAAGTTCATCAAGGCCGTGGGCATTCCGGTAAGACCCGATAAACGGGATGTACAGCCGGGGGACGTGATTAATTTTGCGGTGTATTTTGAACGCCTCGAACCGGGCATGGAAGATTTTGATCTGTTTGAATGCCGGGATCGGGCAAACGGTTGGCGGTGCTGGAATTTTTATCACATACACATCAAAAATCCAGCGGACAAAACGAAAAAGGATACAAAAGCTCCAGCGGTTGCTCAGGCCTCTAAAAAAACGGCTGAAGTCGCCACGGTACTGCTGAGTGGTCAGGTGTACGACGCCGTAACGAAAGAACCACTGGAAGGGAAAATCGCTGTGTTGCGGGCGGGAGCGAAAGCAGACACGCTTCGAACCATCGGTAGTACGGGCGTTTTTCGGAAAAACGTGCGACCCGGAAGTTACCAGCTTTCGACGGTAGTACCGGGTTACGAAACGATGACGGCGACGGTGACTGTGAAGGATAATGCCGTAGAAAAAGACTTCTATTTACGTGCTGGGAAAAAACAGTCTGCTCCACCCGTAGCGACTGCTCCGGTTAAGCCAACACCTCCACCCGCGACTACATCATCGTCTATGGAGGATTTGAAAGCGGAAGTAGGCTCCAAGATTGAATTGAAGAACATTCTTTTTGAAACGGGCAAAGCCGTACTACTCACCGAATCGCAGGAAAATCTGGCTCAGGTGGTTGCTTGGATGAAGAAAAATCCGACGGTTGAAATTCGGCTCGAAGGTCATACGGATGCCATCGGCGATTCGCAGAAAAACATGGAATTATCCATCGAGCGGGTAGAAACCGTTAAACGGTACCTCGTCAATAATGGCATTAACGCCTCGCGTATCGAGGCGAAAGGTTTCGGCGATACGCGGCCGCTGAGTACTGCTAAAAGTGATCAGGAACGCAAGGTAAACCGACGGGTTGAACTCATCGTAACTAAGAAGTGATAGATCAGGTAGAGACGCGGTTATCGCGTCTCCACTGCTTTAAAACCTTCCGATAAAGTGGTTCCCCGCAAATGCAGCGAAGGGTTATAGTACGGAGAGCAGGGCAGGGCTGCATCCTGGCAATTACTCCAATAGCCCTTGATGCCGTGAATTACGCGGGGATCGTCCGTGGCGACGTACATTCGCTGGCCCTGTAACGGGTAGGAAGTCAGTTGAGCCGCCGGATACGAATCAGGAAATACCAGCGGACTGGCTTGCCGCTTGAAGGAGGCATACAGCAGGGCCAAACTCAATACGCCAACGATTCCAAAACGGTACAAAGCCGGGACGGGCACGCGATAGGGAAGATACCCTACGACTAGAGCCGCGATGATGAAGCCCATCCCAAAGCGGAATTCCGGAGCCGAGATGAACCAGAAAGCTACCCCAGCGTACGCCGTCACCAGTACCCAAAACCAGTTGGGGTACTGCATCAGAAAAGCAACCGTCTGTTTCCAGCGAAAACTGGCAAACAGCGGCCAGCCAAACAGAAATACCAGCAATACTTGATCGGGTACGAGTTGTTGGGTAAACCAGTACGGTACCCAGCTGAAATCGAATAGGCCCTGTACCGGACTAAGTTTCGTACCGCCCGAAAGATTCAGTAATCCTTGTTCAATGACGATTTTAGGTACTTTCCAGTCGAACGAAAACCAGTCGAGTACGGGGGAAGTCGTAGGGTACAGGATGTACCCCGTCAGAATTACATTGGCCGTCAGCCACCAAAGCAGGGGGAGCAGTCCTACTGCAATCAGGCGGGGAAGGAAGGCGTAATCTTTCTTGCGAAACGCATCAACGAATAAAAGAAGGGAAATGAGTAGGGCAACGAGTGTACTCATTTTGATGGTAAACGCCAATAACGTCAGCCACACCATCAGCAGGCGTTCGGACGAATTGGCGGGGGCCTCCATTTGCCGGATCAGCAGGAAAAAAAGTAAACCTACCAGCAACTGAGCCGGGTGGTCGGGACTCGGCGAAGCGAGCCGCCAGTGCGAATGCCAAAGATACCATACCCCCAGTACCACAATGAGTACTTCACTGGGTTTGAAGCGTGTATTTTGCAAAAGAAGTAAGGCCCAGCACCAGACCACCGCCATGAGCCAGCCGTTGAGTACGTGAAAGGCATCTCCCCCCAGAAATCGCAAGCTGAAAAAAGCCTCGGTTAGAAAGGAAGCGTTGTTGAAACCAAAGCGATAGTTCACGTTCGCTAGTCCCGGTACCACGGCATATTCCGAGATCCAGCGAATCATGGGAGCGTGGTATCCGCCCGTATCCGCCACGCGGGGCAGGTGCGTCGTACGGGTCAGAATGACGAGAAAACCAAGTATACTTACGCCCCAGAAAAGCCAGGAACGCGGGAGTTGCAGCGTACGAACGACGCTAATCCAGTACTTTCGACGAAGCCAGCCGCTTATCAATAGTCCTGTTAACACAAACAGGTGGACCGCTTGCCCTACGGGGATCAGTAGCCAGCAATACCCCAATCCATTCATCAGGCCCGCCCAGCCGAGTATAGCCAGAAAAGGAAGCGGTACCTCCAGAGAAGTACGGCCCAGTTTCTGAAAACCCATTCGTACCAGATCGCCCGCCAGAAGACAAAGCAGCGAGATGTACAGCCAGAGCAGCAGGGTAAGCAGCATGAGAAAACAAGGTTAAACCGGGGTAACACAAATGGCTGATGCAAGCACCAGCCATTGTTTAAAAACCGTACAAAGATACGCTTACTTCCGTCGGGAATCAATGACTACGCCCGCGACGATGAGCAGGATCAGGGCAATGTTACTGACCAGATCAATCGTCATGCCGGTTTTCCAGACGGGGGGATCGAACTTGAATTCAATCGTGTGCGTACCCGCCGGAATGCGTAAACCGCGTAAAAGGTAGTTCACCCGGATGTGCGGCACTTCCTTGCCATCGATATAGGATTTCCAGTCGGTATTGCCTTTATAGAAAATCTCCGAAAATACGGCCAGCTGTTCGCTCTTTGCCTTACTCTCGTACTTGAGTTGGTCGGGCTGGTAGGCAACCAGTTGAATCGTATTCGTAGAATCGTACTGAAGGGTCGTCAGGCCTTTGAGATCACCCGCGTACCGTTGATCAATCAGGGCCGTTTGTTTGGGATTGAGCGTTTGCAGGGCCGTCATTTCCGCATTGGCATCGGGAACCAGACGGTAATTTTGCACGAACCAGGCATTACCCAGGGCTTCGGGATTTTGCTGGGCTACGTCCTGATTGCTCTGCGGATCGCGTTGAATGACGTACTTGGCGTTGAGCATGTTGATCACGCCCATGAAGTTTTTGGGCAACGCATACTCCATCAATTCCGAGTATCGCTTGAGTTTAGCCGCGTGATAGCCTCCTAATGATTTGTGGAAGTACGAAGCGTTGGCATCGCTCATGAAGTAACCCCGATTATCCAACACCCGATAACTCAATCCTTTATCCTGTAAAATCTGCTCATCCACGGGCGAAGGGGCAATCCGCTCCTGTGCCTGCCGCTTGGTGGTAAAGTCGTCGTTATTGAAATACCGTTTGTCGATGAAGAAAAGATCGAAGTACGTTAGTGCAATCAGAACTACGACTAGTACCGTTTCTTTTACCTTATTCGTCACGTACAGCCAGACCAAACCCGCGGCCAGTACGATGAAGATCAGGGTACGTAACGCATCGGCCCGGAGAATAGAACCCCGGTCTTCAATCATAGCTCGCAAAACATCCGGACCAAAAGCGGGATCACCGAACATTTGTCCCAACTGAGCACTCTCATTGGGCTTACGTAATTCCAGTATGGAAGGACCTACCAACCACAACAGCAGAGCCAGACCACCCGTGAGAGCAAAGCTGGCAATCAGGCCCGTTTTGATTTCAGCAAAGCTGGGTTTCCGACTCAGTAACGTTTCTATAGCCAGTACCGCTAATAAAGCCAGTAGGAATTGGATGATACTGAGGGTCATAGTAACCGCCCGGAACTTGTTATAGAGCGGGAAGTAATCGAACATGAAATCACCAAAAGCCGCAAAGTTTTTACCCCAGGCAATGAAGAGCATTAGAAAGGTAGCCCCCAGTATCCACCACTTGATCCGGTGTTGTACTACAAACAAACCCAGCACCGCCAGGAAAATAAGTACTGCTCCTGCATAAGCCGGACCACCATTGATAGGGAGATCGCCCCAGTAGGTAGGCATACCCCCTTCAACAATCTGTTTGGCCTGAGCTGAATCGAGTCCGCGTTGCAGCAGTAATTTATACATATCGGAACCGTCCGTTAACGGTTCACCAGAAGCTCCACCATAAACGCGGGGAATAAGCAGGGTTAGCGTTTCACCAATACCGTAACTGTACTCAAACGCATAACTGCGATCCAGACCGTTTTGGGGAGCGGTAGTGGCTGCTGGAGCCGCCTGGCCGGGTTGTGTCGGTTTGGCCAGGGTAAGTTCGGTCTTGCCACGAGTGGTCTCTTTCGTATAATCAAGCGTAACGAGCAAACGGCCGCCGTAACTACCGATACCAATGGCCGCCGAAACCGCCAGGACAATACCCGCGGTAATCAGGTTTTTGAGTCGACCTTCCTTAATCTGAACCACGGCTTCCATAATAATATAGGGAACCAGGGCCAGACCGAAATAGTAGGTAATCTGTAAGTGATTCGAGGCTAGTTCCAGACAGAGAAACAAGGCCGTAACCGCTCCGCCGATCCAGTATCTACCCCGTAAAGCCAGCATTACCCCAGCCAGAATACCCGGCATATAAGCCAGAGCGTACATTTTGGAAACGTGTCCGGCTTTAATGAAAATCATGTTGTACGAACCAAAGGCAAAAGCTACGGCTCCGAGTACAGCCAGCCAGCGGCGTACGCCCATGGTGGTCAGCAGTACGTACATGCCCAGCATCATCAGAAAAACGATGCGGATGGTTTCGGGAATGATGAGTAAAGTAACGGCTACGGTCTTACCGACGAAGGTGTACGGATAATCGCCAGCTACCATGTAGGCGGGCATGCCACTGAACATCGAGTTAGTCCAGAGAGCCCAGCGGCCCGTCGCTTTGTAAAATTCATTGAGTTCCTGAGCACCCGCCTGGGCCTGCTGAATATCGTGCATACCCAGCACCTTGCCCTGCAAATTGGGCGAAGCGTATAGAGCAGCGAGTACAAACAGAACCAGTAGGGCGAGTAAATGAGGGAGTAACTTGCTTAGCGTGGATTTCATGCGTGCAGAGATAGAAACCACAAAAATAGAAGATACGGCAGACTGTGAAGCGTTGCAGGAGAAAAAGGTTTACTCGACGGAGACTATAGCAGAGAAAACGTACGACGTACCCTACAGAGAACGGATAAACTAAATACTAATCCTAACAGGAGATAATAAGCAGTCGTTTTCCAGAATGATATGAAAGGTGCTCTTTCGGATTTCCAATCCGAAAGAGCCGGGTACTACAGAAAACAGCTGCGTAGATACAAGCGATAAGGAGCAGGCAGTTTTTAAAATAAATCCCCAAAGCCGCTTTTCGGATTTGTAACCCGAAAAAGCTAAGATTGCAAATCCGAAAGAACCTCCTTTACCTAACCTATCTGATGACAGTTACAGAAAAATTAAAATCACTTTTAAACGAACGTTACGTCACTGAAGAGGACGAAGTATATGAGATTGTACTCAAGCCTGGCTTGTCCGAGGAAGCTATGGCAGACTTAGGCAGTCGATTGCCTAAAGGATTTATACCTGCTGAAATAAAGGAGCTTTTAACGTTTACAAGTGGGTTTGAATTTTATGGGGTTGAAGAGGTACGATTCAATGTCGTTGGAACATTCGGTATGGAAGATTTTTTTCCTCATGCAGTACAACTCTGTAGCGATGGATTTGGAAACTACTGGATTCTAGATATTAATCAGGATGGAAATTGGGGAGTAGTATTCTATGTATGCCATGATCCAGCGGTGATTGTCAAGCACTCGGAAAATCTAACGCAGTTTATGGAGCATCTGGATGACTTCGGGAAAAACAAGAGTAACGCTCATCTGGATACTATTCACGAAACAAGAGTATTCGAAATTTGGGAAAACATGGATTCATGGAATGGCAACAGGCGATAGAAAGCGAAGATAGGCTATTGAAAACCTTTGCATTGACACTCCCCGAAACCTTTATGATTGCAGATTTACGCAACGCTACCAATGGAGCTGGGTTTGCTTATGGAAAGTTCACCAAGACTAGTACAGCTATAAGACACAAAACTGAATTAATATGGGCGATAGAAAAGCCACTGAAAAGAAGTTTCATGGCAAGATTATTTGGTAAATGATCTGATTAAATGTCTCTATCTTTTGAAATGATAATTTGCATACAGCAGTGTATGCTAGTCGGGAAACTAAAAGAAGCAGCAAAGTGGAGATCAGAAAAATCTGAATTATTTTTTTAAAAGGACGAATGAAGTTATCATTAGGAAACAAAGCGTATTGAGCTGTATACTTGCTCTTAAATTTTATCTCCACCACCTGACCATTTATGTTTTACCGATCGTTATTGACATCATTCGTTATACTCTCTTCTTTTTCCTGTTTTGCTCAAAAGAACTATCAACCCGGTTATGTGGTAATCAATAAGTCGGATACTGTGCGTGGCTATATTGATGATAAAGACTGGAATGAAAGCCCAACTCAAATCTCTTTTAAAAGAGATTTGAAACAAAATGAAGAAATTATTACTTCGGACCAAGCTCTAGCATTTTACATCGCTGCTGAAAAAAAGCTTTATGAGTCTCATCGGTTGCGTTTATTATTAGTGACCAATGATATATATGCTTTTGTACCTGATACCTATTTAGAGCAAACATTATTTCTGGAAAATATATACAAAGATCAAACGGTTAGTCTATTTCGTGGCAAAAGCCCAAATGATCACCGCGAACGCTTCTTTGTTCAAAAGAAAGAGGTTTTTCAAGAGCTTATTAATTTCAAATACAATAAAATTAAAGAGGGTCAGCAATATGCGGTAGAGGTAGCGGAATACAAAGATCAGCTTACTCAATTAACCGCAGATGCTCCTGAATTTTTAATTTCTTCTCCTGCTTATTTTGCGAATAGTCTTATCCGTCACCTTAGTTTATACAATGAAAATCTAACGGGTACGAAGACACTACAAAAATCTATTGATCGTAAAATCGCTGTTTTTGTGGGAGTAGGGGTCGGTGTAGAACGTCTGAATAGTTATGATTTAAATAGAAAAGAAAGTTATTTGACAGGCGGCATGACCTTACGAGTGAATATGCCCCGTAATAATCAAAATGCTTATATAAAGCTCAACTACTTTCTGATACCTGGAATGTATTACTATAACTTTTTTATGGCGAAAGGAGAGCCAAGAATGGGTAAAGCTTGGGAAGCAATGGTAGGAAGTTATCTAGGCAGATCTAAAGTCCAACCCTTCTTTAGTATTGGGTTAGGCCATTATTCTATAAAACCTCCTAAAGAGATATATACTCCTGCTTTTAGTTATACCATCTTGCAACCGAGTGCCGGAATCAGTTATAAAAAAAGACTTGAACTAGAAGTAGCTCACTTTTCTCGTTTATTTTTCAAGATGAGAGAAGAAACGCCCTTCTTTATCCCTCCCAGAATTTCTTTAAATTATTATCTAAAAATTAAATAATGAATGAGCCTACTGCTGGATAGTTTTTCTGCTTTAAATATCTATCTTTCTTTTGAGAGACACTCTCTAGGACTTTTAGAGATCAAATTCTTTTGAAGATTAAAACCAGGCCTGTTGTAGTTGGCTGATTTACCACGCATTGAGTTTTGAGGGTAATAAAAGTAAGAGTATAAGATTAGAACGTTCGCGTTGGCTTGGTCTAGTACTTTGTGGGACTGGTCATGCAGCATACGCCCTAAGCAAGTGACTATCTTACCAAAATTCGATAAGGGTGTATTCAACTGATAAGTTATAGAGTTCGCTGCCTAAAATCCTGTATAGTGAGCTAGTGCTACTGATTGTTAAAAGCTAAGCCCGATAATAAAGAAAATACGGAGCTATCTCTTAAAGGCCGTTACAGTCCGACTCATAACAAAAAAGGCTTACTTCTCTAGGGAAGTAAGCCTTTAAATTGGGACCATACGAAATTATTCTTTCGTCGAATTTTCGATATTCTCCCGAATTTCTTTAGATGCATCCTTGAATTCACGGATACCTTTACCCAGCCCCCGTGCGAGCTCGGGAATTTTCTTGGCTCCGAAAAGCAGAACAAAAGCCCCTACGATGAGGGCGATTTCGGGTCCTCCCATTCCAAACATAGCGATGGTCGTTTTTTAGTGAATAAAATTGCTAGGATAAAAGTACACACTAAAACCATTGCTTGTTTAGTGCACTCGTTCTATTAGCTAAGAATCAGGCTAATTAGTTTCAAAAAAATGAAAATTTAAGGTATTCTTAATCGAAAATAGCCCTATTGTTGCGGATTTCCACCGGCGGCGTATAGACTGTTGGCCCAAGCTTTGGCGTACTTCGCCCGTAGAGATTCCGTCTTGATTTGCATATCAATCAATTTACTTTCCTGCGTGTTGACCAAGAAAAGCGTACTCTCACCGATGTCAAATTTTTGCTGCTCAGCCCGTACCAATAGGAGCTGATTGGCCGTTGCCTGACCTTGTGTTTCGGCCTGTTGCTGCAAGGCTCGGGCTTCATTGAATACCTGCCGAACGGTGATCGTAATCAGCCGTCGCGTTTGTTGCTGATCAAATTGCGTGTCGGCCTGCTTGATGCGAACCTGCTGGAGTTTACCCCGTTCTTTCCGTAGAAATAGCGGGAAACTCACTTCAGCCCCTACTTTATAATTGTTGGTAAGCCACCAGCCCGCGTCATAGGATTTGCCGATGGCGACGGGTTCCCGGATGAAATTATAATTCACGTTAACCGTCGGTAAAAGCTGATTTTGCCGGAATCGCCGCTCAATATCCAATTGCCGGAGTTTAAAATCCAGCTTAATCAGATCGGGGTGCTGGCGGCTAGCCCGGGCCAGTAACTCGTCGAGTTGTTCCTGGGTAGGCTCAGGAATGGTAACACCGCCCGGAATCGCATTCTCGGGTAACTCTACCGGTTCATTGTTCTCGTTCCAGAGATTATTGGAAATGCCCAGTCGTGTATTCTGAAATTCCAGCAATGCGGCCTGGTAGGAAGCCAGTCGCTCCTGTACCGTAATTTTAGCCTGCACGGAATCAATAGCGGCTAAGTCACCAATTTCCACGCGTTGCTTTACCGCCCGATAGCGAATATCCGCCAGATTAAGTCCGTCCGCCGTAAATCGAAATTGCTGGTAGGCAAAGTACCAGTCCCAGTACGTTTTGGCAGCATCGTACATGGTTTTGTTAATCACTTTCTGGCGATCCGCTTCGGCAATATTCTGGAGTAGCTTGGCCTGTTGTAACGTCGAACGGCGAGCATCAATCAGCAATCCCTGGGCCAGGGGTACACTCAACCCTGCATACACCAACCCGGCATCGGGCGTGTAATACTGCGGATTGATGTATGGCCCCGTATTCCGGTCATAACCCGCCTTCAGGTCAATACCCGTCCAGGTCGGTATTTTCAGCGTATTCTCCCAGTGATTGTAGTATTCTTTATCCTTATACTCTTTTCGACTGAAGTCCGAGGTCAATTTCGGATCGAACATGCCGCGAGCCTGTAACAATTCCGTACGGGCGTCGGCTGGAATCAAATCCGCCTGCCGTACGACGGGATGATATTTTAAAATCAAATCCGCGTAATCAGCAAAACTGAAAATTCGTACCGAATCCTGAGCCCATACAGGGGCTACTAGGGCTGTCCAAAGGAAGAAAGCCCAGGTAAAAACGCTAGTTCTGGACGGCAAGACCGTAGGTGCAAGCCCTCTCAACCAGCGAGCCATTAAAAACCTCATTTTTTCGCCCCCTTTCCGGCGTAATCGCCTTTGGGCTCCTCTTTTAAGCTCGGTGGGAAGCCGTTAAGTTGTCGCCAGATTTCGTACCATACGGGTACGCTGTCAAGCATAACCCAACCGTACACGCCCGAACCCAGTCGCAACTGAGCAGGCCAGGGGTGATCCCGCCGTTCTTCCACTTTTTCCGTAACCAAAATCCGGTATTCGCCACTCGTCGAGTTCACCTGATCGATGACGGCTACGCGACCGCCAAACGTACCGACACTTACTGAAGGCCAACCCGAAAACTGTAAAGCGGGCCAACCATCAAACTGAATCCGTACTTCACGACCTTTCTGAATCAGGGGAACGTCCATAGCTTTGATGTACAACTCGACCGCCATCTGCGGATTTTGCGGTTGTAGGGTACAAATGGGTTCCCCTTCTTTAATGGTTTCACCCACCCCGGCTTTCAGAGCTTTCACCACGATACCCGACTGCGGAGCCCGCAATACGTACTGATTGCGTCGAACATTGACGTTCGCTACTTTATTCCGTAGCTCGGAAAGTTCTTTCTGGCCATCGCCGAGTGATGAAACGGCCGAACTACGATCCGACAACGATTTGGCAATTTCTTTCTGGTAGTCGGCATCAATCGAGCTGAGTTCGATTTTGGAGTTAATCAAATCCTGCCGGGAAATATTGAGTTTATTCTGGGCAGAAACCACTTTTGCCTGAGCGGCCTGGAACGTAAGTTCACGACCTTCGAGGTCGGTTTTTGAGAACAAACCCTGTTGGTACCCTTGCTGGAAACGCTCAAAACGAACCTCAGCAATTCGAAACTGAATGCGCTCATTAGCCAGATCAACGCTATCCGACTGAACCTTAGCCTGTGCCTGTAGCACTTTGTTGCGGGCTTTTTCCAGACTAAGTCGCAGAGCATTACGCAAAGCGGCTAGCTGATTTTCCACGGCTTCAATTTTATTTTCGTACCCATCCACGGCCGTTTCCTTGGCATCGACCTGTTCAGTTAGACGAAGGGGCAGGTTTGGATCGAAGTACTCATCCTTGATCTCAGATAACGTCAAGATGGTGTCGCCCTTTTGTACAGCCTGACCTTCGCGAACGTGCCATTTTTCGATCCGTCCGGCAATAATGTTTTGTACCGTTTGCGGACGGTCCTGGGGCGTTAGGGCCGTGACCGTACCCGTTCCATTGATATTCTGCTGCCAGGGCATGAAGAGTACAATGAAGAGTACGGACAGAATACCCACAATCCAGCGGGCCAGCTTCCGGCCCGTCCGGTGGGTAGAAAGCGTCTTGAGGGACTGGATTTCGTTTTCCGGTAGGTCCGAATCCACTCGTTTGGGAGATATATTGAGCATGGTTTGAGTTGAATTAAGTGTTCTCAGCAGCTGAAAACAAAGGACTAATACGGCCCGTCACTGACGATTTTCCCATTTTCCAGAATCAGTACCCGATCACAGGCCGCTAACACTTCTGGATCGTGCGAAATGGTGATGAACGTCCAGGGATGAGCTTTATCGCATACAAACTTGATGAGTTTTAGCTTTTCATCTCGGTCGAGCAAGCCATAGAAGTCCGTGAACATCAACAGTTTGGGGCGTTCTACAATACAGCGGGCGGCCGTAACTTTTGCTTTGAAGCTTTCCGAAAACCGCTGACCCTCAGCCAGCATTTCGGTATTGATTCCATCGGGGAGCTGACCAATTTTATCCGTTAGTCCGAGGTTTTCAAGGGTCCATCGGAGGTCATCCAATGAAACATTCGTACGCCCCATCGTAATGTTTTCGAAGATGGTTCCGTCAAAAATTTCGTCGGGGGCCACGTTTTTCGCCACCGCGTTCCGGAAGTCGTTCAGGTGAATATCTCGTAGCGAAAAGCCATTGACTGAGATGCTGCCATCGTATTCCGTCATTAAACCGCTCAGCAGGGTTAACAAAGTATTTTTACCGCCTCCGTTTGAACCCGTAATCGCCACCCGTTCACCCTGTTTGATGGAGAAACTCAGGTTTTGAAGGATGGGACGCTTGCCATCTGGGTAGCGGAACGTAAGGTTATGTACTTCCAGAGCCAAGTCCTGCTTATTGATCGGCATACGTAGGCCTCCTTCCCGTTCGAGCGGCAGATCCGTAACGTTACCCATCTTTTCGGTGGCTGTAACCAGATCAAAGATGGTATCGATACTCGTGATGAGTTTTTCTACGGAGCTAACGATCAAGACGATAATGATATCGGAAGCAACAAACTGACCGAGTGTAATTTGGCGATCTACCACGAGGAAAATACCTAAAATCAGCAGGGCTGCGATGACCAGAGTCTTGAAGGCCACCATGTAGTAAAAAATCCGCAACAGAATTTTGAAGTGCTTTTGCCGGTACAGCAAGTAACGACTAACCAGTTCATCCATTTTTTGGACGGGAAGGTTAGTATTTCCAACTACCTTAAAGCTGAACAAGGTACGAGCAATGTCTTCGAGCCACTGAGCCACCTTGTACTTGTACTTGGATTCATACAGACTGGTTTCCAGACCTTTACTGGCATTAAAACGAAACACCAGAAAGATGAGCAAAATAGTCAGTAACCCGAATACAATGAACATCGGGTGGTACGCAAAGAGCAGCAACAGACCAAAGGCAATTTGGATGACGGCCCCGGTAATATCGATGAGGATTTTGGGTAAGGCCTTTTGTACCGTGAGAATGTCGAAGAAACGGTTCATCAACTCCGGTGCGTAATACCGGTTGAGAGCTTCCACTTTAATTCTGGGAATCCGGTAGACAAATTCGAAGGCCGCTTTTGCAAAGATGCGTTGTTGCAAAACTTCCACAATCGACACCTGAACGATCTGCAAAATACCCGTAATGAGCGTACCCACAATCACCAAAGCTGCCAGCAGATACACGGAAGAAAAGACCAGCCCCCCCTGAATAAGCCCTACAATGGCCTGACTACCTAGAGGCAAGCTTAGTGCAATTAATCCGGAAACGATGGCGTAGAGGTACAGGTAATAAATGTCCCGCCGTTCATTTCTGAATAACTGCATGGTACGCTGCCAGGGCGTCATGGGCTTTTCGTCCGTACTGGCATCGTCACTGGCGAGGGGTTGAATCGGAAACGCCGTTAGGAACAGTACCTTCCCATTATCGTTTGTTGCGGGCGTCAAACCTTCGCCGCTGATGAGTTCGGGACCATGTTCCGTAATGGCGTAATGATAGGGCTTCCCTTTTTTCAAATCCCGGCCCGCAATGATGGGACGCATGTCGTCTTTTGAAGTCTGATCAAAGAAGACAAAGGGATGCTCGCTGTTTTTTTTCCAGTCCCAGAACTCGTTTTCGGCTTTTTCGTGCTTGACCAGAGCCAGATTCACACTAAAGGCCTGTTCAATCAGATCTCCTACGAAAACTTCTAGTGTTTCGGGTTCATAGGTAGAGGCAGAATGATTAATAGAAGCAAGCGTTGGGGTTTCGGGGAAAAAGAGTTCGGCTAGTTTCCGAACAGTATGGTCTAATACGGGAATGGTCATATAGTTAAATATTCAAATGAGGGTTCACTTGAAAAGGTACTCCGTTTAAAGTTGTAGGTTTTGAACCTATTGACTTCATATAAATCAGTGCCAGCATGGTGCTTTACCAATCATGACTAACGACAAAACTAAATCCGGTGGTTCCTGAAGAAAAGATTCTCATTAACTTCTAATAATTTCAGTATCTAGGCTTTAGAAGGGATTGAAATAAAAAGAGGTACGGAAACAACGTTTCCGTACCTCTTTAAGATGGGTTAAGCGTAGAATTACTGTGTGAGGAGTTCGTACGTTTTTCCCGCCTGCGTAGGAAAGGAAAGTACATAATACGAGCCCGAGCGTTCGGCTTTTGCACGCAGACCTTTGACGGACAGGGGTTGAGCCGTGCGGATTTTACAGGGCTCACCTTTTAGCGATGTAATGGTAGCCTTTGTCAATTTGCCGTTTTTCCACTGCATACCTAATTCAAAGCCCCCACGAGCCCGTAGCCCTTGTACTTGCCCGGCTTTCCAGGCGTCGGGCAGAGCGGCCAATAGGTGAATGTCGTCGAGATGGCTTTGAACCAGCATTTCGGTCATGCCTGCGGTACCGCCAAAGTTACCGTCAATTTGGAAGGGGGGGTGAGCATCGAAAAAGTTGGGATACGTACCACCCCCGCGTTGATAGGCGGTTCCGTTTTCTCGCGTGTAATGAAGTAACTGCCGAACCAGCGAATAGGCGTGGTTCCCGTCGAGCAGACGAGCCCAGAAGTTGATTTTCCAGGCTTTACTCCAGCCCGTACCTTCATCGCCGCGTAACTCGAGGCTACGGCGGGCGGCCTGAGCAAACTCAGGGGTACTCAGCGGAGCAATCTGCCGTCCGGGGTGGAGGCCAAATAAGTGCGAAACGTGCCGGTGGTGCGGATCTTGGTCTTCCCAGTCCTTATACCATTCCTGTAGGTTGCCTTTATGACCGATGTGCAGCGGTAAGAGCTTTTTCTTCTTTTCAATTAGCAGGTTACGAAATTGCGTATCCGTGCCCAGAGTTTGCGAAGCTTGAATCAAATTGGTAAACAAATCCCAGATGATCGACATATCCATCGTGGAGCCAACCGTCACATAAGCCGGTTTACCCTTGGAATCCAGAAATGAGTTTTCGGGAGACGTGGAGGGGGAGGTAATCAGATAACCATCCTTGTCTTCGACTAGATAACCCAGCAGAAAAGTGGCGGCTCCTTTCATGAGTGGATAAGCCGTTTCTTTCAAAAACTGGCGGTCACCCGTAAAGCGATAGTGTTCCCACAAGTGCTGCGAAAGCCAGCCAGCCGCTTCATTCCAGTTAGCCCACATCGGATCGCCATCGCCCATATCGCCTACGGCGTTGGATAGAGCCCAGATGTCCGTATTATGGTGGGCGACCCAGCCCGGAAGTTTATAATAGGCCTGAGCCGTTTGTTTCCCCGTTTTCGATAAATCTTTAATGAGTTCAAACAGAGGCTGGTGCAGTTCCGAAAGATTGGTCACTTCAGCGGGCCAGTAATTCATCTGCGTATTAATGTTGATCGTGAAGTTCGAGCTCCACGGGGCCCGCATATGCTGATTCCAGATGCCTTGTAAATTGGCTGGCGTACCACCGGGCCGCGAACTCGAAATGAGCAGATAGCGACCGTAATGGAAGTACAGCGTTTCCACCCCTGGATCGTACGTACCCTTGCCGTATTGCTCCAGTCGCTGATCCGAAGGTAAGGCCACATTGGGATTCGTCCGGGTAGAATCCGTTAATGTAAAGGAAAATCGGTTGAAATACTTCTGATAATCAGCTGTATGCTTGCTTAATAAACGATTGTACGGCTGAGTGGCGGCCTGATTGAGGTACTGAGCGGCCAGTTTGGCTTCGTCTTTGCCATCTTTGTCGGGGCATTTGTCGAATCCGTTGAAACTGGTAGCTGCCGATACTAGCAAGACCACTTCTGACGCATTACGTACGTGAATGCCCGCTGTATCCGTCTGTACCTGTCCCTGCACGGGCAGAGCTTTGATGCGAAACTGGTACCGCATGCCGTTACAGCCCGCCGGATCGTCGTAGATGATGGGATTTCGACCGGGGGCGTTGTAGTAATTCGGATCAACGTGGGCCGGAGCTTTGCCTTTCACAATCAGCTCATTCGTACCCTGCGTCTGCTTCTCGAATCGTAGCTTGCTGCTGCCTTTTACGTCAAAGTTAAGTTGACCGGACTTGCTGGCTTTCAGGCGAATGACAATCACCTGATCGGGAGCGGAGCTGAACACTTCCCGGGTATACTCAGTGCCATTTACCGTAAAACGCGTGGTAGCCAGAGCCTTGTTCAGGTCCAGATCACGCGTGTAGTTAGATGGCTGTTGTCCCTTTAAATCCTGTTGAATGAGTAAATCGCCCAGCGGCAAATACGTTTGCGTATAACGGCCCTGCATTTTCTTCAGCAGTTGTACCGCTTTGGGATACTCTTCAGCCGCCAGAGCTTCTCGTACCTGAGGCAAATACGTATAGGCATTAGGGTTTTCGTTCGGTTTCACGGGACCTCCCGACCACAACGTACTTTCATTGAGCTGAATGAGCTCCTGAGCGGGCCGCCCAAAAACCATTGCTCCCAGTCGACCATTACCCACGGGAAGGGCTTCCGTCCAGACTTCGGCGGGTTGTTGATACCAGAGCTTAAGATTTGACTGACTTAGAGCAGGAAAGAAGGTAAAAGCTAGGAGGAGCGTACTAGCCAGTTGCTTAATCATGCAAAGGTTATTTTGAATGAAGTTCAGAGAAAGGAACGTGAGTTATCTACAGACGTCCCTTATGAACATAAGAGGGCTAGCGACTCGCTTGATACTCTAGGAAAGCAAACTATTTTGTAAAAAAAACAGGCAAGAAACCCAGGAGAAGCGTACTACTTCTCCTGGGAATAATCAAATTAATTAGTACGCCCGAGCAAAAATCACGCGGCGTTTGGAAGGTTTACCGGAGAATACGCAGGTACCTTCTTCTTCGGGAGCATCCAGGGGAATGCAACGAATGGTGGCTTTGGTAGCCTCCTTGATCTGCTCTTCCGTTTCGGAGGTTTCATCCCAGTGAGCCAGAAGGAAACCACCCGTTTCAATTTTCTCCTGAAACTCTGCCCAGGTATCGACTTTGAACGTGTTTTCTTCCTGGAATTTCAGAGCTTTTTGATAGATATTGGTTTGAATTTGTTCCAGCAAAGCCTGAATTGTATCCGCTACACCTTCAATCGGTACGATCTGTTTTTCTTTCGTATCCCGACGGGCTAGTTCCGTCGTACCGTTTTCCAGATCACGGGCTCCAATGGCCATCCGGACGGGTACGCCACGCAGTTCGTATTCGGCGAATTTCCAGCCGGGTTTTTCGTTAGTCGAATCATCGAATTTTACCGAAATTCCTCTGGACTTCAGATCTTTAATGATGGGTTCTAACCGATCGTAGATGGCGTTCAATTGTTCGTCATTCCGGAAAATGGGAACAATCACGACTTGAATCGGAGCCAGTTTGGGAGGCAGTACCAGACCCTGATCATCGGAGTGAGCCATAATCAAAGCTCCCATCAGACGCGTAGATACACCCCAGCTCGTTCCCCACACGTAATCGAGTTTATTGTCTTTACCCAGGAATTGTACGTCGAAAGCTTTCGCGAAGTTCTGCCCCAGAAAGTGGGAAGTACCCGCTTGTAAAGCTTTTCCATCCTGCATCATGGCTTCGATACAATACGTTTCTACGGCTCCGGCAAAACGTTCGTTAGGCGTTTTCACCCCGCGGATAACGGGCAGAGCGAGCCATTCTTCGGCGAACTTGGCGTATACTTCCAGCATTTGTTCTGCTTCGGCTATTGCTTCTTCCGAGGTAGCGTGAGCCGTGTGGCCTTCCTGCCAGAGGAATTCCGCCGTACGGAGGAAAAGCCGCGTACGCATCTCCCAGCGAACCACGTTCGCCCATTGGTTGATGAGCAAAGGCAGGTCGCGGTAGGACTGTACCCAGTTTTTATACGTGCTCCAAATGACCGTTTCGGACGTAGGTCGAACGATGAGTTCTTCTTCCAGTTTTGCCTCAGGATCAACGATTACACCCGAACCATCCGGGGCATTTTTGAGGCGGTAGTGGGTAACAACCGCACACTCTTTAGCGAAGCCCTCAACGTGGCTCGCTTCTTTTGACAGGTACGATTTGGGAATGAACAACGGAAAGTACGCGTTGACGTGCCCGGTTTCCTTGAACTTATCGTCGAGAGCCCGTTGCATTTTTTCCCAAATGGAGTACCCATAGGGCTTAATGACCATACAGCCCCGTACTGCTGAGTTTTCGGCCAGATCGGCTCGTTTCACCAGATCAAGGTACCACTCGGAGTAGTCGTCAGTGCGGGAGGTAATGCCTTTGCTCATGGAATTTTTTTTAAGTGCTCCGTGTTAAATAAGAAGAGATAGTTGATTGATTTTCAATTACTAATTTCCTCAATTCTTTAACACGTAGCGTCAAATGTTAAAATTGTCGTTAATAAAAGTTAAAGTCTTTTTAGAGGATTGCAAAGATACATTTTAGCCTTAAGTTTGTAACAGTCACACTGAATACTGTCACTAACAAGGGCAAATTCAACTTGAAAACGTCTACGATTATGAAAATGAGGAATGTTTCTAAATACCTGGCTGTCGCTGTATTGGCAGGTGTTTGGGGGTGTAGCCCCAAAGCTACGCAACGTTCCTACGTGTATGATGACCTCTATTCTTCTTCTTCGGATGTCCGGGCAATCGCCTACAGTAACAAGCAGAACGACGTAATTGAAGAGCAGACCAAAGGGGAAAACCTCGCGGAGAACGAATATTATAACCAATCGCTGGCTGACAAATATAACAATCGGCGTTACCTGGGGTCAACGTATGACAACCTAGTGAATGGTAATGCGTATAATAATTACGCCTATAACTCAGGTTACGGTAACTGGAACCCTTACGGATGGAATTCCTGGAATAGCTGGAACAACTGGGGTTATCCCATGTACGGTGGTTTAGGTGGATTTGGCCCCGGTCTTTCCATTGGTTTAGGTATTGGCAGTAGCTTCTATCGTCCTTGGAGTAACTTTGGCTACGGTGGCATGTGGGGCTGGAACGATCCCTTCTATGGTGGTATGGCTTACAATCCATATTACTATAATTCCTGGGGATATTATCCTTCGTACTTTGGTGGATTGGGTGGCTATCCCTACTATGGTGGTTACTACGGTGGCGGCTATTACGGAGGTGGTGGAGTTGTCGTGAAACCTGGTACGGGTGACAATGCAGGTTCATCCTACGCTCGTCCACGAAACACGAACTATGGCCGTTCGCAGTCTGCCTACAATAATAATTTTAATCGGAGTTCTATCGTAGGAAGCTCAGCGGATTCACGGGGCGGTCGTACCAGTGCTTACAACAATTCTGCGTCGGGGAACAACAGTTACTACTCACGTCCTCGTCGCGAAACGGCTAGCTACTCAGATTACAATTCTGGTACTAGTAACTCCTATCGTAGCGGTAACGGAACGGTAAATCGTCAGAACAATACGTATTCCCGTGGCTGGAACAATGAGAATAATACGCGTTCGAACAACTGGAATAACAACAATTCCTTTAATAATTCGAACATGAGCCGTAGTTACTCAGCTCCTGCGTCTTCGGGCGGAGGTAGCGTAGGCGGTGGCGGTGGAGCTCGTTCACGTGGACCACGCTAGTTGGCTTAACAAACTTTAACGCTTAAAAAACCCCGTCAATCGGCATGATTTGACGGGGTTTTCGTTATTTAAGAGCGGAATTAGCCGTTTTAATTACTGGCATTGCTTTTTGGCTGAGCCTTACACGTACTTTGATCGAGTCTCTTACTGCTGACCATGAAACGTCTTACTTATTTAGCAGCTCTGGTGTTACTTTCAGGAGCTGCCTATGCTCAGGACAATAATTACGAGTCATTGTCCCGAATGTTTTCCCAAACGAATCCACAAGGCTCTGCCCGCATGCAGGCTTTAGGCGGTAATCACTCAGCAATTGGGGCGGATGTATCGAACATAAGTGGAAACCCAGCTGGATTAGGGTTTTACACGCGATCGGAACTCAGCATTTCACCCATGTTTAGCACGAGTAAGAACGCGTCTCAATACATCAATAATACACAAAATGCTAGTGCTAATCAGCTGGCTATAGGCAACCTCGGCGTCGTATTCTCAAGTAAAAACCGAAACCCAGTTCGCTCAGGTGGCTGGCAGGGTGGCTCGTTTGGTATTAGCTATTCCAGACAGAATATCTTTAAGAATACCGTCCGTTTTGGAGATCGCAACGAATTTAGCTCCATGTCTGACTTCTTTGCGGAATACGCAAATCAGGAAGCAACCGGATCGCAGCAAGGGGTTGTTGTAGGGGACTTTAAAAACGACCTATACAATAATGGGACCGTATTTGATTTTCCCACCTCCATGTACTACTACGGCTTAGTAATTGATCCGCAGCCCGGTAGTCAAATTGGTTATCCCTACAGCGGCATAGAGGCCGGAAAGACGGCTAACCAGAATTTTGTATCGACCAGTACAGGATACACCAGTGGTTGGAATTTTGCTTATGGAGCCAATTACATGAACAAACTGTATGTTGGTGTGGGCTTTTCGTTAGCCCGGATGAATTATACGAATACGAAAACCATGAATGAGGATTTTGACAATGCAGGGGGCGTCAGTGGTTTCTCGTACACAAATGATTTATCAACCAATGGCAGAGGCTTTAATTTGTCTGGTGGGTTAATTTATCGGCCCAACGACCTGCTACGAATTGGGGTTTCGGTGACTAGCCCAACCTGGTTCAACATTACGGAATCGGCAGGACAAAGTCTACAAACCCGTCTGGCTCGTCCTTTTGAATTAAGTCAGGGTACCTTTCCCGAATACAGCTCCGATTTACCGGATGTTTTGCGTAGAAATGGATATGGTATAAACACCAGTAGTGGCGTCAACTATATTACGGGCGTTCCAGATTTATCAGTATTACCTTTTGAATCCAGTTATCGATTGCGTACGCCTACCAAGCTAACCGGGGGTGTTGGCTTATTCTTCGGTAAAAATGGTTTCATTTCAGCGGATGCGGAATACGTTAATTATACGGGCATGAAATTGTCTTCGGATGATCAGAATGCTTCTCAGGACTTAAGAGATGGCTATGCTAATTCTTTAATCAGAAGTACGTATCGTAACGTAGTGAACCTGAAAGTTGGGGGTGAATATCGGATTGATAAAGTTAGTCTGCGGGCGGGGGTAAGTTATTACCAGGATCCTTACAAGCAGATTGCTCAGTTCAATTCCTTAGATCGTAGTCGCTATATTTTTTCCGCGGGCGTAGGGTACAAAACCGACCGTTTTTACATTGATGCGGCTGTTACCCACGGGCAGCAGACGACTGCTTATTCTCCTTACATTTTAGCGAATACAAACGATTACGCGTCGGCTAAAATTAAGAACCAGACGACCAATGCGATTTTAACGCTTGGCACCTACTTCTGAGTGGGGGGCTGAATCAAAAAAGGACGCTGTTTGAGACAGCGTCCTTTTTTATTGCATATCCTCAGAATTAAGAAATGACTCGCAGGTGACGAAGAATTTCAAGCAAGTTTTGTACATCCGTTTCGCCAGCAATGGTTACATCGGCCTGTTCATAATAGCTTCTTCGATTGGCAATTTTCTTTTCCAGCGTGTCCAGTAATTCATTCGGTTTTTCGGTGCTCAGTAGGGGTCGATCGTTCTTACGGGTATGTAAAATACGGTCAGCCAGAATTTTCGGAGGTACGTCCAGAAAGATACTAACGCCATGTTCTCTGATATAAGCCATATTATCGTGGAAACAAGGTACACCACCACCCGTCGAAACGACCAATCCGGTATCCTGGGGTAAGCTACGTAAGAGTTCACTTTCTACAGTACGGAAATAAGCTTCTCCCTTCAGATTAAAAATTTCGGCAATGGTGAGCAATTCGCGGATTTCAATTCGCTTGTCCATGTCCACAAATTCGTAACCAATTTCTCGAGCTAGCGTTCGCCCCAGTGTGCTTTTCCCGGACGAAGGCATGCCGAGTAGAAAAATGTTCTTCATATACGTTTTTTAGGGAGGGAGGAGGGTTTAAAAAATAATCGGATTTAGTAACGGGGGGGTCAGGAAAGCCCGATAGTTGAAAGGTCCTTTAGGCTCCTTATCCGTTTACTCACTAGCTCCTGGAGAGATGATTAATGAATAGTAACGATCCATTACCCGTAGCGAAAGCCGTGTGAATGTGGAACTCAGTAGCTACTGATAACCTGCCCGGGAGCAGCTGCCCGCCGCTTCGACATAAACAGCAACTTTAGGGAGTTACTTTTTCAAGAATGGCTTCTTTAGAAGGAACGCTCGCATAGCTCCACTTCCCCCGCACGGTACCCTTCGAGAGCAGCCACAAGCCGGGGTTGCTTCGAACAATGGTTTTAAGAACTTTAAAATCGGCGAAATAATAGGGAACGGCTAATTGATATTCGTGGCGGAATCGATTAAAGTCTTCCTCGGTCGAAGAAGTCAGAATGGCGGGCTGAATGCTCGTGCCTTCCAGACTTTTCAGTAACGTTTTAATTTCGTCCAATGTACTAAGATGAGCTTTATTGACATCCTGAATGATCAGAAACAAATGATTCCCCTGAAAAGAAGCCTGGGTGTAGTCCGTATCGCCATTCCATAAACGGTAATCAGTAATGCGGGGACCTGCATCCGGATTCAGTGGCCCAACCATTTCCTTAAACAGGTAGGTTGTATCACTGGGATACTCGTCAAACTCACTTTCCTTTCCTTCTTTTTCCATGCGGTACTTAAAACGGAAGGGTTCGCGATTCTTCATGTTATTGGGAATATTTTCACCTACGGCATACGCCAGTCCATCGTAGGGAGGCAGGTAGCGAACGGCATACCAACCCAGTCCGATGCAGAATACAACGGCAATCAGCATAATCCCCGTTGTATGGGTATCACGAAATACCGCACGTTGCCACAATACCACCAGGAGTAGGAGCAGCAGAACAATATCTTTCCAGAAGGAAGTCCAGGGTTGCAGTTTGATCATTTCCCCGAAACAGCCGCAGTCGGTTACTTTATTAAAGTAGGCGGAATAAAAGGTCAGGAAAGCGAAGAAGGTACACAGCAGTCCCAGAAACCAAGCCGTACGCCGAAGCTTCCACTGAACCAACAAGGCAACCCCCGCGAGAATTTCCAGTGAGCAAAGCACGATGGAGAAGAACAGAGCAAAGGGTACCAGAGCTTCCCAGAAACCCGCCATAAATGAAAAATCTTGAGCAAAGACTTCAAAGTATTCCTCTAGCTTGATCTGGGTACCAACGGGATCATTGAGCTTAATTAAACCTGAAAAGATGAAAATGATCCCAACCACAATTCGGCTCAGGTGAGCAAGTAATTTCATAGGCGAATACAGACAAAAGAGGGGGTAACTGGATAAAACGGCGGAACTTGTCCGTATAGACAAAGGTAAAAGGCTAATCGAAGAGTATAAAGGGTTTTTAAGGATGTTTCGGGAAATTAAGTAAGAATACTTAGCTGGTGAGCAATAGTAGAAAATAATCCCCACATTGAGGTTTTTTTGAAAAAACCTTTGACAGTATTCCCCAAATTGGTAAGCATTTCGGGAATGGAGTATCCCTTTAGAGTAATAGACAGCTACAAGCCGCGGTTGATGTAACAGGTATCTATGAAGATAAAGAAAGTACTAAAAATTACACTGCTATCCATTGGCGGGTTATTGATCACGATCATAGCCTTTTTATTGGTATTGGGCCTAACGGATTGGGGACAAACATTCGTAACGCGGCAAGTCAATCGATACTTGGCTACCAAACTGAAAACGCCTTTTGCTATTGGTCGAATCAGTTACCAGATTCCCGATTGGATCCAGCTTGAAGATGTATACTTCCAGACGCCCAAAGGCGATACCTTACTTAGCGGTAAACGGATGCGGGTGGACTTGGATATGCTGGGACTGATTCAGGGCCGTATCGCTTTGAATACGATTGAACTGGACAAGATCCGGTTAAATGTAACCCGTACCTTACCCGATACAGCTTTCAACTTTAATTTTCTAATTAACTCGTTTGCTTCGGGCAAACCCGCCGACCCAGCGGACACTACTTCAGCTCCACTTCAACTGAGCCTTTCGGAAGTAGGACTCAATGACGTACGCATTCATTACGTAGATGATATTGCCGGAGCCGATGTACGGCTGGTGGTGGATACCTTACGCGGAAAATTCGATGAAATAAATCCGGCTGAATCCCGGTATCACGTAGCGGAAATCAAATCCAGTGGCCTAACGGCGTACGCCCGCCTGTACCCAGGCATCGACATTCCCAATAAAGTAAACGACGCAGCTACGGTACCTGGCGATACGCTGGATTTACGCATGGGCGACTGGCAACTCAGTCGCACCAACTGGGACGTAAATGTCGAAACGGCTCAGTTCCGCACGAAAGGCAAAGTAGGCCAGTTGAATCTAGCGGGCGATCAACTGTATCTGGAAGGGCAGCAGGCTCTGATTCGTTCGCTGGAATTGATGAATTCTGAAATCACGGCCACCTTGGGAAAATCGGCACCCAAGCCGGAAGCTCCGCCCGCTCCCAACAATAAAGAAAAACCACAAGACCCCAACGCTGGCTGGAAAGCTTCGCTGGGGCGGGTTCGTTTTGCGAACAACCACATCAAATTTGATAACGAAAATGCTCCACGACAGGCCCGGGGACTGGATTATGGGCATATGGACATTCAGGGCTTTACGCTGGCCGGTGAAAATCTGGTATATCAGCCCAACCTGATCAAAGCTCAGTTGCGAGGGGGTAGTTTCAAAGAAAAGAGCGGATTGAATCTGCAACGCTTTGCGGCGGATGTATTTTACAGTCCGCAACAAATTGGACTAACCAACTTCATTCTACAAACACCGGGTACCTTACTCAAAGACCGACTCGTCATTAAGTTCGATTCCCTTGGACAACTGACGCGGGCGGCCGAAGCCAAACGGGTACTGGTGGATGTGAACATGGTGGAAAACAAAGTTTCGTTTGCCGATGTACTGACCATTATGCCTACGCTGGCGAACACGCCGCCCCTGAAAGGAAACGAGCGGGCAGTAGTCAATGCGACCATTCAGGCGAAGGGTACGCTGGCGAATCTGAACCTGCCGCGGGTAGAGTTTTCTGTACTCTCAGCTACCCGTATCAAAGCCCGCGGACGGGTTTCATACCCGACGGATCCCGCTAAAATGGGACTGGATATTGTGCTGGAAAACGCAACGACCAGTTCGGCGGACGTGAAAAAACTGGCTCCCAAAGGATCACTGCCCGATTCTATCAGTATTCCTTCTCAGCTGAAACTAACGGGTCAGGCGAAGGGCCGTCTAAACAATATTGACCTGGATATTGCCCTCAATACTTCCTACGGAAACGTAACCTTCGACGGAGCATTGAAAAATTTCGTAACGGGTAAAAATCAGGTATACGCCGGGAAAGCTACGCTGGATCGCCTCGATCTGGGCAAGTGGCTGGGGCAACCCAAACAGTACGGGGCGATAACGGCTACCGCTACAGTGAATGGACGTGGAATTGATCCTAAAACGATGGCCACTACGTTCGATCTGAACGTTCCAGAAGCTACGTATAATGGGTACACTTATCGACAATTCGCCGCGAAAGGTAGTCTGAATCAGGGTTTGCTGGATGTACAGGGTGGTATCAACGATCCCAATGCCCGGTTAAACCTAAACGTCAACGCCAATATGAAGGAAGAGTACCCGAGTGTGAAGGGTACCCTGGCGGTTCAGCAACTGGACTTATATGCTTTGAAACTCTACGCGGAGCCTTTCCAGGTACAGGGTAATGTGCAGATGGATTTTGCCTCGACAAATCCCGAAAAACTGATTGGTACACTTCGAACAGAAAACCTTAACCTGCAATTCAAAGGCCAGAATTATCCCGTTGATTCACTGTATCTAACGGCCAATGCCGAGGGTACCAGCAAAACCATCATGGCCCGTACGCCCTTTGTCGATCTGGACTTGGGCGGAAACTTCCAGTATGCCGACCTGGCTGCTGCTGCCATGACGGAAGTGAATAAATACGTAACTCTGCCTGATACGACCATTAAGGCTCCCAAATCAGCGACGGACTTTACGTTGCGAATGCGGGTACGCCAACATCCGCTATTACTGGCGTTTGTACCGGGACTGTCTCGGCTGGAGCCCGTGAAAATTGAGGCTACTCTCGATAGTAAGCGGACGGATTCAACGCTTAACGTTTCCGTAACCGCTGGTACCATTGAATACGATACCACGGTGGTCTCGGGAGCGAATTTAAAACTGAGTGGGAATGGGCGGCAACTGGTGCTGGATGGACAGGTCGGCGAAGTACGTACGCAGTCCATGCACTTGTATCCTACGAGTCTTTCCGCTTCGGCAGCCGATAATCAGGTACGCTTTAAAGTCATCAATAAGGATTCGGTGAATGCCGATCGTTTCGGAATTGCGGGCCGGGTAGCCATTCAGCAAAATGCGTATGAATTGCACCTGGATCGGCAGGCGTTATTGACCAACTACCGGTACTGGACCTCCGATACAACGGGCTATATCCGTTATAGTAAAGAAGGGGTATTGGCTGAGAACTTCGTGCTGGAAACCAATAACCAGTCGCTGGCGATCAACAGTACCGAACCGCGTCCGAATGCTCCTTTGCACGTACAGCTTAAAAACCTGATTCTGTCCGATCTGGCAACGCTGGCTAATCAGGATAGTACACTGGTAGGAGGTACCCTGAATGGCGATGTGGTAGTGAAAGACTACCTGGGTACGGACAAGAAACTCAGCTTTACTGGCGACTTAAAAATCGACAGTCTGGACGTGATGCAAAAGGCTTTGGGAACCTTAGAGGCCCGTTTTGCCAATCAGGATGACAATCGGATTGGGGTCGAGGCCAACCTGAAGGGAGCGACCAACGACTTGCACGTAGGCGGTTTTTACAATCCGTCCTCGACCGATAAAGCTCTCGATCTAAAAGTAGAGCTGCGGCGACTGGATACCCGAACGATTGAAGCCTTTAGTTTTGGACAACTACGGCAGGCCAAAGGACAATTACAGGGGGAAATGACCGTGAAAGGAGCCGTTGCTAAACCTCGCCTGAACGGACAGATTAGCTTCCAGGACGTTGGATTCAATTTGGCCTTCGTAAATGCTTCCTATCAGATTGACGATGAGACGATTGTGTTCGACGACGAAACTATTCGCCTCAACAAATTTGATTTAAAAGACAGTCTGGGTCGTATGCTGACTACGGATGGAACGGTAAACATTGCCAATCTGCCCGACGTGAAGTACAGTTTACAGGTAACGGCCAATCAGTTTAGTGTGCTAAATGCCTCCCGCCGCGATAACGATTTGGTGTATGGAAACGCCACGCTGACGGCTGACCTTCGCATTCGCGGTACGGGTAGCAAACCTTCCGTCGTAGGTAATTTGAAAATTGATGATGGCAGTGATGTAACGATGATCGTTCCGGATTCCGGCCCCTCGGCTGAAGACTCCGAAGGAATCATCACCTTCATCCAGCCCAATGATACGACGGCTTTAGCACGCTATCTAGTACGCCCCAAACGGGATACGTTAGATACGCGAGTTCGCTTCGATCAATTAGCTAATTCCAACATTTCGCTGAACCTGGAAGTAACCGAGGCTTCTGAATTTAGTGTAGTGGTAGACGAACAAAGCGGGGATAACCTACGCGTGAAAGGGAATGCTCGTTTGAACGTAACCATGGATGAATCGGGTACGCTGGGCATCTTTGGCCGCTATGACGTAACTGAAGGAGCGTATTCACTAACCTATCAAGTACTCAAAAGGAATTTCAACATTCAGAAAGGAAGTAGTATTGTTTTCGCAGGCGATCCTTTAAAAGCGGATCTCGACATTACGGCTTTGTACCGAGTAAACGCACGGGCATCCGAACTAATAGAAAATGAGACCAGTAGAGACAAAGAAGAAGGACAAGAATCCAGTACGTCATCTAAACTACAAAGTCGTAATGCCTACGCTAATAAATTGCCATTTGACGTTGCCCTGAAGATGCAAGGTAATTTGGCAGCCCCGGAATTAAGCTTCGATATTGATTTGGTCGAAAATGCATTGGGTATCGATGCTCAGATTCGGGAAGCAGTAGAAGGCAAACTAACCCAATTCCGTCAGGACGAATCGGAGATTAACAAGCAAGTTTTTGCTTTGCTGGTATTAGGTAACTTCTTACCACAGAACTCATTTGACTTTTTCTCGGGCAGCGGGGGAGGTTTCAATGCAGAAAGCTTGGCTCGTAGTAGCGTTAGTAAAATCCTATCGCAGCAGCTCGATCGACTAGCTTCTAATGTAATCAAAGGGGTCGACCTCAACATTGGACTCAACTCTTCTAGCGATTACGCTAATAATAATGAAAATGCTGGAGCTGGTTCAACGGCTACTAAAACCGATTTAAACGTAGGTTTATCGAAAAGTTTCTTTAATGGTCGTTTGTCGGTGAGTGTAGGTAAAAACTTTGTACTGGAAGACAATACGGGGATTCAGAGAAACAACGCTCAGGTCTTCGATAACCTGTCCATCAATTATAACATTACCCGTGATGGCCGGTACATGGTTCGAGCGTATCGGGTCAACGAATTGGAAAATGTCATTGAAGGCTACGTGATTGAAACTGGTATCGGTTTTGTCATCAACCTGGATTACAACACATTCCGGCAAATATTCGGCAAGAAAAAAATAGAATAACAGATTCGAACCACTTTAACCCTTTCATCCATTGAAGTATTCGGTTTATAAAGGTCTCCTTGCATTAGCCATTACCACTCTAATTGTGAGTTGTAATGTGAAAAAGTATATACCAGAAAAAGAACGATTATATAGCGGTACGGAGATCGAGATGTTACCTTTCGAAGGCGTTAGTAAAAGTGACCGCAAAGCCTTACAAGGAGAATTGTCTAGTCTAGCCCGGCCCAAACCCAATAGCCAGATTTTTGGATTTCCGTATCGCGTATGGTTATACTACGTCATTGGAGAGCCTAAAAAAGACTCTAGCTTTAGAGCAACCTTACGACGTAAATTGGGACAAGAGCCTGTATTTGCCAATTCTCGATCCGTCGTTACAAACGCCAATATTTGGAAAGCTTTTCTGCAAAATGAAGGATATTTTCACTCTGAAGTAGCAGGAAAGCTGGAAGAAAAGGGTTATAAAGCGAAAGGGATCTATCAGGTACGAGTTCATCGCCGCTATACGCTTGACTCGGTACGTTTCATTACGGATACTGCTTGGGTAGGCAAAGATTTTAAACTATCCCAAGAGAAAACTTTGTTAAAACCTCCGGTACCATATCGTCTGGATAATTTAAAGCTGGAACGTGAGCGAATTTCGCAAGAAATGAAGCGAAAAGGGTACTACTATTTCAGTCCTGAGTATGTAGCAATTTTAGGGGATACAAATACCAATAATTACAAAGCTAAACTTTATCTGGCCTTGAAGCCAGAAATGCCTGAGGCGGCGGCCCGACAATATTATATTCGAAATGTCTATATTTATCCTAATTATACACTTAATAATGCGGTACAGGATACCAATCGGCGAGAGGCTTTTCGTACCACTGCGGGCTTTCAGGTAGTAGATTCTTCTAGGACCTACGATGAACGGCTATTCCATAATGTTATTGGATTTAAGCCAGGACGACGGTATAATAGCCGTGTTCAGGACATCACATTATCGCGACTTATTAACTTAGGAACCTTTAAGTTTGTGCGTAACCGTTTTGCTCCTGATACCCAGGGGGATTCGACAGTACTGGATGTTCACTACTATCTGACGCCTTATCCTAAAAAATCGCTGCGAGCTGAAATCGCAGGTACTTCTAAGTCCAACAGTTTAGCTGGTTCCCAATTGACGCTGAGTTGGCGAAACCGCAACTTTTTCAAACGGGCTGAATTATTGACCATCAATGCTACGGGTGGGATAGAGGCTCAGCTGGGGGCTGGGGGCCAAGGGGTGTCTAACTTCAGTTACGGGCTGAATGCTACCCTTACGTTTCCTCGACTGGTTAGCCCTATTGCCATTGACTATGACCGCCGACAGGTGCTACCTAAAACCAACCTTACGTTAGGTTATCAGGCAATTGTGCGTCGACAGTTTTACCGTTTGAATTCATTCACTGGATCCTTTGGTTACGCCTTCCGGGGCAGTAGCAAAGTAGAACATACGCTTATTCCCTTAAGTCTGACTTACGTATACGTTCCTACGAATAGTCTGGGGGATTTATATTACGAAGCCATCACTGACCCTACGCTTGCAGCACAGTACATTGCCATTGTACAAAATCAGCAACTTATTCCTAGTAGCTTGTATACCTTGCACTTCAACTCTTCGCCCCAGAGTCAGGCCCGCTATTCACAGCAGTTAATTTTCAATTTTGAACCGGCGGGTAACTTAGCAGGATTGCTTTTTAAAGACGGTAATGGAGATGGTCAAAAGAAAGTATTTGATGTAGCTTTCTCTCAATACGTTCGGGCAGATATGGATACCCGTCACTACTTGCGGCTCACCTCTTCTACAACCTGGGCATCCCGCGTATTCGCTGGAGCGGGGATTCCCTATGGCAACTCCTCAAGCCTGCCTTTTGTGAAACAATATTTTGTGGGGGGGAGTACGAGTATTCGGGCTTTTCGTCCACGGGGTATTGGCCCGGGTCGGTATCTTCGACCTGCTGGCCGGACTATTCTGCTGCAAGATGGGGGGGGAGATATTAAACTAGAAGCCAATACTGAGTTACGGACCAAATTCAACAAGTTTTTGCAAGGAGCTTTATTTGTTGATGCCGGGAATGTCTGGACGTATAAAGATCCCACGTTGTACGGAGAAACGGCTGTTTTCTCTAAAGACTTCCTCAAAGAAGTGGCTATTGGGGCTGGAATCGGCTTACGCCTGGACGTAACCTATTTCGTACTGCGTTTTGATTTGGCTACGCCGCTGCGAAATCCTGCCTTGGCCGAAAATGAACGCTGGGTACTTGATAAAATCAATTTTCGGGATCGTGACTGGCGGAAAGACAACCTGATTTTAAATATTGCCGTCGGTTATCCCTTCTAAGTTTTTAAGACGTCCCGAAGCAATTCGGGACGTTTTTTTATAGAGGCATTACCATCGCTACGCCGTATGCTGATCCGGAATAGTAGGGCATCAGGGCCATGTTTTTCTGCCGAAATAGTTTTCGTAATATCTTCCGTTGAATCCAGGGATAAATGTGGTAGACGCCTTCCGTTGCTGCGATACTAAGTCCCGCACTGAAAAGGACATCCGCTAGCCAGTGTTCGTTATTGATCACGCGTAAAGAGGCTACGCCCGTAGCTACGCCGTAACCGCCGATACTGTACCAAATGCTTCGTTCGCCATACTCTTTCGCTAGAACGGCCGCCCCCGTAAAGGCAAACGTGGTATGACCGGAGGGAAAGGAAAGGTTATCTTCTCCATTCGGACGAGGATAACGTACCAGATGTTTCATGCCCTGCGTAACACTCTGAGCAACCCCCTGGGATAGTACCATCAGAATCAACTGATCCTTCAGAGCATGTTTCCCCTTTACACCTAAAGCCCCCAAACCCAAAGGAACCAACGTAGGAACGTATTGCAGGTAATCGTCAGCGGGCGTATGAAAGTTGGGGAATGCTGAGCGTACCTCTCGTCGCACCTCCCGACTGATCGCTCCCTGCGTTACCAGTCCGGCCGTCATCAGCGTCACCGGTGCTATAAACGATTTCCAGACGGGTTTTTTGCGAGCGGTAGAGTCAATTTGAGCATATACGCCCGTGTGTAAACCTAGGTACAGGCAAAGCAAAAGTAGCAAACGCAGCATACAGCGGGGGTTGGTTAAGGGAAATCCGTTTACTGCTCGGCTTGAGCCTGGGACATCAGAATGAGGCAGAAAACCGAATAATTAATCATATCCCGGTAGTTGGCATCCACGCCTTCAGAGACGAGTGTTTGTCCACCTAAGTCTTCAATTTGTTTGGTACGCAGCAATTTCATTAGAATAATGTCGGTCATGGAAGCGACCCGCATCATCCGCCAGGCTTCACCGTAATCGTGATTTTTATCGAGTAACAGATGAATGGTTTCGTTTACTTCCTGATCGTACAGGGCCGAGAGTTCGTCCGTTGGAATTTCCATGCGAGGGTCATCCGCCAGACGAAGCTGAATGAGAGCCATGAGGCAGTAGTTGATGATTCCGATAAACTCAGGCGTAATGCCTTCGCCTACCCGCGAAACGCCCGTTTCCTGCAATTGCCGGATTCGTTGAGCTTTGATGTAAATCTGATCCGTCAGACTCGGCAGCCGTAGAATACGCCAAGCCGTACCGTAATCGCGGTTTTTCTTCAAAAAAAGGTCTTTACACGTAGCGACAACGTGCCGATATTCTACTTCCGTCTGAGTCATGAGCATACACAAATAAAAGAATAAACAACAAAGGTGCGGGGCACTTAGCGTTTTCGCAACAAATGATACAGGTTGTTTCCGAAGATCAATGCCAATAAAGTAACCGCCAGCCAGTAAGCCCAGTCCCAATGGATGGCAAAAAGACGGATGAATTGCAAGTCTTCCTTATTGAGAGGATTCAGATCGGCTGAGGCGGTATCAAGAATGGTATCAAAATCGGAGAGGTGGTAGTGGAGAATTCCTAAAGCAACCAGACTAAGTCCTGACAAAAGCAGGCTACCCAGCGGAGCCATGCGTTTGGGAGCCCAGGAAACGCCTAATCCTAAAGCACAACAGAGGATGACCGCGGCCGCGGCGGGTTGCATCGGAACACGGCGGGACTGCGTCAGAGCAGCGTTTCCGTTCTGACCAAATTCTTCAATGTCGGCACTGCTCAGGCCTTCCGTCCACTTGGGAATAACGGGATCTGGCTTTCCTCCTTTCACCAGTGTCCAGCCCGAAATAATAGCCACGGGTTCATCGTTGCAACTGATGGTCATGAAATTGAAAAAGAAACAGAGCAGTACAAGAAGGAATCCACTGGAACTGAAAAGCTTTAGTACTGATTGGGATGAAAACATACAAATGGAGGAGGAAATTGAAAAACAAAGTTCGCGATCCGGAGGGCCTATAGTCAATAGAAACGTTCTTTGTATCGTTTTAATTTCATCTCATTTATTCATAATTACCCACCGGAAGTTCCGGAACTTTACCTTGCTATGCAAGCAACTACTTTTTGGCGTGCCTGGCCCCGGTCGTACCAGAGGCTATTTTATGTAAGTCTTTTTGTATTCATCGCCGGATTGCTCGGATGGACTTTCTTTGCCTTTCAGGGCGTTGATTCGGTTATTCACTGGGACGTATTGAGCGAACTCGGCGAGATGCCCTTTGTTCTCGATCAGTTTCAGGCCGGAGGCTCGTCCTTTCAAATTCCGGCAACGGCCTACGCCCTGACCGAACAGTTTGTGGCCTCGCCCATGTCGGTACTGCATCCCGTAAATGACTGGATTTGCCTAGCTTTAGCCCTGCTGGGCTGTGTACTGGCCTTGGCCGCCAGTACGGCTTTGCCACGTCTGTGGTATTTCGGAGCTACTACGGTTTTAATTATACTCCTCAGTACACTGCAACTGGATGCCGTTTGGGGCCGGACGGACCGTTTGGTTACCATTCTAGTCGTAGCACCTTTAATAGGACTAAGTTTCTATTTTCAGGCCTTTCGTACCTACGCCAGTCTAAGCGTACGCGTAGTAGCCTTTGCCGTGCTGGTTGCCCTTATACTGACTCTGTTCTGCACGGTAGGAAAAGCGATACCGGCTGATCTACTGGCCTTTAGCTATCCTGCCGGGATAGTACTGGTGGTGGCGTTTTCGTTCTGGGTGTCCTTCGAAATTATGATTGGGCTGGTCTGGTTAGCTACGAGTCAGTCGGGTCGCAATAGCCTGCCTAACTTTGCTTTTCTTACTCTTTTTTACCTGGGGAACCTGCTCCTGACCCAGCTGCACAACACAAAAATGATCGACTGGAATCTGTTGTACGTGAATCCATTCGTAGTCTTTGGGATTTCAGCGATTCTGGGGATCTGGGGACAAAAGAAACGCGATGATCAGGAGGCCGCTTCCTGGCCCTATGCTCCGCAGGGATCGCTGCTGTACCTGGGACTGGCCGCCGTCAGCTTCTCCGTACTCGCGTACGTAAACAGTACCGCCAATGATCCGGCCATTGAAGCCCTGGAGGACGCGATCAGCTATACGCACCTGACGGGCGGTGGTTTGTTCTTCTTTTACGTGTTTTTCAATTTTGGAACGCTCATGCGGGATGGTAAAGCGGTTTACCGGGTGTTGTTCAAACCGGCGTATTTCAACCGTTTTCACGTCCGTGGATTATCCGTTATTCTGACCATCCTTCTGTTATACAACAACAGTTTTTTCCCCATTCAGCAAGCCGTAGCGGGTTATTACAACACCCAGGGCGATTTGGCAACGGCCCGGCAGGATTATCGTCTGGCCGAAACTTTTTACCAGCAGGGGGTAACCTTCGAATTCCAGAATCATAAATCCAATTACGGGCTGGCTTCACTGGCTTGGATACAGGGTGATTTTGCGTCAGCGGCTCGGTTTTTCCGGCAGGCTTTGGCTAAGCAGCCCTCGCCCTACGCTTACGCTGGTCTGACGCGGAGTTTGATGAACGAAGAGCTGGCCTTTGACGCCTTTTTTACGGCTCGTGAAGCCCAGCAACGTTTCCCCAACAACGGCGAACTCTTGTCGAATCTCGCGTATCTGCACGCCAAGGCCAATGGCCTGGATTCGGCTCGTTACTACTACGAAAAAGCGATTGATTTAACCAATCAGTCCGGCGTACCCACCACGAACCTGATGGCTCTGTACTTGCGAAAAGGGGACTGGAAAGCCGCTGAAACGTTGGCGGAACAACGGGCTTCGGCGTATGTGCCGGTGCAGGTTAACCAGTCGGCTCTAGCCTTGATTACGGGAAAAACGACGGAGCCGTCACTTTCCATAAGCCGTGATTCGGTATTAACCCTGGCCGAATTCGCTCTACTTTCCAATGCGTCGCTGGCTCAGCTTAAAGCCGGGAAAACACCCTTCGTAACGGAAGCTGCTCTACAGACCTTCATTCAGAAAGAAAACAACGCCTCGTATGCGGACGATTTGCAGTATTTAAATGCCCTGCTTGCGTATTACCACGGCAATAAATTGCAGGGGCTTGACTTACTTTCCGCCCGGGCCATGGCCGATACGGCAGCCAGCGGCGATCGTTGGCGAAAACCACTGGCGGCGTTCTTGAACCGGGAAATTTCGCTAGAGCAGGAAGCCCCCAAAAGCTGGACGGGTGATGGTTCACAAGAACTAGTACGTAATCCGATCAATGTGAAAGTATTGCAGCGGTTTACGGCTGAAGCAAACCGACGAAATCAGCCCCAGCAGGCGTACAATGCATTGTTCAATGCTCTGCGTTACCGGGAGGATTCGCCCGAGATTTTAGAGCTTTACATCATCCAGTGCTTGGATATGGGACTGACCAACTATGCGGCCGATAAGCTACGTGTTCTTCAGGAAAACAATCCTGCGGCTTACGGACAGTTCTTACCTATGTATCAACAAAAGCTGGCTTTGATAGAGAAACGGCGAAATGACTTTCAGTAAGCAAGTGATGCGTTTCAGCGTACAGCTCCTTTATGCAGAAATAAAGTATAGGTTGCAGGTAGATAGCCCCGTATGATAAGCGGGGCTTATTTTTTAATTTCGGACCCCAATTCCGCCGAAGTATTCGTATCCAAAGAGTCAGTGTCGAACATTATTTTGCCCTTTCAGTACCGTTTGTTTTATAACTAAGCTTGGTACACGTATTTTACAGAAAATTAACCGTTGTTTATTCCCTTGACTAGGAAATCCGGTATTACTCCGCCACGTAAAAACCGATGTAAATGATCATAAGTAGGATTACCAGTGGATTAGGGAATCAGCTGTTTCAGTACGCTGTAGCCCGGCACCTGGCTTTAAAAAACCGAGCCCGCCTGTACCTGGATTTGAGCTATTTCATCCAGGAATACGCTACGGATACACCCCGTAAGTTTAAACTCAATCATTTTACGGTTCCGCTCCACTTACTGCAGGATTCTCCCTTGCTGTACGTCTCAAAAGCAACGAAGCTATTACCGAATCGGAGCTTGCCCCCGCTGTTTCGTTTTTTGAAAGAGCCTCATTTCCATTTTGATCCTACGATACTACAGACTCGGGCGGCTTGCATTACGCTCGATGGTTTCTGGCAATCCGAACGCTATTTTGCGGAAAGTGCAGCGATCATTCGTCAGGATTTAACGCTCAAGACGGTACCGAGTCCGGAATTTGAAGGATACGAAGAGCAGATCAAAGCCGCGGCGGTTCCGATTTCTGTGCACGTCCGCCGGGGTGATTACGTACACCACCCAGAGTTCAGCCAAACCTTTGGATTTCTAGGACTGGAGTATTACCAGCGGGCCTTGGCTCAATTGCATCAGCAAGTAGCCAATCCCCAATTTTACGTCTTCAGTGATGAACCTGATTGGGTACGCGAGAATCTTGATTTACCCGAAACGGCTGTTTTTGTACGAAATACTGGTCCGAATGCCGACGTGGCCGACCTGGTACTGATGAGTCGCTGCCAGCATCACATCATTGCCAATAGTTCGTTCAGTTGGTGGGGAGCCTGGTTGAATCCAAATCCGGCTAAACAGGTCATTGCTCCAGCCCGCTGGTATAAAAACCAACCCACCTGGGATACGAAAGACCTGGTACCATCCACTTGGATAAAAGTATAAATAGCTAATGCTCCACTCAACGAATGCATCGGCAACTGTTACTTATCCAAATTAATCGCTTCAGGAATTCGTATGTCTACCATATTTATTGATCATCAGAAATTTACTACGCAAAAATACGGAGGCATCAGTCGGTACTTTGCTACCATTCTGGAGGGTATCCGGCATACGGCTGATATGCAGTATCAACTCGGTGTTCTGCACACGAAGAATCATTACCTGCACGAGGAACCGTTACGGTTGAAAGGTCCGCTGTATGATCGCTTACTAAGTAAGAATCCCAATTACGATTATCAGCTAAACCAATACTACTGCAAGCAATTACTAAAGAAAAACGCGTTTGACGTTTTTCATCCTACCTACTATGATCCGTATTTTTTACCTTATTTGAAGAAGCCGTTGGTCGTTACCATTCACGACATGACCTACGAGCGGATGCCGGAATATTTCTGGGCACGGGATCCACTGACGCAACAGAAGCGATTGAATATCGAGCGGGCCGATGCCATTATTGCGATTTCTGAGACTACGAAAAAAGACTTACTGGACTTGTTTCCCGTTGATCCGGCTAAAGTACAGGTGATTTACCACGGCATGGAAGTGGAAAAACCACTCCAGGTACAAGCCCTGCCGAACCTGCCGGAATCGTACGTACTGTTTGTGGGAGATCGGAGTGGCTACAAAAATTTCTATCTGTTTTTCAATGCCTTCAAGGCGATAGCCTCGCGTATGCCGGATCTGCATTTGATTCTTACGGGTGGCGGCCCAATTCAAGTAGCCGAACGCGAGCTGATCCAACGATTAGGCTTAAGTAACCGCGTACGACACATAAATGCCACTGATCAAGAATTGAATTTTTTGTACCAGAATTCGCAGTTATTTGTGTATCCATCGCTTTACGAAGGCTTCGGATTACCGATTCTGGAAGCATTTAAAGCTGGTTGCCCCTTGTTACTTAGCGATACCGAATGTTTTCGTGAAGTAGCCGCTGACGCTGCCGTATACTTTAAAGCGACCGATCGTGATGATCTGATTCATGCCTTGGAAACGACACTGATGGATACCGAACTGAAAAAACAGCTTGTAGCCCGGGGAACGGAACGACTGAAACGTTTTCAACTGCGGGATTGCATTGATCAGACGCTGGCCGTGTACCGATCGCTGGCGTGAGCCCGAATATCTCCCATGAATATCATCGAAACCAAACAGATCCGCAAACGCTACGTAATGGGCACCGAAGTAGTAGAGGCCCTCAAAGAAATTACGATTGCCATTCAAAAAGGCGAATACGTGGCGTTTATGGGGCCGTCGGGTTCGGGCAAGAGTACGCTGATGAACATTGTGGGCTGTCTGGATACACCGACTTCGGGTTCGTATATTCTAAATGGTCACGACGTAAGTCGCATGGGTGAAAATGAATTGGCCGAAATCCGTAATAAAGAAATCGGCTTTGTCTTTCAGACGTTTAACCTATTACCTCGCCAAACGGCCCTTGAGAACGTGGCTTTGCCCTTGATTTATGCGGGATACTCCAAAGCGGATCGCATTGAAAAAGCTATGTTGACGCTGAAGGGCGTAGGGCTGGAAAACCGGGCTCATCACCGTCCCAACGAACTTTCGGGGGGCCAGCGACAACGCGTAGCGGTGGCTCGGGCACTGGTCAATGACCCTTCGATTCTACTCGCCGATGAGCCTACCGGAAACCTGGATACGAAGACCAGCTACGAAATCATGGATCTGTTTGATCAGTTGTATTCCAAAGGCAATACCATTGTTATGGTAACCCACGAAGAGGACATCGCTCAGTATTCGCACCGCATCATCCGGCTTCGCGATGGCGTTATTGAGAGCGACTTGATTAATCCAGAGGTACGTAAACCCACGTTGTCATAGATAGGGGATGTTTAATATGCACTTTTGAATCCCGTAAACGACTGAATGATGAAAAACTGGTTACGTTCCGAAGAAGTTATTCAATTTCTGATTTCCATTCTGGTCTTTAGCCAGATGGACTTTGCCTGGTGGGTGTTTCCGACGGTGCTGCTGATACCAGATCTTTCGATGCTGGGGTACGCGGTTTCGACCAAAATAGGAGCTTTCACATACAACTTAGGCCACCACAAAGGATTGGCTCTGGCGATACTGACGCTAGGCTGGTATGGCCAACAGCCGAATGTGGAGCTGGCGGGTTTAATACTCTTTGCTCACTCCTGTATGGATCGGATGTTGGGCTACGGACTAAAGTATACGGATGATTTCAAGCATACGCATCTGGGCTGGCTGCCCGGCGGGGCTAAGCCTCATCACGCCAACAGGGGCTCAACGAAGCAAGAATTTCGGTCAGACGAGTAAAATCACTGGGTTTAGTAAGAAAATCCATCGCTCCTAAAGCCAGTACTTTTTCTTTTTCATGAATACTATTAGAAGTCGTCAGGACAATGACGGGGATAGTGCCCCACTGCGGGTTCGTTTTGAGTACCTCAAGGGTTTCAAAACCATTCATTCGGGGCATGTTTAAATCCAGGAAGATAAGATTGGGAAACTGTGTTCCAGACAAGTGTTGTAAATGACGGATAAGCTCTTCGCCATTCGTAAAAAAGTTGATTTCACAATCGGCATTCTCACTCAGACCCTGTTCGGCAAAAAAACGGTCATCTTCGTCATCATCAACCAGGTATACACGCTGTCTCATCTAGCTTGGGGTATTGGATTTTATGCCCTAAACTATAATAAAAGAGAGAAAGTTCGAAGTAAAAATCCGCGAGTACGACCTAGCGAGACTCGCGGATTTTCTATATCATTAGTTAACGCTAACGAGTTCAATTTCAAACACCAGATCCTGACCAGCCAGGGGGTGGTTGGCGTCTACAGAAATTTTATCTTCTGATACACTCGTTACCGTTACGGGTACAACCTGACCTTCGCCATCGGCGTGCATGTTGAGTTGCATACCTACTTCAAAAGGAATATCCTTAGGCAGATCACTGCGATTAAATTCGAAAACCAGATTTTCATCAGAGGGACCGTAAGCTTCGGCTACTGGAATGTGGACGGTTTTCTTTTCGCCCACTTGCATACCTGTAATACCTGAATCAAAACCGGCGATAACCATTCCGCTACCCAGCGTGAATTCCAGTGGTTCCCGTCCAGCAGATGAATCAAAAACGACTCCACTGGTTAACTTTCCTGTGTAATGAACGCGAACATTGTCGCCCGATTTAGCTTGCATGATAGACAAGTTTTTTAACGATGAAAATAATAAAACCTGAAATGGACCCTGTAGTAGGCATTTCAGGCTACGTATAGGAGCTATAACAATCCTAAAAAAGATAGACCACTCCTAGTCGTGTGGAAAACCGGAGCAAAGGTAGCCTAAATTTTCATTCCGGCCTTTTCTGTGTACTTTTGAAGCCTGTAGGAGTGCTCTATACAACCCGTTATGAAAGGTATTTACTGCTGGTGTAGCTTGCTTGTGCTTTGGCTTGGATTGCTTTCCTGCCGCCTGGAATTGGATCCAGCTCTGGATGTAACCACCATACAAATCAAGATAGAGCTTGAACCGGCTCTCAAAAATGCGGGACTTTCACCCATCGGTACGGAAGTCGTACTGGAAGACCGTAGCGGTAATGGTCCGTGGCGGGCGATTGCCAATGCCGAAGGAATCGTACGTTTTGAGGAGATGGTAGGAGGCACCTACCAGGTAAAAGCCCGCCGTCTGATTCAGATGGATGAATACCGGGCTCATACGGGAATTTCCGTGGATGAAGATGTGATTCTGATGGATTCACTAGTTAATCAAAGCTTTAGTCTGGCGGGGCCTCAACAGGCTACCATAACGTTGCGAGTGAAGCCTCTGGGCGGCTGGCTGATTAAACAGGTGTATTACGCGGGTTCGGATACGCTTAACGGCGTCGGTATCCGTGATCAGTTTGTAGAAGTATACAATAATTCCAATGCCGACCTCTACGCTGACAGTCTGTACATTGGATTTCTAAGTGGAGTTGAGTCGAAAACTATACCTACCGAGTACCTCGTAGCAGCCACGGGCCAGTACGACTGGAGTAAATCCCTAAACATTCCTGATCCTTCGAAAGCCACAACGAATACTGAATACAGCTACGCTCATACCGTAGTGATGATTCCGGGTACGGGCAGTCAGTACCGCGTGCGACCAGGCGAAAGTATCGTTATCGCTCAAAATGCCCAGAATCATAAAGTGGGGTACACTACGACGGACGGCAAGAAACTGGTAACGAAAAAACCGGAATTGACGGTTGATTTAAGTACCGCTGACTTTGAAGTAGTACTAGGCCGGAAAACGACCGACATAGATAATGTAGCCGTACCGAACTTGCGAGTTGTCTATTGTGCCAATCTGGCCTGGGAAATGAATCCAGGTGGGACCGAGGCAATTGTACTGTTTCGAACCAAGGCGAACGTTATGCAATGGCCCAAAGTACCTACGCCGAATGTACGTATCGTAACTAGTAGTACGCCACTTCAGGTACAGATTCCGAATCAGTACATACTCGATGGGCTGGATTTGCAACCTAGTAGTACGCTCATTTATCCCAAAAAGTTACCGGCATCGATCGATGCTAGCAGTCAATACGTGCCGAAAGGAGCGTATTCTTCCCAATCACTCATTCGCCGAACCAACAAATCCATTGGCTTGCGTCGGGTGCTTATGAACTCGCAAAACTCTACGAGTGACTTTGGCTACTTTGAGCTGGCTCAGCCCCGGGGCTTTCAATAAAGTGATACCGCGAGCGAACCTTCCGGTGTACGCTCAAAGTCGGGTAGGGGCATGGCCGCCAATAACTCTTCTTCCAATACATTCGCCCAGGTTTGAAGATAGAGTATAACATCTTCCCGAACATTGTGCCGCATTTGATTCCGACGTTCCAGCGGAATTTGGTTCTTGACTTTCGGATCCGAAAGTCGTTCCAAATGTTGTAAATCGGTAGTTGTAAGCCCGTGTTGTAAGAGATCCGCAATGAGTAAATCCATGGGCAAACCGCTCGTCGGACAATATTCTTCTATTTGTTCACGCCAGTCACCACGGCCCTGCAATGCATACGCGTGAATATCGGCTTTCGTAAGTTGCGTTAGTTCCTGAGCCAGATTACCGCAGTTGCAGGCTCCCATGTGGCCCCACATGTAGGGTTTGCCGCTGTTTAGATTCCGTACCGTTCTTCGCAGAGCTTCAATCAAAGTGAGATTCGCCGTCGCCATACCTTTTTCGGGGTTGATTTCGTTTATATAAAATTAAGACCGTTTGGAATTAATCGGTTCCAAACGTGTTAAGAATTTGTATTTTTACTCCGCCTGAGTAGCTGACACTCAGGGTCGAGGAGCAAGAATTTTTCTGAAATGATATTAAGTTCCTCCGAAAAAAGTTACGCCATTACTTTGAATTCATTCGTGCGTAAAACCGTATTCCGGCTATCTATGAGAAGTCTGTTTAGTTGGTTGTTGATCGGGGTAGGTCTATCCGCCTGCTCTCCTCGAGCGTATTCGCCCGAACGCATGTATCAGCCGCAACAATTACAGAAAGATTTCCAGATCATGCGAGCCAGCCTGGAGGCCGGACATCCGGGCTTATACTGGTATACCTCGAAAGCGAAGCTCGATTCGGCATTTGACGCGACCGTACAGGCCTTGAATCGCCCCATGACGGAAATGGAATTTCGGCGTCAGCTTGATCCTCTGGTTGAGCTAATCCATTGTGGGCATACGAATGTGAGGGGTTCGAGAAGCTTTGAACGTTGGCGAAAACACCATACGCCCAAGGATTTTCCGTTGAGTGTGTTTGAAATGACCGACCGAATTTTTGTTTCCTCTAATTTTAGTAATCAGCCCGAGCTTTGGAAAGGGCAGGAAGTAGTGAAAATTGATGGCCGCCCCGCCCGTGAAGTGTACCATACCTTACGGAGCCTAGTGATTTCGGATGGCTATAATCAAACCTTTAAGAATACTACGATTCTAAATAATTTCCCGACGTATTACCGCTATTGGTACGGCGAAAAAGAGACGTATGATGTAACGGTACTGGATTCGTTGAAGCAGGAAAAAACGTACCAGATTCAGTGGAAAAAAGAAGAAAAGCCTAAAGGGGCTGTTGTAGCGTCCGTTCGGCCCGTAACGGGACAGGTTCGGCCCACTCGCGTGCCCGCACTAACACCGACAAAAACGTATGGTAACCGACATGCCCATTTATCGATTTCTTCACGGGATTCCAGTCTGGCTATTTTGGATTTAAATACCTTTAGTATCAATAATTACCGTCGGTTGTTTCGGCGATTGTTCCGGCAGATTGAACGCAACCATATCCAGCACCTAGTACTGGATTTGCGTAACAATGGGGGTGGTCGTGTGGCTGCCAGTAATTTGCTGATGCGGTACGTGATGGATCAGCCCTTTCAGGCGTATCAGTCCGTGGAAAGCCTGCCGCATTCGTCGACGTATAATCGTTATACGAACGAACGATTGGCCCGTACCTTCATGCTGAAAGTGGTGGCCAAAAGGTTGCCCGATGGTCGGCGGATCATTCGCCATGCTACGCGTACGCAAAAGCCCGTTCGCAAGTACGGCTACCACGGGGATATGTATATTCTAACCAACGGAGGCTCTTTTTCAGCTTCGTCTATTACCGCCGCTAATTTACAGTTCTGGAAACGGGCCGTCATCATTGGTCGCGAGACGGGTGGGGGTCGCAACGGCTGTACGGCCTGGACCATCCCCTATTTAACCTTACCGCAAAGCCATCTACGCATCCGGTTTCCGCTTTTCAAAGCCTTAACGGCTGTAACCGATCCAAACGAAGGGCACGGCGTTATTCCTGATCATCCGATCACTTTTACCGCGATTGATCTGCTGGCAAATCAGGACCCGGATATTGAGAAAGTGTATGAGCTACTGCGAGGGGGACGGCTGGTGAAGGAATAAGTTTGATTGGGGAGGTAGCTGAAAAATACTGATAAAAAAGAGGCGGACTGATACAATCAGTCCGCCTCTTTTTTATCAGTATGATAAGTACTATTCAATCACCCGAGTTGGTATTTTCTCGTTAAAAAGGAAATACTTTTTCTCGGAGCCAAAGGTCAGATTGACAATGTTTTGCTGATCATCAAAAATATCCGTTAGAGCTGATTGCTGGAGCTTACAGCCTTTAATGTTCTCCGTAAAGGGCATTTCCACAAAAATCCAGGTAGCATCGACTTCATTCTGTTTTCCGACGTACTGATAAGCTTTCGCCTGACCCGCTGCGTTTAAAAACTTGTAGTGCTTACGGATATACGCCTCAACTAATCGATCATTCTGATCTTTGTCTTGAATACGGATTTTAGCTCCCGACCGACCTTTATTCAAAGCTGTTTCCAGATCATCGGTAAACAGCTTGATTTCTACTTCAAACACCTTGTTCCGAGCATCATAACGCATTTCGGTCAGGCTGTTGTGGAAATCATGTTTGTTCCGGTGAAAGGCAGAAAACAACGGTACACAGGCCAAGATCAGTACTACACTCAGCCAGGGCCGCAGGTTTAGACACTTCATCATTTACTTAAACAAGTCATTACCAATCGCAAAGACCATCAAGCCTAGCAACAAAATGGTACCAATTTGCTGGGCCCGTTCGAGGAATTTTTCCGAAGGAGCCCGGCGGAAAATCATTTCATATAGCAGGAAAATAACGTGACCACCGTCGAGGGCCGGAATCGGCAGGGCATTCATAAAGGCCAAAGCCATCGAAAGCAGACCCGTTACCGTCCAGAAGTGATTCCAATCCCAGATTTCACCGTATAATTTACTGATTCCTACCGGGCCACTGATGGCATCGCTAGCGGCTACTTCACCTTTAAAAATCTTACCAAAACCTTTTACGTTTTTCGCTACTACGTCGAAGGCATCGTAGGTACCCGCTGACAGAGCCTGACCGAAATTGTAATCCACGTGAGCCGGCGTCTGTAAAGGCGTCCGATTCAGGAAAACCATCAGTTTACCTTCGGGAGTTACGCGGGGTTTAAGCGTCAGCATCTTACCTTTCCGATCAACCACCACATCGATAACTTTGCCTTTATTCGCCGCTACCGTTTGAGAAAATTCGTGGTAATATGTCAGGGGCTTACCATTAATACTAACCACTTTGTCGCCTTCCTTCATACCCGCTTCGTAGGCTGGTAGGTTCTGCTTTTTCTCACCTAGAATCTTGGCAAACAAACCCGGTTTTTCCGGTTCGGCTACTTTCACTACTTCGCCCAGGGTGGCGAAGGTGCTGATGAAACGCTCAGGATTGTTATCCCGAGCCAGTAAGCCCGCCAAATCGTTCCGGATGGGAATGACCAGCTCTTTGCCATCCCGTTCGACGGTGTAATTGCTGTTGGATTCAAGCAAAACCTGTCCTACTACATCCTGACGGAAGTCTTCAATGGGCTGACCGTTTACTTTCAGGATTTTATCACCCGTACGCAGCCCGATTTCCTGAGCCAGTTCGCCCGCAACAATCCCGTTCTTGTTTACTTCGGAGACGGGGATGTAATTGTAGCCGTTCTGGTACGAGAGGGATGAGAAAATGATAATTCCCGTGATGACGTTGACAATGATTCCTCCCAACATTACCAAGAGACGTTGCCAGGCGGGTTTGGAGCGGAATTCCCAGGGCTGGGGTTCAGAAGCCAACTGATTGGCTTCCTGCGTTTCATCCACCATTCCGTCAATCTGAACGTAACCTCCTAAGGGGAACCAGCCAATACCATATTCTGTATCCCCAATTTTCTTCTTCCAAAGGGCGAAGTTGGCAACGTTGGGTAGGGGGAAAAGGAAATCAAAAAAGATATAAAACTTGTTGACGCGGATTTTGAAAAGTTTGGCAAAGAAGAAGTGGCCAAACTCGTGTAAACCTACCAGTATCGAAAGGCCCAGCAATAACTGCCCGGCCATAATCCATCCACTCATTCGATTTAGTTTTCAGTTTTTAGTGTTCAGTTTGCGGTTCTCTCATGGAACGATTCACGGCCCCATAATCGTCTACGCTTTCGGTCAGGATAGGAAGGGTAGGTAGAAAAAGCTACTACTTTCTTAGACAAATTGAAAACAGACTATCGCAAACTATCTATATAAACACAAAGATAGGGGGAAAGGATCGGCTTTAAGAAAAATTTAGATAGAAGGAAAGCTCTAAATGGCCAGAAGCCGGTAAGGGTCCGGCTTCTGGCGATGCGTTGGGAAATGAATCAGGCCGGCTAATCGGCTTTGTATCCTTTAATGGCAAAAAACACGACATAAGCAAAGCAGACAAAGGGTACCAGCAAGGCCATAGCAGCTCCGGATGGGAAAAGCAGACCCGCTACTAGGGGTAGTACCGCTCCGCCAACGATACTCATGATAATTAAAGAGGACGCCATCTTTGCTTCAACGCCCAGATTTTTGGTCGCTAAGGCGAAAATGGTGGGGAACATGATGGACTGGCAGAAGTACGTCATGCTCAGGCAAATCACGGCGACCAGGCCACCCGCAAGGCCAGCGATGGCTACGAAAGCCACGGCGGCTACGGAGTAGATCGTAAGTACACGTTGGGCGGGCATCCGAGTCATGAGGGAAGTACCTACAAAGCGACCCAGCATAAACAGTACCAGTGCAAACGAAGCGTGGAACCCAGCGATTTGGGTATTGGAAAGCGAAGAGGCGTCAAGTCCACTGACACTGCTGATGATCTTCATCCAGCCTTCGGCCAGAACCCAGTGGGTTTCCCGAGAAAAATCCAGTTTGAAATCCACGAAATAACCCCAGAGTACGGACTGAGCACCCACGTTGGCAAATTGAGCAATAATTCCGTATACCAAGTGTTTGTGACGGAATAGGTGCGTAATAGAGATTTTTCCGGCTGATTTTTCTTCTTCCGCCCCCACTTCCGGCATTTTCACTACCGCAAAGATCAAGGCTACAAAAGCTACGATGGAACCAATAGCCAGATAAGGCCCCTGCACCGAGAGAGCTTCCTGTACCCGTATAGCCTCTACTTCGGCAGCGGGCATGGCTGCCAGCATTTCAGGCGTGTACTCAGTTTGGGAGAAAATGAACAACGCTCCGATAATGGGACCTAAGATCAGACTAATCCCGTTGAAAGACTGGGAAAAATTCAATCGCCATTCTGACGTTTCCGGATCGCCCAATACCGTTACGTACAGGTTCGCTGCCGTTTCCAGAAAGGCAATGCCACTGGCAATCATGAAGAGAGCAAAGAGGAAGAATCCGTACACGCGGGCACTGGCGGCGGGGTAAAACAGAAAAGCTCCAGCCGCGTACAGAATCAGGCCAAAGAGAATGCCTTTCTTGTAGCCAAACTTTCGCATGACGTATCCCGCCGGGAGAGCCATGAAGAAATAGCCCAGATAAAAAGCGAAATCAACAATACCAGCCTGAAAACGACTTAAGTCCAAGGCAATCTGAAATTGCTTGATCAGCGAGCCATTCAGCGAGTTGGCAAGGCCCCATAAAAAAAACAAGCTCGTAACCAGAGCAAAGGGAATCAGATAACTGCCAGAAGCCGAGCCATCTTTAATTTTTACTTTTTCAGACGATGGTCCAAGTGCCATGAAAGGAAGGATTAGAGGGAAAATTAAAAGCAGTGTGAGGAGGTAGTAACGTTTAGTATTAGAAGAGGTTTAAAAGGGTTTGAGGTTTGATAAGTGTAAGGTTTGCCTTAATCATTAAACTTCTCAAACCATTCTTAAACTTTAAACCTTTCAAACTCCCTGATTAAGCATTCGCCAAAGCCCGGTCCAAGTGTACGTATCCGCCGTCCACGTGGATGAGCTGACCAGTGGTATGACTGGATTTGTTGGATAACAAAAAGGCGACCGTAGTACCGAGTTCTTCGGTGGTGGTCATGCGTTGCTGTAAGGGAATGTTGCGGGTAATTTCCTTGAGTTTTTCTTCCGGGTTGGGTAAGCCATTGATCCAGCGTTCGTACAGGGGCGTCCAGCTTTCGGCTACAATCACTGCGTTGACCCGAACATTGTATTTAAGCAGTTCAACGGCCCATTCGCGGGTAAGAGCATTGCGGCCTCCGTTCGCGGCGGCATAAGCAGACGTACCTCCCTGACCCGTTTCAGCCGTTTTTGAGCCAATATTGACAATGGCTCCCTGTGATGCTTTCAGAGCAGGCAACGCATACTGAGCCATCAGGTAATAATGAATCAGGTTTTTGTGCAGTGAAGCTACAAAGTCTTCATAAGTGCCCGTTTCCAGACCTACTCCATCGTTTACCCCGGCGTTATTGACCAGTCCATCGATGACACCAAATTTCTCCAGCGTCAATCGAACGGCCTTTTCGCATTCGCTGGGCTGGGTCAATTCGGCAGGTACCTGAAAGGCCTGACCACCCGCCGCTTCAATCGCTGCTACTGTTTTCAAATTATCGGACTCACTACGACCAATAATAACCGGAATCGCTCCTTCGGTAGCCAGCACTTTACTAATTCCTTCGCCAATGCCTTTGGCACCGCCCGTAACAATGATGACTTTATTGGTTAGGTTTAGATTCATTACGAATGCGTTAAAAGTTTCTCAAGGGATCAGTTTCTTAGTAACGATACCAAGCCTGACTATACCAAAAGAGACTAATCGTAGTAAGATAACCTTATAAATTATAAAATTCAGTAGCCGTGACTCCCCAGAATTGAGCTTTTTCAGTTTCCGAAAACGGTTTCATGTATTCGTTTAGTATCTCTACCCAGCGTTCGTAAGCGGAAGCAACCAGACAAACGGGCCAATCGGAACCAAACATGGTACGGGAAGTACCGAAGGATTCGAAAATGACGTCCAGATAGGGGCGAAGCTGTTTAAGTGACCAGTTTTCCCAATCGGCTTCCGTCACTAGTCCGGATACCTTGCAGCAAACATTTTCGCGTTTACCCAACGATTGAATATCGGCCGTCCATTTTTCCAGTTCGCCCTGTTTAATCAGGGGTTTGGCTCCATGATCAACCACGAATCGGTTATAGGGCAAACGAGTAGCCAATTCGCGGGCGACGGGAAGGTGCTTTGGGTAAATCAATACATCATAAGTATAGCCATACTCACCAAGGGTACGCACGCCTTCCATAAACTCCGTCCGGAGCAGAAATAGATCATCCGGTTCCGCTTGTACGATATGACGAAAGCCTTTGAGTTTGGGAAATGCCTTGAAATGGTCCAGCCGTTCGCTTAGCGTTTCCGACCGTAAATCCACCCAGCCTACGACACCCTTGATAAAATTATGTTGCTCCGCCAGCGTAAGTAAAAATTCCGTTTCAGCTTCTGATTGATCAGCTTGTACAGCTACAGTGCCATCAATACCGGTGTTCTCAAGTAGCGGTTGGAGGTCTTCTGGGAAAAAATCCCGTCGGATGGGCTGCATGGCGGGGGTAATCCAGGCATCCCGAATGGGATCATACTGCCAGAAGTGCTGATGTGAGTCAATTTTCATGTGTCTAGAGAGGAATAGCTAAATTCAGTATAGGCAAGGATGGTAAAAATAAAGAAGGAAAGCGTAAAACTTCCGAATCGGGCACAAAAAAAGGTCGTTCTGTACAAGAACGACCTTTAAAAGGGAGTAGCTCAAAGCTATTTTTTCTTTTCCTTGATTTTGGCAGCCTTACCTTGTTTGCCACGCAGGTAGTACAGACGAGCACGACGTACCAGACCGCGACGTACCACTTCGATTTTGTCGATGTTGGGCGAAAGAAGGGGGAAAATACGCTCTACGCCAACGCCATTAGATACTTTACGTACCGTAAACGTTTCGCCATTCGTACCAGAATTTTTGCGTTGAATTACCGCACCAGTGAAAACCTGGATACGTTCTTTATTGCCTTCACGAATTTTTACGTGAACATTAAGCGTATCGCCAGATTTGAAATCGGGGATGTCGGTCCGGCGAGCTGAATTATCAGCTTCCACCAGTTTGATCAGATCACTCATGACCTCTGAAAGAGTTTTGTTAAAATGGTCTAACTCATTGATAGATCGGCAACATCGAATCCCACAGGTCGAGCGGTTGCCGAAATGAGCCGCAAAGATACGGATTCTTTCGGCAGCTACAAAAGTCCGGTATTTTTTAATTCGCTATGCAACAAATCTTTAAGCAAAAACATCTTTCCGCTATACACTCACCATGAAACCTGCAAAAGCCGTGATGCACACGAAATTCTTGACCTCCGTATTCTTTTTCCTGAGCCTGCTCGTGGCTACCACAGTAGGAGCACAGACCAGAAAAACATTCAATCTCAGCAATTTTGACCGTCTGGATTTAGGTTCTGCCTTTATCATTGACGTGAAGCCGGGCAATTTTAAAGTAGAAGTAGAAGGCGAACAGAAAGACCTCGACGAGTTGGAGGCCAATGTTAGCAGCGGTCAGCTTCGGATTCGGTACCGGGAAATGCACCGGCGTTCGAATAACCGTCAGCGGGTACACGTCCACATCACCATGCCCGCCCTGACGGGGGTACGATTCAGCGGAGCTTCCCAGGCCAAAGTATCAGGTTTCGGTAGCCAAAATCGAATGAATATTGATATTTCCGGAGCTTCGCAGGTCAGCATTGATACGCGGGCCAAACAGGTACAAATGGATTTGTCGGGTGCTTCGCAGGTTACTTTAAACGGAAATGCGGAAAGTCTTGACGGAAAAATTTCGGGTGCTACCATTTTTAAAGGCGAAGAATTTAAAGTAGGTCAGGCGAACGTAAATGTTTCCGGAGCCAGCTCGGCTCGCATCTACGTAACCGAAAAATTATTGGCCGATGCCAGCGGAGCCAGTCAGGTGCGGTATCGGGGTCATCCGTCCGTAACTGCCAATACCTCAGGAGCTAGCCAGGTTTCGAACGAATAGAAAATCCTTTTTGTACACGACTGAAAAGAGAAAAGTCAGACCGACTTTCTCTTTTTTTATGCATTAGAATTGCATTAGAAAAAGGCAGGGAAAAGCGAAGCAACGCTGATTTAATCGAATTTTAAAACCGAAAATTTTTTTTAATAAACGCTCGCTCCGAAAAATATGTTTGACAATCTGCATTCAAGTAATTTTCTTTGCGACGTTTTTTGAACCAAATCACTCAAACACAATGTCAGAAATCTCGGCTAAAGTCAAGCAGATTATCGTTGACAAATTGGGCGTGGAGGAGTCGGAAGTGACGCCGGAAGCTAGCTTTACGAATGACCTCGGGGCTGACTCGCTCGATACCGTGGAACTCATCATGGAATTTGAAAAAGAATTCAATGTGTCTATTCCCGACGATCAGGCTGAAACGATCACGACGGTCGGTCAGGCTGTTGCCTATCTGGAAGAACACGCCAAGTAAGTAACATCTATCAGCGGTGCTAATTTGAAAAAGGGCATTTCGGTGCCTCTTTTCGGATTAGCACATTTTTTTGATTCTATTGGTTAGGATTTTTCTTGCTAAACAATCTCTACGTAAGAGGGGCAAGTCAATCATCGGACCTGATTATAAAACTATTACGCTATGCAATTAAAGCGAGTTGTTGTCACTGGACTAGGAGCTCTTACCCCCATAGGAAATACGGTAGAGGAATACTGGGACGGACTGACCCGAGGCGTCAGCGGTGCCAATCTCATTACGCGGTTCGATGCCACCCGTTTCCGTACCAAATTTGCCTGTGAGGTAAAAAACTTTGACGTACAGGCGTACATTCCTCGCCAAGAGGCCCGCAAGATGGACTGGTTTACCCAGTACGCCGTCGTAACCGCCGATGAGGCGATTGCTGACGCGGGCATCGATAAAGAAAAAGTAGACCTGGATCGGATCGGTGTGATCTGGGGTGCGGGTATTGGTGGACTCAAAACGTTTGAGGATGAAGTATTGAATTTTGGCGGTGGCGATGGAAACCCCCGATTCAATCCCTTCTTTATTCCCAAAATGATTGCGGATAGTTCTGCCGGACTGATCTCTATTCGTCACGGATTCCGTGGACCTACTTACGTCACCGTATCGGCCTGTGCTTCTTCAGGAAACGCCCTGATCGACGCGTTTAATTACATCCGTTTGGGTAAAATGGATATCTGTGTATCCGGTGGATCGGAAGCAGCTGTTACGCAGGCGGGTGTAGGAGGATTTAACGCTCTGAAAGCCCTTTCAGAACGCAATGACGATTTTGCCACGGCTTCCCGTCCGTACGATAAAGACCGCGATGGTTTCGTACTGGGTGAAGGTGGAGCAGCTCTGATTCTGGAAGAGTACGAGCACGCCGTAGCTCGTGGAGCAAAAATCTACTGCGAAATCATGGGTGGCGGTATGTCATCGGATGCGTATCACATTACAGCTCCCCATCCCGACGGACGCGGTGCCTACATGTGTATGAAGCTGGCTCTGGAAGACGCCGAATTGCCGCTGGAATCAGTCGATTACATTAACACCCATGGTACATCCACGCCCATCGGCGATCCGCAGGAACTAAAAGCCATTGAGCGTTTGTTCGGCGAACATGCTACCAAGCTGAATATCAGTTCCACGAAATCTATGACCGGTCACCTCTTAGGGGGAGCGGCTGCGATTGAAGCGGTAGCTGCAATTCTAGCGATTAAAAATCAGTTGGTACCGCCTACGATCAACCATTTTACGGATGATCCTGATATTAATCCAAATTTAAACCTTACCTTCAATGAGCCCCAGGCCCGGAAGGTAGAAGTGGCCATTAGCAACACTTTTGGTTTTGGCGGACACAACACTTGCGTTGTTTTCAAGAAAGTATAGTCGGGTTGAGCCGTGGGTTGCTGACCTACGGCTCAGCCAATAAATTTTGTACACTGTGCTGCTACCGCTATTCGTTTCTACGGTCTTTGACCCTCTGACCCAGTTTTTCAGATCACCATCCGACAAGGATAAAAAGCTGAAGAAAGCGGTAGCTACGCTTATCGGTACCCGTCCGTCCAATGTGGAACTGTACCGACTGGCATTTATGCATACATCGGTAAGTAAGCCCTTGAATGGCAAAGATGTCCGACTTTCCAACGAACGGCTCGAATACCTGGGCGATGCGGTGCTGGGCATGGTGGTAGCCGAGTATCTCTTCAAAAAGTATCCTTACAAAGACGAAGGTTTTCTAACCGAAATCCGCTCCCGGATTGTGAATCGGGAATCACTTAACCTGGTGGCTCGTAAACTGGGGCTGGATACGCTGGTGGAATACGACCCGAATCGCCGGACGGTACTGGCCCGTACTTCCATGTACGGTGATGCTCTGGAAGCGTTTGTGGGAGCGATCTACCTGGATAAAGGATTTCAGTTCACCAGGAAATTCATTTTGAAACGACTGCTCTCCAGTTATTTCGATCTGGATAAAGTGGTGGAAACCAATATCAACTACAAGTCGCAGATCATTGAATGGGCTCAGCGGGAAGGTCGCGACCTTCGCTTTGAAGTGACCGAAAAAGGATCCGCCCGACACAAGGAATTCATTGCCGAACTCATGGTCGATAACGAAGTATTCGCCACGGGTACAGGGTTCAATAAAAAGAAAGCCGAGCAGTCGGCTTCCGAAAAAGCCATCGAAAAACTGAACCTGGTCAAGCCGGTTAGTTAAGCTTGGTACTTCTTTTTTTGTGAAAAAGCTATCCCGAACGGATGGCTTTTTTTATTTTCAAGCCAATAACCTCTAAAAACGTATGGAAATTTTATTAGTCATTCTGGGCGTACTGGCCCTACTCGTTGGTTTGGCCGGAGCCGTTCTGCCTTTACCCGGTCCACCGCTGAGTTTTTTAGGCTTGTTACTATTGCATTGGTCAGGACGAGCCACGTTTTCTTCCACCACCCTCATTGTTCTTGGGATCGTTACGTTCATCATTGCCGTACTGGATTATCTGGTACCCATTTGGGGCGTACGAAAATTTGGCGGTACCACCTACGGCACGTACGGCACTACAATTGGACTTATCCTGGGTTTAATCCTGCCCATCCCCGGCGGGATGTTTGTGGGAGCCTTTGTCGGAGCGATGGGTGGAGAAATGTACGGCGGTATGGCTTCGGGCAAAGCCATGCGGGCTGCGTTTGGCTCGTTTCTGGGCTTCATGGCGGGTATGTTTATGAAGGTCGTTTTATGTCTGGTTATGATTGGGTACGCCATCGCCGCTTTTATTAAGTAACCCGAACGATTTCAACTTTTCTCTCCTTCTCAAACCATAGGAGCCGTACCTTTGCGGCAGTTTTTCACGTATCCTGTATTAGCTATGCATATATTACGTCGTCCCCGTCGGTTGCGTACAAGTGCCGCGGTGCGAGCGTTGGTTGAAGAAACGAGCGTTTCGGTAAATGATCTCATTCTGCCGGTTTTTGTGGTAGAAGGACAAAATGTAAAACGAGAAGTAGCTTCCATGCCGGGTGTGTATCGGCATTCGCTGGATAATTTGCTGGATGAAATTGGCCAGTGCCAGGATTTAGGCATCAAAGCTTTTGATTTATTTCCCGGTTTGGATGAATCCAAAAAAGATAAGTACGCTAGTGAAAGCTGGCGGGAAGGCAGCATGTATCTGGAAGCAATTCATGCGGTGAAGAGTAAGTATCCGGACGTAGTGGTCATGACGGACGTAGCCATGGATCCCTACAGCTCGGATGGGCACGATGGGTACGTAGAGAATGGTGAGATTCTGAACGACGAAACGCTGGAATACCTGGGCAAAATGGGTGTTGCTCAGGCTCAGGCGGGTGCCGACATTCTCGGGCCTTCGGATATGATGGACGGTCGGGTAGGGTACCTGCGGGAGAAACTCGATGACGCCGGATTTTCGAAAGTAGCGATCATGTCGTACACAGCCAAGTACGCGTCGGCTCTGTACAGTCCTTTCCGGGATGCCTTGGAGTCGGCCCCCAAGTTCGGCGACAAGAAAACGTATCAGATGAATCCGGCCAATATCAAGGAGGCTTTGATTGAAGCCGAACTCGATTACGCCGAAGGAGCCGATTACCTGATGGTAAAGCCTGCCATGCTGTATCTGGACATTATCAAGATGCTGAACGATAACTTCGCCCTGCCCATTGCCGCGTACAATATTTCGGGTGAGTACTCCATGATCAAAGCTGCCGCCCAGAAAGGCTGGATTGACGGGGATCGGGTGATGCTCGAAACGCTGACGTCCATCAAACGGGCGGGAGCAAAGATTATTCTGACGTACTTCGCGAAGGAGTTTGCTCAAATCCAGCAACAACGATAAGTTCTTTTGAATACTTTCCGGATGCCCTGTCTGCTTGCATACAGGGCATCTTTTTAGCCAGACCTTCTTATGTCTTCACTTCTTATTCTTAATGCTCAGCTGGTCAACGAAGGACAGATTCGCCCGGCGGACGTATTCATCAAAGATGGGTTCATTGAAAAAATCGGTACGGGCCTTTCCGGACTGAACGCCGATCAGGTCATTGATGCCAAAGGCCAGTATCTGTTACCCGGTGTCATTGACGACCAGGTACATTTCCGGGAACCGGGCCTTACGCACAAGGCGACCATCCGATCGGAAGCCCGGGCGGCGGTTTCTGGTGGCGTGACGAGCTTTATGGAAATGCCCAATACCGTTCCGAATGCACTCACGCAGGAACTGCTGGCCGACAAGTACGCGATCGCCAGCCGTAGTTCACTGGCTAATTACTCGTTCTTCATGGGAGCTTCGAACGACAACTACGACGAGGTCATGCGGACGGATGCTACGCAAGTTTGCGGCGTAAAAATTTTCATGGGATCATCGACGGGGAACATGCTGGTGGACAATCCGGTGGTGCTAGGTAAGCTTTTCGCGAATGCTCCCTATTTGATTGCTACGCACTGTGAAGATGAAGCCACGATTCGGGCCAACGTAGCGGCTTACAAAGAACGGTACGGTGACGATGCTCCTGCCCGTGTGCACCCCGAAATCCGGAATGAAGAGGCATGTTACAAATCCAGCTCCATGGCGGTAGAATTAGCCAAACAGCACGGTACGCGACTGCACATTCTGCATATTACGACTGGCGAAGAAACGGCCTTGTTTGACAAAGGCTATTACGGATATTCCGATGCCGAAAGCGTAAAACTCAAACACCAGAAACACATCACGTCGGAAGTCTGCGTGCATCACCTCTGGTTTGATGCCCGCGATTACGAACGCCTGGGCAATCAGATCAAGTGTAATCCAGCCATTAAAGCCGATGGCCATAAGCAACAACTGTTACAGGCTCTGCTCGACGACCGGATTGATGTAATTGCCACCGACCACGCTCCGCACACCTGGGAAGAAAAGCAACAGTCGTACTGGCAGGCCCCCTCGGGTTTACCGCTGGTGCAGCATCCCCTGCTACTGATGCTGGAGTTTTATCAGGACGGTAAAATCTCCCTCGAAACCATCGTTCGAAAAATGTCACACGCCGTAGCCGATTGTTTCCGGATGGAAAAACGGGGCTATATCCGTGAAGGCTACTGGGCCGATCTGGTGCTGGTGGATCTAAATCGTCCGAATGTGGTCACGAAAGAAAGCCTGCATTTTCAGTGCGGCTGGTCGCCGCTGGAAGGATACAACTTTCGCTCCGCCGTTACGCATACCATCGTATCGGGTCACGTGGCGTACGCGAATGGAGCATTCAACGAAGAAAAAACGGGCGAACGCCTGACGTTCATCCCCGCGTAACGTATAGTGGGTAGGAGAACCTAGCGTATCATTGGTTAAGAATGCTTTCTTAACCAATAAGCATTCTTCAATATTCTGATTATAAATACGTTATCTAAGAAACAAAAATCCTCGTCGGAAACCCGACGAGGATTCTAATGTCCCTAAAATCATCACAAACTATTCTCTGGCAAATCGCAGGCGACGGAAACGTACCGTAGCAAAACAGCGACGCAAAATGCGGTAGTATATTTTACCAAACAGGGTATAGCACCATTGTTTGAGTTCTTTAACTTCAGCAGGAATCAATTGGCGTAAGGCTTTACGCAGTTCTTTTTCGAATAAATGAGCGTCAAAACTTACTTTCTGGAGAATGATCTTGACATATTCCAATACCGTGATGGACATGGCATAATTGGTTTAAGGTTTAACAAATGGCTGGGCCATTAGTTTCGGCCTATCTTTGTAACGATGAAGGCACGACAAATATATTTAATTATCCTACTTTTTTATTGTTCTTTTTCAAGAATTTTTGTTTTTGCCCAGCAAAACGCGATTCGCATTGAATTAGGGCCTTCTTCTATACCTGCCGGCAAGCCCTATACGATCACCGTAGTCATCACGGGGAGCGAACAACGCGAGTACGATCGCTTCCCGGATGTCATGGGAATGAGCCGCCGAGGCACCACCACTACTACTTCCAGTACCACCGTAGGCAATCGTACGGAAATAGTACAACGCATCACTCAAAATTATATTCCAAACCAACCGGGAAATTATGCTGTCACGCCATTTACCATGAATGTGAATGGACAGACCGTTCAGTCCATGGGCGGAATTGTCATTGTGACCGATGCCGTTGCCAAAGAGACAGTGGCAGAAGAAGAGGAGGAAGCCGTTGAACCCACTCCCGCGGACGCCAAAGCGTCTGCGTTTTTACTCCTCAGCTCCAACCGTAGTCAGGTTTACGCGGGCGAAGGATTTAACTTGAGTTTGGGCTTTTTTGTTGCGGACGACAATCCGCTGGAAATGAGTTTTTATGCCTTAAACCTGCAATTAGGGGCCATTCTCAAGCAGATACGACCGGCAAACTGCTGGGAAGAAAATTTTGGTATACGGGGTGAACCCCAGATTTTTGAAACCACGATTAATGGCCGAAGGTACACTGAGTACCGGCTCTTTCAGGCAGTATATTTTCCGTTAAATACGGAGCCGATCCAGTTTCCTGCCGTAAGTCTGAAAATGAGCGTGAATGATGAAAAGTCGAAAAAACAGTCTTTCCTGACGTTTCATAGTAAACCCCTCGTCATTCGTCCCGTCCCGCTGCCCCAGGATGCCCGCCGCAATCAGGCCGTTACTGGGGAATATTCGGTACGTGAACAACTTAGTACCCGGGTCGTACAAACGGGGAAAACGATTCAGTACAAAATCACGATAAACGGCATTGGTAACCTAACCCCGATTCTGATTCCAACGCCCGAAAATGATAACTTTTTTGATTTTTACCCACCAACCATTCAGCAATCCATTACGCGTCGGCGGAGCCGGGTGAGTGGTGAAAAAACTTTTACTTTTCAGATCATTCCCAAACAGGCCGGAAACTTCCCGTTAAGCATGTATTTTCGCTGGATATTTTTCAATCCACGAACCGGCCGCTACGTCAACTGGCAGTCGAATATGGTTCTGAAAAGTCAGGGTGAGAAAATTACCAATACCGATTCGGATGCACTGGCGGGTTCGCTCTTCAGTAATCTTGAAAACCTGGACAGTACGAAACCCTTCGTGAATGTTCAGCATACCATTCTGAGTCTGGCGAATGGACTACTGGCGATTATGGCTTTGGGAATGGTGTATATTTTCATACGAGGGAAACGCGGATAGCCGACCCTCGTTTACGGTTTTGTCTTCTATTTCGGATGGCTGACTACGGTCAGCTGATCCTCAAACAGTACGAATTTATGTCCAGTACATACGGTACGTTATTTAAAATCAGCACGTTTGGTGAATCCCACGGAAAAGCGATCGGTGTCGTAATCGACGGTTGTCCGGCCGGAATCACCTTCGATGAAGCCTTTATTCAGCAGGACCTGGATCGGCGTAAACCCGGCCAGTCCCGCATTACTACGCAACGCAAAGAATCCGATACGTTTCAGGTACTGTCGGGGGTATTCGAAGGCAAGACGACGGGTACACCCATCGGCCTGATGATTCCGAACGAAGATCAGCGGTCCAAAGATTACAGCCACATTTCCGAACAGTTCCGGCCTTCGCACGCGGACTACACCTACACGGCCAAGTACGGGGTTCGCGATTACCGGGGTGGGGGACGTTCGTCCGCCCGCGAAACGGCGGCTCGGGTGGCAGCAGGAGCCCTGGCGAAACTGGTACTTCAACAATTGGGTGTATCGATTCAGGCCTACGTATCGCAGGTGGGCAAGCTGAAAATGGAAACGCCCTATCAGCAATTGAATCTGGCTCTGGCGGAGGAAAACGCCGTACGTTGCCCCGATCCCGAAGTAGCCGAGCAGATGTTCGCGTACATTGACGAAACCCGTAAAAAGGGCGATAGCATCGGTGGCGTAGTATCCTGCGTGTGTACGGGTGTTCCGGCGGGCTGGGGCGAACCCGTATTTGACAAGTTGCACGCAGAACTAGGCAAGGCTATGCTTTCTATCAATGCCGTGAAAGGTTTTGAATACGGCTCTGGCTTTGCGGGCGTTGAACAATACGGCTCAGAACATAACGATGAGTACTATACCGATGAAACAGGCAAGGTACGCACGCGTACCAACCTTTCCGGCGGGATTCAGGGGGGGATTTCAAACGGGGAGGACATTTATTTCCGCGTAGCCTTCAAGCCCGTAGCTACGATTATGCAGGATCAGGAGTCGGTGGATGTCCACGGAAATCCGGCCGTCGTATCGGGCAAAGGACGGCACGATCCCTGCGTGGTGCCCCGGGCTGTACCCATCGTAGAGGCGATGGCGGCCTTAGTGTTAGTGGATTTTTATTTGTTGAATCAGGCGAGGAAGGCATGAATTATTTATCCGCCGAAGGGCTCTCAAAATCAACGGGAGAACGCTGGCTTTTCAGAAATATCACGTTTGGCTTAAGTAAGGGCGATAAAGTTGCTCTGGTTGGTCGAAACGGAACGGGCAAAACGTCTTTGATGGACGTACTGGCTGGTTTACAGGCTGCTGAAGAAGGAACCGTTAGTATTCGTAAGGAAGTACGGGTTGGGTATCTGAATCAGCAACCAAATCTGGATGAAAACCAGACGGTACTGGATACCCTGTTTCTGGGGGATACCCCCCTGTTGCGGGCCATTCGGGAATATGAACGGGCTCTGATCGACGGCACGGATCAGCAATTGGCCGACGCTGCTGAGCAGATGGAGGTACAGAAGGCCTGGGATTACGAGTCGAAAGTAAAGCAGGTACTGGGCCGACTCGGTGTGGCTGAATCCAATTTCAACAAAGAAGTTGGGCAGCTTTCGGGGGGCCAGCGGAAGCGGGTGGCTCTGGCTAAAGTACTGCTCGACGAACCGGATCTGCTCATTCTGGATGAGCCCACCAACCACTTAGATCTGGAAGCGATCGAGTGGCTGGAAAATTACTTGGGTACGGCAAATATGACGCTGTTGCTCGTGACGCACGACCGCTATTTTCTAGATCGGGTATGTACGGAAATCCTGGAACTGGACGAGGGAAATATTTACCGCTACAAAGGCAATTATTCCTATTTCCTGGAACGCCAGTCGGAACGCCATGCTTCGGAATCCGCGAGTGTGGATAAAGCTCAAAACCTGCTCCGCCGCGAACTGGAGTGGATGCGGCGACAACCCAAAGCCCGGGGTACGAAAGCCCAGTACCGCATTGATGCCTTTTACGATTTACAGGATAAGGCGAATCAGGGGCGGAAGGAATCAAACGTGGAGTTGAACATTGGCATGGCCCGGTTGGGTAGCAAGATTATCGAGCTGGAACATATCAAAAAGGCTTTTGGCGATCTGAAAATCGTCGAGGACTTTGAATACGTCTTTCGCCGTCGCGAGCGGGTAGGGATTGTGGGAAAGAATGGCGTGGGGAAATCTACCTTTCTGGATATTTTAACGGGAGAACAGCAAGCCGACTCGGGTGTGATCAGTGTCGGGGAAACGGTTCGGTTTGGCTATTATACACAGAGTGAACCGACGTTTAAGCCCGGACAACGGGTTATCGACGTGGTGAAAGACATTGCGGAGGTCGTTACGCTGGGTTCCGGTGAAACGATTACGGCTAGTCAGTTTCTGCAACATTTTCTGTTCGATCCGAAGAAACAATACACCAATGTAGAAAAGCTTTCGGGCGGTGAAAAACGTCGCTTGCAACTATTACAGGTCCTGATTCAAAATCCGAACTTTCTGATTCTGGATGAGCCCACGAACGATCTGGATATCCAGACGCTGAACGTACTGGAAGATTATCTGCTCCAGTTCGCGGGCTGCCTGGTATTGGTTTCTCACGACCGGTATTTCATGGATCGTCTGGTGGAGCACTTGTTTGTTTTTGAAGGTGAAGGCAAAATCAGGGACTTCCCCGGTAACTATACCGATTATCGCGAAAACCTGAGCAGTGCACCCGTCGTTGAACCGACGAAACCCAAAGTCGAAGCTCCTAAACCGGCTTCTACGCCAGCTCCGGTTTCCACGAAACGAAAACTGAGTTACAAGGAACAGCGGGAGTTGGAAACGCTTGAAAAGGAAATTACCGAACTGGAAGGACAACGGGCGGCTCTTACCGAACAAATGAACGCCGGCGAAGGCGACTATCAGCAGATTACGCTGTGGGCCAAAGAGATTGAGGAAATCAACATTCAGCTCGAAGAAAAGGAATTTCGCTGGATGGAATTATCGGAGTAAAGAAACGGACGGGTCGCCGTCCGTTTTTGTTTGTTTACCAGCGACGGGATCGGTACTTCAGCCGATACCGGGCGATTTCCGGAATGTCTTCATCCACGAATCCCCAACTTTTCCGAATGCCGATAGAGAATCCCCAGCTTTGCGGATAAACGTCACCGAAATCAGCGGCTCCGCTAGCCAGTAGTTCGGAGCCTTTCAGAAACCACGCCGGTTTTCGTAATTCCAGGAGTAGACTGACTTGTTGCTTTGCCCGTGCGTACAGGGACTCGGGCGTTCCGTTGGAGTGAAGGTAGGTAAATCGACCGTTGAAGGTATATCCTTGCCCGAGTGAACCATCAAGGCCCAGGTGTACCGCTGAGAGCAGATTGTCTTTAGTGAAAAATCCTTCATCCGTACGAGCCGGGGCCATGAGTGGCGTACCCAGGGTTCGTCCGCGATAGGACCAGCCCTGTTGGTACTGTCGATGGTTAAAGTAGTTCTCTTCCCAGATGGGACCTTTGCCAAAAGGCGAACCTTTCCGTCCCTGGTTTTGGGTTTACAGAACTTCTACCACGAGCTTACGGATGACGGGAGTGTCGGTACCATCGGTGGTGATACTGATTCCCGTAAGTCCATCCCGCCAGTTGGCTAAATGCAGCAGCGATGGCATTTCGTACGGCTGTTGGCGGTAAAAAAGGAAGCGATGCCCGTCCGTTTGAAGCTGAAGGGCAGCATCGACGGAGCCTACATGATTCCCTACCCGTTCACGAAAATCATACCGATTGTAGCCGGTCTTTTTCCCTCGCCCAGCCGTTACCACGTTCCAGAAAGCGGATGCGTCTTTGGGAAGGGAGCCGTCGGGTTGAAAATACTCCGTTTGCGTGGGTGAAGGGTCCGTACGCAGACTGGGAGCATAACCTCCCCACTGTACCTGATGATTGATGCCGAAGAAAGCTTGAAAAGAAGCGGTACCCTAATCGCGCATAGAACGTTTTCTGATGTAAGTACGTCCGGCGTACAAAAGCAGTTCGGTCGTCGAGCCAGCCGTGTGCCCAGATGGCCTGAAAAGCCAGTCGATCATTTAGTAGAGGCGTCCAGTTAGGAAAGCCAATCTGTACCTTAGGTACGGGCATCGCATTACCGGACCAACTGTACGGACCTACACCCAGGGTAGAATCAGCCAGTCCGAACGTTTCTTTCCGTTTTCCGGTGTACAATTCCAGAGCACTCCAGTGGGATTTGAGGTACAGTTAAGGCAGGAGAACCTGATTGGTGGCTCCGGCAATTGTGGTCAGGTTAGCACCGTATCCCCAGTCCCAAGGCTTTCGTTGCAGATAAGGCCGGGTTTTACTGGGTCGTTGGTAATCCGCTGCGATTGAAAAGCTGGCCTGTACCACCGGACCTTGTGTAGGAATGGTACCGTACTGACGAGCCTGCATCCAGAAAAGCAGGTTTCCACCCGCCAAGAGTTGAAGCCTTGTTTTGGATGTAGAAGAAGGCCATTGGTCCACCTAGTATACAGGACCAATGACCTTCTTCAATGCTTTTAAACCATCTAGTGTAGTTCGAGCGTAATGCGTTTTTCCTCGGGTTCCGTACCCGGTTCCAGCGATTGGGCAATTACGTGGCCGCGACCCGTGTACGTAACTTTATAGCCTCGGTTTTCGAGCACATACAACGCATCTCGCAGGCTCATCCCTTTCAGGTTAGGTACCCGTTGCGTACTACCCCGAGGTACTTCATCCCAGCCACTAGCCGAAGTTTTAACGTTGAAACTCTTGGCAATGGATTGCAAATCCTGGGGATGGGAACTGGCTAATTCATCCTGCCATTCGTTGCTATGCTGGGCTTTGCCGCGTAAGGTGCGGTGCATATTCAAATCCAGAGCGTGTACCTTATCCGCAATTTCCCGGAATACCGGAGCCGCTGCCGTGCCGCCGTACGCCGATTGTCCCGTCAGCGGATTATGCGGCTCATCCAGTGATACCAGAATGGTGTACTGCGGTTTTTCCACCGGGAAATAACCAATGAACGATGAGTAATAGTTGTTCGTTTTCAGTTTCCCGTTGAACTTCTTGGACGTACCCGTTTTTCCCGCAATTCGATAGTTGGGATTACGAATGCTACGAGCCGTTCCGTGAGCGTCTTCGAGTACATCCGTGAGCATTTTCTGCACAATCTTGAGGGTCTTCTCCGAACAAATCGGCTTCGAATCCCGACGCTGGGTCTGCGTGAAATCTTTCTCGACCAGATCGCCGCGTTTGGCCGTTTTTACAATGATGGGCTGAATCCAATATCCATTATTAGCCACAGCATTGTAGAACGACAGCATCTGCAAGGCCGACAACCGCATTTCCTCCCCAATAGACATGGTTGGTAGCGTTTTCTTGCTGTACAGACGGTGCGTAGTCCGGTGGAATTCGGGTAATTCATTACCACGGCTCACTTCTACCTGAAAGCCCAGTTTGTCGGCCAGGTGAAACTGTTCGAGGTAATCGATGAATTTATCCGGTTTGCTGGCGAAATGCTGAACGAGTACTTTCGCCATCCCCACGTTCGAGGAGCGAATAAACGCATCATGAATGGAAATGACGCCGTAACCTGAGTTGTTGGAATCGTGCAGGTGCAGATAGCGGCCGCCCGTTGTATTGACTAGATCGTTGGGCGAAATGTTGGTTTCTTCAAATACGGCCATCATCGTGGCCAGCTTGAAAGTCGAACCCGGAGCAATCCGGAAGTTCACCGCAAAGTTCTGATCATCCACGTACGTACTGTCTTTCACGTGGTGCAGGTTGGCAATGGCCTTGATTTCACCCGTTCGGGTTTCCATGACAATCGCTACGCCGTACTTGGCTTTGTACTGCTTCACGGCTTTCAGTAAAGCAGCTTCCGTAACATCCTGCATGTTGATGTTCAGGGTGGTATGCAAATCCAGGCCGGGTACGGGATGGTGCTCTTCGGATTCGTTGAGGGGTCGCCAGCTGCCGCGAAGGTTCTCGAACCAGCCGTGTCCTTCCTGACCCACCAGTAGTCGGTTAAAGCTCTTTTCGATGCCCGTTGATCCTCGCATGACGGCCACGGCCGAGCCGTTGGGGTCTTTTACCAGGGAGTCGTCGGTTTTTCCCAGAATACGCGAAGCCGTGTTTCGGAAGGGTTTTTCGCGATTGGGTACCAGCTCAAAGTTCAAGCCCGTAGCGAAAAGCTTAACGCGGTGCAGGGGCTGCCATTTAAACCGGAATTTTCGTCGGTTCAGGGCTTTATCTTCGGCCCGTTCTTCGGGCGTAGCTTTGCGAATACTCGCCCACTGGGTTTGTTCAAAAAACCATTTCTTCTTCTCGTACGCGATGGGCCGGGGACTAATCGAAAGGTATCGGGGTTCGATCTTCCACAGGGCCGTATCGGTCTGGGCCTGGTTATAGGCCATCACTTCCAGCAGTCGGCTACGAGCGGTGAGGATGCGTTTGCGAAGGGTGGAAGCCGGTTCACCGAGCATACTACTCAGGTGAATGGTAAGCGAATCCAGATTTTTATAGAAGTGAGCCGAATCGGCGGAATGTCGAACGGTTACGCTCAAATCAATGCCCACCCGGTACTCGGGTACGGAGGTGACGAGTAAACTTCCATCGTCCGAGAAAATGTTACCACGGGTGGCCGGAATGATGCGGTAACGCGTATTTTCTGCCCGACTTTTCCATTCGGGGCCTTCTACCTGCTGCACGTAAACGATACGGGCCGCAATGGCAATACTAAACACCAATAGCCCCGCCGAGACGATCACACTGCGGAAAAAAATCCGGCGTTTTAAATTCAATGCTTCAGCCATGGAATGAAGGATGCGTTAGATAGGTCCGATGATTGCGTACTGAAATCGAGAAAAATTATTCGGGTTGAACGGGCTTTTTCGTGGGTAAAACGACTTTGACGGGCGGTTGTTCATTGCGATAATCACGCAGGCCCATGGGCGTTACTTTCTGCACGATCCGCGACTGCCGCGATTCCTGCATGAGCTTGGATTTTTCAAACGCCAGTTCGGCGTTGAGTTCACTGATTTCCCGACGCGTACGGTCCGTATCCCGAATGAGCGATTCGCCGTGCAGTACCCAGGCTACGTAACTAATCATCAATACCACGACCAGACCTGCGTTGAGCAGCTTCTGATTGGCATTGGCCGGGCCCGCCCACTGACTCACCCGGAGCAGTTTAAAAATGGGCTCTAAGAAATGCGAGCGTTTACTTTTCTCCGAAGACATACCTCCAACAATCGGGGTTCAAAATCTGGTAAATAGCTTTTCTGACGGGATTTATTGCAGTTCATTCGGCTCGGCAATGCGTAATTTGGCACTGCGGGCCCGGGGGTTCAGAGCTAGTTCTTCCTCGCTGGCTTCAATGGGCTTGCGGGTAACGGAGCGGAGCGGCTTGAGTTCGTTACCGTAGAGGTCTTTCTCGGCTTCACCCTGAAATTTACCCGCCCGAATGAAGTTTTTCACCAGCCGGTCTTCAAGGGAATGATAGCTCATCACGACTAGCCGTCCACCAGGAGCGAGTACTTCGGGTACCTGTTCGAGGAATTCTTCGAGTACCTTCATTTCTTCGTTCACTTCAATTCGGATGGCCTGGAAAACCTGGGCGAAATACTTAAATTCTTTCCCGCGGGGGGCGTACTTCTGTAATACGGATTTTAAATCCTGTACAGTTTCGATGGTCTGATTCTGACGGGCCGCGAAAACCGCGTTGGCCAGCGTACGGGCATTTTTGATTTCCCCGTACAAGCCAAATATTTTATGAAGCTGAGCTTCGTCGTAGTCGTTGATGACCTCCTTGGCCGAAAACTCTGCCTGCGGATTCATTCGCATATCCAGCGGACCGTCGAAGCGGGTTGAGAAGCCCCGTTCGGGTACGTCGATTTGGTGGGAGGAAATCCCCAGATCGGCCAGAATGCCGTCCACCTGACGAACCCCGTGTACGCGGAGGAATTTTTTAAGATATCGGAAATTAGCGTCAATGAACGTGAACCGCTTATCGTTGATGTGACGGGCCTCGGCCTTGGCGTCGGGATCCTGATCGAAACTATAGAGCCGTCCCGTAGGCCCCAGCTGCTGTAAAATGGCTCGCGAATGGCCTCCACCCCCAAAGGTCACATCTACATACGTGCCTTCCGGCCGCAGGTGAAGCCCTTCAAGACACTGGCTGAGCATAACGGGCTGATGGTAGTCGGGCGTAGGTTGTGAAGGCATGTACTGACGAAATGCTGTAAACGAAATGAATGTAAAATACGTCTGATATAAACCCGGAGAAGAGCGAATCTTCCCTGAAAAAGTAAAAATTCTTTAAAAATAAGGCTTAGGTTCTTGTGATGGAACTTTCCTTTGTACTTTATGCCTTTTGCTAAAGATTTTACGGGCGGAGTATTGAGTTACAAGATTAACAAAATTTACAATTGTAAATCAAAGCCTTGTTAAATCAATTTTCCCGAAGACGTGTTAAAAGGATTTAAATCGCTGATAATCAATCTTCCCTCATGAAAAAAATCTTCTTACTGGGCTTAGGACTTTGGGGCACGCTAAATGGCTTTGCTCAGACGCCGGTAAAAAAAGGAATTTGGCGGGCTGAAATCTTTAATAAAGGTGGAGCCTTGCCGTTCGGTCTACAAATCGAGCCCGCTGGAAAAGCGAATACGTATTCCGTGTGGGCCATCAACGGCAAAGAGCGTCTGAAAATGGACGAGTCGACCTTGCAGGGCGATTCGCTGCATATTCCGATGGATTTGTTCGATGCCGAACTAGTTGGAAAAGTATCCGGAAATCAGTTGACGGGCGTTTACAAGAAAAAACGCGGTAAGCAAACCCTCACGATTCCGTTCCGGGCCGAGTACGGGAAAACCTACCGCTTTGCGACTCAGCCCCAATCGACGCAGTGGAAAATTGCTGGTAAATACGCCACCACTTTTGGCGAGAGTTCAAAAGCCGTCGGCATCTTCGAACAATCGGGTAGCCGGGTAGCCGCCACGTTTTTAACGCCTACCGGGGATTATCGGTATCTCGACGGCGATATTATCGGCGATAGTCTGTTTTTGTCGGCTTACGACGGTTCGCATCTGATGCTTTTCAAGGCCAAACTGGAAAAAGATAAAATTGCAGGTCAATTATTTAGCGGTCCGAGTGGACAAACGCCTTTCGTATCAGTGAAAGATGAAACGGCGTCCTTACCCGACGAAAAATCGCTGACCTTTCTGAAGCCGGGCTTCGACAAGGTATCTTTTAGCTTCCCCGAAGCAAAAACGGGTAAACCACTGACGCTCGACGATCCACGTTTCAAGGGCAAAGTGGTGATACTGCAGATCATGGGCTCGTGGTGCCCGAATTGCATGGATGAAACGAACTTCATTGTACCCTGGTACAACAAAAATAAAAAACGCGGGGTTGAGGTAATAGGCCTTTCCTACGAACGAAGCGGCGAGTTTCAGGTAGCTCAGCCTAAACTGATTCGTATGATTGACCGCTTTAAAATTCCCTATCCGGTGGTACTGGCCGGGGTAGCGGATCAGACGGCTTCCGCCAGCTTACCGATGCTCAACAAAATCATGGGTTACCCCACAACGATTTATATCGATAAAACGGGCAAAGTTCGGGAAATTCATACTGGCTTCTCGGGTCCGGGTACGGGTAAATATTACGATCAGTATGTCGAAGATTTTAACCGTTTGATGGATAAACTGTTGGCTGAATAGTCCGAACGATTCGGTCTGAAAAGCGTCGCTGAACTCAGATAGTTCAGCGACGCTTTTTTTATGATTTTAGACATTTATTCGTGCAAATAACCCCAGCGGATCAATTCATCGGGGTGTTGAATCAGGTAGGTTCGCTGGTTGGCAAGCAGGTATAGCGAATCGCTGATGGAGGTGATCGAGCGGTATCGATGATCCGTCAGAATAATGCCTTTTCGCGTTTTTTCCTGTTGAAGTAGTTCATGGAGCCGTTCAACCGCCACGGGTGAAAGAAAGGAAAAGGGCTCATCCAACAGGACAAAAGAGACGGGTCGGAAGAGCACTAAAAGGGTTTCGATTAACCTTCGTTCGCCACCCGAAACCTGATCCATGCGTTGGGAAGACAAAGGTTTTAATTCAGGCATGAGATTCTGTAATGCCTGAATATTAGTATCGTATAAATCAAATACGGTTTTTACCCGGAAGGCGTCCGGTACAAAGGCCTTTTGGGGTAAGTAGGCCGCCAGGCCTTTTACGGAAAGTAACTCAGGTACCCACTCGCCATTCACCCGAACCGACTTAAATTCAGCGGGAATAGCCCCAAAAATGGCTTGTAAAAAGCTACTCTTTCCGTTCCCGTTTCGGCCTAGTAAACCGGTAATCTTTCCGGTTTCTGCATGAATAAAACCTCCGCTGATCACTATTCGTTGCTGAAACTGAATTCGCACACTGTCGGCCGCTAAATGCTGAGTCATAACCAGAAAGAAGTGAATTGAAGGAGCAGGAGAAAACCCGTAAAGTCAATCAATAGTAAGGCGAGCAGAATCTCCCATTCGTGCAGATTCAGATTGTACAGAAAGAAGAAGTGGTGCCGATACGTGTGACGGTATAAGAGCAAACTCAAACTCCCCAAAAGTAATTTTAGGAAGCAAAGCACACCCCATTCATGCGTAGGGCTAAAAGCCATTAGCCCGCACAAGCCCAAGGAGATAGCGACGGGAAACCCCGCCAGTTGCGTGTAAAAAAGAAAAAGAGCCTGTAGTTTCTTTCGCATGCGGAAAACTACAGGCTCTTTCGAAAACTTGCGAATGTCTTAACAAACATTAGGAGTATTCATACACGTATGGCGTCGTCGGTAGTATGTATGAACGGACGTAAGCGGAATTACAACCTATAGTATGGACCGTTACTACAAATGTTTTACAGGGAGTATGTTTTATGGCTTTTTGAAGAAATTCCATCAAAAATTTACAACAGAGCAGCGGGAATGAAGGTTGTAAGTATAGATGGATTAATGATACACGTATCCGTTTTAGTTAACTATTGACTACTTCCATAAACCTTTTTATAAGATGCTATCAAATTTAAGACTTCCCGTATGGACAATGTTAAGCCCGGTTGTTGCCTGGGCTCTTTATTTTGGAGAAACGTTGGGATTTGGATTATGGTATGATTTGTTACTAGCTGTGGCTCTGATTAGTACGGTTTTAGCGGCTGTTCAACACGCCGAGGTCATTGCCCATCGCGTGGGCGAACCGGCGGGAACACTCGTGTTGGCTGTAGCGATCACCATTATTGAAGTGGGATTGATTGTGTCGCTTATGATTGCCGGCGGCTCGGACTCGGGGGCATTGGCGAGAGACACGGTTTTTGCCGCGATCATGATTATTCTAACCGGAATCGTTGGGTTATGTCTGTTGGTAGGCGGGGTTAAGTATCAGGAACAACAGTTTGGCCGCTATGGGGTTAGTACGGCACTTGTTACGTTATCGGCCATTTCGATCTTAACTCTGGTTTTACCCAATTTCACCATCAGTATTCCAGGCCCCTTTTATAATAATAGCCAGCTGATGTTCGTAGCGGTTATTTCGCTGGTGTTATACGGTACATTTGTGCTGGTACAAACGGTGCGACATCGGGGGTATTTTCTGCCGGAAGACGTAGAACATATGGTAGAAGAACCCGTGGAAGAACCTTCCGGAGCTACGGCTCTGGCTAGCGTTGTACTGCTATTGGCTTGTTTGGCTGCGGTTGTTTTCATTGCGAAATTACTAGCCCCTACCATTGAGCAAGGCGTGGTTCACCTGGGAGCCCCCGAATCCGTTGTTGGGGTGATCGTCGCTTCCATTATTCTGTTGCCGGAAGGGCTAGCTGCGTATCGGGCCGCCCGAAGAAATAAGTTACAAACGAGCCTGAACCTGGCCCTGGGGTCCGCATTAGCCAGTATCGGTCTGACGATTCCTGCCGTTGCCATCGTGGCCATGAGTACGGGTTTGACGATTACGCTGGGGATTGACATGAAATCAACCGTACTACTTATCCTGGCCCTTTTTACGGTCACCTTATCCTTCGGAACGGGGCGTACGACCATCATGCAGGGGGTGGTTTTACTGGTTCTTTTCGCTGTCTATCTGTTTACGACGATTGTGCCCTGAGAAAGATTAAAGCAGTACTCAGTTTAGTAATATGATTAAAAACAAATAGGCCCGCGACGAAATCGCGGGCCTATTTGCTTGTCAGACTTCAACCATTCATGAATGGTAGCACCATTCAATTAATGCGAATGCCCATGCTCACTGTTATTCATCACCGAGAGCAAATCATACGCCCCTTTCACTACAATGGTATTCGGTTTAACGGCCTCCGGTAGTTTTACTTCCACGAAGCCATTTTGTGTCAGTCCGGTTTGAATTTCCAGACGTTTAAAAGGATAATGCGTACCGCCTTCTTCTTTGTGGGTTCCCTCGGAAACGAAGATGTACTGCTTATCACCGGAACGAACGACTGCCGATTCGGGTAGGGTAGCCACCTCCGTACTGCCGCCCGAAATCTGAGCCGTCAGGTACGTGCCGGGTACCAGTTCGCGGCTGGTCTGATCCAGTTTGCAAAGGACTTTCACGGCTCGCTCCGGCGTAATTTCCCGACCAATCAGTAAGACCGTCGCCGTTCGCGGGCTGGTTTCGTGTCCGAGTTGTAGCTGCACTTTCTGTCCCGTACGAAGTTTGGAAAGATCCTTTTCGAAAACCGTCAGTTCGGCCTGCACGAAACGCGTATCCGCTAGTTCGGCCAGCATTTCGTTGGCTTGTACAGCCTTTCCCGTATTCACGTTCACGTGGGTCACGTAACCGCTGGAAGAAGCCCGTACCGCAATGCGATTCTGAATACCTTTGCTCACCGCTGCGGGCGTCAGTTGCAGCAAACTTAACTTCTGACGAAGTCCCTGCAAACGGGCTTGTAAACCCTGTAATTCAGCACTGCTTCGTTGAAATGTCTTTGCTGCCGAAACGTTTTCCCGGCTCAGTTCGGACTGCCGCTGGTTTTCTTTTTCAGTATAAGCCAGCTGACTTTGAGCTTCCAAGTACTCTTGTTGCAGGGTGATAAATTCCGGATTTTCCAGTGTTAGCAGCACTTCGCCTTTGTTGACCCATTTTCCGGGAAGCAGCGTCGTACTGCGAACAATGCCGCCGTAGGGAAACGAAATACTGATCTGCTGTTGCGGCGGCATGGACAGTACACCCGTTACCTGAATGGTACCGGCAATCGCTTTTTGTTGTACCGAACCCAGCGTAATCTGGGCGGCTTTGTACTGCGTTTCGGTCAGCTCGGCTTCTTCGGCCTCGTGACCTTCTTCTTCATCGTGGTGATGATCGTGGTCGCCGTGATCATGGCCCTCGTGATCGTCATGGCCGGCCTCGCCATGTTCGTGGGAATGACCCGCGTGTTCCGTTTCGGAAGTTTTTTTCTGACAGCTACCAAGGTATAATCCCAGGGTCAGCAACAGGAGAAAACGATAGGATTTCATAAGTGAATGCGTTTGAAAAGCGGGCTACCAGAGAGCCGCTGTATTATTTAATGCCCAGGACGAGTTCGAGCCGAAGGACGTTTTGATTGTACTCCTGAATGGTCTGGATGTAGCCGATTCGCAGATCGTTTGCGGTACTGATGCCCTGCAAATACTCGACGTAACCCATTTCACCCGCCTGAAAGCCCCGGTTTACCTGGCGAATGATTTCCTCGGCCTGGGGTAAGGCAGCTTCGGTATAGTAATCCAGCGTTTGCTGAAGTTTCTGAATTTCCTGCCCCAGGGACGCCAGTTCGCCCTGAATATTCTTCTGTTGCTGATCGAACTGCTGTTGCTGGGCCTGCGTACTGAGTTCAGCCGCGGCCACCCGCGAACGGTACGCCTTGCCAAACAGCGGGAAACTAATGCCCACCTGAGCGGCGTGAAACCGATTGGCACTCGATGCCGCATCCGTGGTGGGTGCTCCTAGCTTTACGGCTCCAATCAGGCTTTGATTGGTATAGGCCAGCGAAAAATCCGGCAAACGATTGGCCCGTTGCAGCTTGCGTTCGGCTTCGGCCAGCCTGATTTGTTGTGTATACCAGGCAAGTACGGGGTTATTTGTGATCTGAGTGGTATCGGGCAAGTTCTTGGGAGCAAACGTCGCTGCTTCAATCGTGACGGGCTGATCGGCAAAAAGCAGCGTCTGTAAGCGGCGACTGGCAATCCGGATGTCGGCTTCGTTCTGGGTTCGCTGGGTCTGTACCTGACGTAACCGCGTCTGGGCAATCGTCGATTCAAGCGAACCAGCTTCCCCCGTCCGTAAGCGAACCTGAGACGCACGCAGAAAATTGGCGTACAGCGAATCCTGCGTTTGCAAGTACTTCCGCAGTTCCAGCAGGTAGGACAATTCGTACCAGGAAGACTTGACTTGATATGCCAGTTCGTTTTCCGAAACCAGCGTCTGAGCTTCCGCCGTTCGGGTCTGATTTTCCAGCACCGAAGCACGAGCCCGGAATACCGCCGGGTTGGGTATGGTTTGACTGATGGAGACGTTCTGATCGAATTTGTAGCTGTTATACTGTCCGAGCAGAGCCGTAACCTCGGTTTTGGGCATTTCGCGGGCCGTTTGCTGGAGCGTTTGCCGGGCCTTTACTTCCAGTCGGGAGGCCGCCAGGGAGCGATTGTTTTGCAGGGCCGTTTGTACGGCCTGTTGTGGACTCAATGGGGTCTGGGCTTGACTCAGCAGCGGCGTAGCAAAAAGGAGCAGGAGTGCCGCTAGCCCCTTTGTTTTCGGTCGAAAACCTTTTTCCAGATACATATACAAAATGGGAATGACAAAAAGCGTAAGCAGCGTGGAAGTAATCAATCCACCGATGACGACCGTAGCCAGGGGTTTCTGTACTTCGCCCCCCGCACCCGTCGAAAGGGCCATGGGGAGGAAGCCGAGCGAGGCAACCGTAGCCGTCATCAGAATGGGGCGTAGCCGGGTATTCGTACCCTGAAGAATCACTTCAGTCAAGTCTTCAATACCGGATTTTCGCAGGTAGTTAAATTCCCCAATCAGTACGATGCCATTCAGTACCGCCACGCCAAACAGAGCAATGAAACCCACACCCGCCGAAATACTGAAGGGCATATCCCGCAGGACCAGAGCGAAAATGCCCCCAATGGCCGCCATCGGAATAGCCGTAAAAATCAGTAAAGACTGGCGGATGGACTGAAACGTAAAGTATAGCAACGTGAGAATGAGACCCAGGGCGACGGGTACGGCGATGGACAGACGACCCGTGGCTTTTTGCAGATTTTCGAACTGCCCGCCGTAAGTGACGTAATAGCCCGTTGGGAATTTGACCTGCTGTTCGATTTTCGCCTGCAACTCCTCCACGACGCTTCGAACGTCCCGACCTCGGACGTTAAAACCAATGGTAATCCGGCGTTTGGCGTCTTCCCGCTGAATCTGATTAGGTCCCAGTTGCAGGGAAACATCCGCGACCTGTTGTAGAGGAATGTGATTACCGCTGGCTGCCGTTACGAACAGATTCTGGACGTCTTCAATGCGTTGCCGGTTTTCGGGAGCGAAGCGTACGACCAGTTCAAAGCGTTTTTCGCCTTCGTACACCAGTCCGGCCGATTCGCCCGCGAAGGCCATACTCACCGCCTGATTGACGGTAGCAATGTCCAGGCCAAACTTGGCGAGTTTATCCCGGTCGATACGGACGATGATCTGCGGTAAGCCGGAAATTTTTTCCTGATACAAATCCTTCGCTCCATCGACGCTCCGGACCAGACCCACCACCTGTTGTTGCAGGCGGGCCAGTTCGTCCAGGTTTTCACCGAAGATTTTGACACCCACATCCTGCCGCACGCCGGAAATCAATTCGTTGGATCGGAACTGAATGGGTTGGGAGATACCGAAGTTCACACCGGGAATGTCTTCCAGAGCTTCCGTCATCTGGTTGGCAAGGTCTTCACGGGTGCGGGCGGAGGTCCATTCTTCCTTGGGTTTAAGCTTAATTGTTAAATCACAGGCTTCCATCGGCATGGGATCGGTAGGGATTTCGGCCGCTCCGATTTTTCCAATGACCTGCGTGACTTCCGGAAAACGTTTCATCAATAAATCCGAAGCCTGCGTAACCTTATCGACGGTTTGAGTGATTGAACTGCCCGTGAGTAACATGGTTTCAGCTACGAAATCGCCTTCTTCCAGGATGGGAATGAATTCGCCCCCCAGTCGCGTAAACGTCCAGATTGAGACGGCAAATACGCTTAGAGATACGAGTAATACGGCAATCCGATGACGTAACGCTCCGCGAATCAGCGGGGTATATTTTCGGTGGAAGAAGGCCATCAGTCGGTCGGAAAGCGAAGGCTTATGCGTAATGTTCTTACTGAGCAGCAAGGCCGTCATCATGGGTACGTAGGTCAGCGAAAGCAGAAAAGCACCCAGAATGGCAAAGCTTACGACCTGAGCCATGGGTTTGAACATCTTGCCTTCAATGCCCGAAAGCGTCCAGAGGGGCAGGTACACGATCAGGATGATGATTTCCCCAAAAGCCGCCGAACTCCGGATTTTACGAGCCGATTCGTACACTTCTTCATCCATTTCGGCCTGTGTCAGTCGGCCGGGCTTACGCAAGCCAAAATGGTGCAACGTGGCTTCCACGATGATGACCGAGCCATCGACAATCAGTCCGAAATCAATGGCTCCGAGGCTCATCAAATTGCCCGATACGCCGAGCCATTTCATCAGTGAAAAGGCAAAAAGCATGGACAGGGGAATCACCGAAGCTGTGATGAGGCCCGCCCGCCAGTTACCCAGAAACAGAACCAGTACGAAAATGACGATGAGGGCTCCCTCGACTAGGTTTTGGGTGACGGTACCAATGGCTCGTTCAACGAGTTCACTGCGTACCAGAAAAGGATCGATGACTACGCCTTCGGGTAAGGTTTTCTGAATCTGCTCGACCCGTTTTTCGACTCGCTTTACGACCTCGTTCGAGTTTTCGCCTTTTAACATCATCACCAAACCACCTACGGCTTCTCCTTCGCCATTTCGAGTCAGTGCCCCGTACCGATTGGCGTAACCGAAACGTACCTGAGCCACGTCACGAATGAGAATGGGTGTACCGGCAGTAGTATTCCTGACGACGATCTTTTCAATATCTTCCAGCGTACCTACCAAGCCTTCCGACCGGATGAAAAGAGCCGTAGGTTTTTTATCGATATACGCCCCACCGGAGTTCTGGTTATTCTTTTCCAGAGCCGTGAAAATGTCGCTGATACTGAGGTTGTAACTGCGAAGTTTTTCGGGCTGAACCGCCACTTCGTACTGCTTTAGAAATCCGCCCCAGCTGTTGACTTCCGCAACGCCGGGTGTACCCAGCAGTTGCCGCCGTACGTACCAGTCCTGAATACTCCGCAGACTCATGGCGTCGTACTGCTTTTCGTAACCTTTCTTGGCGTGAAGGGTATACTGGTAAATTTCGCCGAGTCCGGTTGAGATGGGCGAAAGTTCCGGGTTGCCTACGTTTTCCGGAATCAGAGTTTTGGCCTCGGTAAGACGTTCACTTACCTGCTGTCGGGCCCAGTACAGGTCCGTTTCTTCGTGAAAAACAACCGTAACTACGGACAAACCAAAGCGGGAAATGGAGCGTACTTCCTCAATTTCCGGAATACTGGCCATAGTTTGTTCAATGGGAAAGGTAATGAGCCGTTCGACTTCGGGAGCCGCCAGCGAAGGCGTCAGGGTAATGATCTGCACCTGATTATTGGTAATGTCGGGAACGGCATCGATGGGCAAGCGACTCAGGGAGTACGAACCCCAGCCAATCAGAGCCAGAATGACCACACCCACAATGAGTTTATGGTCAATCGAAAACCGAATGATTTTATCCAGCATGGAAAGAAAATACTAAAGATGAACGGTAGAATGGGAGAAAAGAGGGGAGCAAGTACCGTACGCCTACCGAAGCATTCTTGATACCAAGCGACGTATGCGTGCGGAAAAATCATCCATTTCCTAGAAAAAACGGATCGTATGGACACACTGCTCCCGGCTTAGGCCTGCAGGGGCGGTTGCCAGATCGAAAACGCGTAGCCTTGCGGCTGGGCGAGGATGTACCAGAACGAAGGTTTGTCTGGCGAAAGGGAAAGGGAGGTACGGGTAAACTCGGGTACGGTCAGGAGCGTAGCTACAAAGCCACCGGTACAATGGCAGACGCAAAAGGGCGAACACAGGGCGTGTTCGTGCGAATCTTCATCGTGATCCTGCGTCTGTATACTTACTTGCGTCGTTGTTGAGGCGGTACGTACATGGTGATGCTCGGTACAAGGAGATACCGAAAGAATCAACGTGTACAAAGCCAGAAACAACGCAAGGATTCGCATGCGGCAAAGATAAAGAATGGCTGAGGGAATATGTTCTTTGGGGGAGATGAATTTTGTGCCGGAGGGCGGGGAGTTGATAGATACTAGTGGTTGGTTGATAGTTAGTGGGATCTCGGTTTTAAAATACAAAGAGCTGGTAACGCAACCGTTGCCAGCTCTTGGGTTTGCTTACGAAGCTATCCTTATTCAATCACCACGCGTTTCACGGTGCCGTCTTCTCCTTGGGTAACCGTTACGAAGAAGGTGCCTTTTTCAGCTTTTTTCGTCAGCGTGATCTGACCTACAAAATCGCCCTCAAAATCTTTCACTACTTCTTTGGCTACTTCCCGGCCCTTTACGTCCGTGACCAGAATCGTTACGTCACCTTTAGCCGGAGACGTAAAACGTAAATTCAGGGTCTGATTGAAGGGCCGATTCGGGTATACGCTCAGGCTGCGTACGGTGCTGGACGAACTGCCCCCTTCCCAGGTCAGTACCTGCGGAGCCAGGTTCAGCTGTCGCTTCAATTGCGGAGCCCGGTACCGGAATTCGTTGCCGAACTTCTCCCCAAAATCTTTACCCCAGCGTTCCATATCGCGGCCAAAGCGTTCCATTTCCTGATCGAATTTCTGCCACTCACCCCGGGCGAGTGGCTCGTCGTCACGATACGTGCGGGGAGCTTTGGGAGCCTTGGGTGGTTTAGGGGTACGGAAAGTCTGGACTTGATAGTCGCCCTTCTCCAATCGATTCAATACGTCGGCTTCGTCACCAATGATGATTCGGGTACGGCCGCCCGGAGATTGAATACTATTGAGCGAATCAACGAATCGATCGAGTTGTTCTTGGGTGTCAAACGTGCGGTCAATCTGATGACCGTAATTCCCATTCGACCGTTCGTAATGAAGCCGAAGTTTTTCTTTTTCTTTCTTGGAAGTACTTTTTTCCTGAGCGAAAGTCGTGCCCGCGGATACAAGGATCACAGCAACAAGTAAGGATGGCAAACGCATAAACGAGTTGGTTTGGTTTCGTGAGCTAAGGACAGTTGAAGCGGAAGCAATGTTGCACGATCGGGCATGATTTGTTGGGACAAATGAGCCGGAGACTTGTTAAAAATGCTTAAACTGATAACTTTGGCATCTTCCGGGGAAGAATCTGGATCATACCTTCGTTAAACAGTCAGCATAAAACAGGTAGAGAGACCCGCGAAAAGTAAAAATGACGCAACAAAAAATCCGTTGGTTGGTGGCTTTAATGTCGCTGGCTCTTATTGGGCTGGTGGTATTTCAGGTATTTGGGATTCGGGAAACGCTGAATGCCAAGGCCGATCAGTTTGACGGGACCGTAACCGAGGCCATGGATGCCGTGGTTCATAAACTGGAAAAAGTGGAGGTAACCGTGTTGACCAATCGCCAGTTGGCCGCCGAACGCCGCAAGGAGCAGCTACAGCATCTGGCGATCCCGCAGAAAACCGTAAAAACGCCTCAAGTTGTAAAGAATAAAAAACAGCTCTCGCCGAGCAAGCCCGTCACTACTGCGGATCCGGCAACCATTACCCGCAAGTATGCTTCCCAAACGCCCCTTGTGCAGCAATGGGAATTTTACGGTCGGGTAACGGCTCCGTCCGATGTACTGGGTCGTCCGAGTGGTCAACTGACGGAAGCGGAAATGCATTATATCGGTGAGTATTACCGCAATGATGGTCCAAACAATACGGCCGACCGTTCACGGGAAGAATTAGAGAAACGGTACGATGAAACCATGTTTCGCAACCTCCGCCGGGATGTAGAAACGGCCAAGCTTCGGAAAGACTCGGTCAGTCGTTTTCTGTCGAGTCGCGTAACGGGTTCGAAAAACAAAAATACGGCGACGAAACCAGCGAAGACGAAACCTCGAACCGTGGTGGTCAAAGAACCCAAAGGGTCCCTGCGGCGGGTAGATAGTAGTAAATCGCGTCCGCTGACGGAGTACGAGAAAGCCGAACAGAAATCAAGAGTGATGCGGGAGGTATTCCTGGATTTGCTCACGAATGATCGTCCGCTGACGCAACGGGTGGATATGACTATACTGGACTCGTTGCTGAAGTATGAATTCCAGTTACGGGGCATCGATCTGCCATTTGAATATGGTTTGCGTTCGGATGACAATCCACACGATTTTGTCTTCACCTCTTCGCCGGGGTACCGCGAAGATCGTCTGCTGGCGGGGTACAGTATGCAGCTCTTCCCTTCGGATTTACTGGCGACGGACAATATGCTGTTTGTCTATTTCCCGGAACGCCAAAGTTATCTGGCCGAGCAGGTCTGGACGACGCTGATTAGTTCCGTAATTCTGATTTTGGTGATGGGTGTGTGTTTCTATGTGGCCATGAGTACGATTGTTCGACAGAAAAAGCTTTCGGACATGAAAAATGACTTCATCAACAACATGACCCACGAGTTTAAAACACCCGTATCCACCATTTCGCTAGCTACTCAAATGCTGGAAGATGATGCCGTAGCTGCTTCGCCGACCATGTTGAAACGGTACTTAGGCATTATTCGGGATGAAAACCAGCGGCTGGGCTCACAGGTAGAAAAAGTCTTGCAGGCCGCCCGTTTTGATCGGGGAGAGGTGAAGATGAACCGTGAACAAACGGATATGCACGAGCTGATCGAAACCGTTGTCCACAGCCTAAGTCCGCAGGTAGAAGCTCGTAACGGTATCCTAGAGACGCATTTACAGGCCAATCCTTCGATCATTACGGGGGATGAAGTACATTTAACCAACCTGATTTTTAACTTGCTGGATAATGCCATCAAGTACTCAGGCGAAACTACGGATGTCAGCATTCGTACCGAAAACGTCACCGGTGCCTTGAAGATCACGGTCAGTGACAAAGGCATTGGCATGAACAAAGAGGCTTTACGGCATATTTTCGAGCAATTTTACCGGGTTCCAACCGGAAACGTGCACGATGTGAAGGGCTTCGGATTGGGCCTGAGTTACGTAAAGAAAATTGTCGACGAACATAAAGGTAGCATCAAAGTAGACAGCACGCCGGGCAAGGGGAGTACCTTTGAAATAACCCTTCCGTATGTCTAACCGACGCTCCGATTTTTAGCATTGAACGTAAAGAGCAACAGAAATGAAAATCTTACTCGCCGAAGACGATCCGAATTTAGGAACGTTATTACAGGAATATTTAACCTTGAAAGGATACCCGGCCGACCTGGCCCGCGACGGCGATGAAGCCCTCAATCAGTTTGTGAAGCAGTCGTATGATCTGTGCATTTTCGATGTCATGATGCCCAAGAAAGACGGCTTTACGCTGGCCAAGGAAGTTCGTCAGGCCAATGCGGATATTCCCATTATTTTTCTGACGGCCAAAGCCATGAAGGAAGATACCCTGCAAGGTTTCCGACTCGGTGGGGATGATTATCTGACTAAGCCTTTCAATATGGAAGAACTGGTGGCCCGGATGGAGGCCATTCTGCGGCGGAGTCAGCGAAATGAACAAAAAGAACAGAAGTCAAACCGCCTTTTTCAAATCGGTACTCTAACGTTCGATGCTGAACGGCAAACGCTCACCCACGGCGACGATGTGCAGAAACTAACCAGCCGCGAAGCCGAGCTACTGAAAATTTTCTGTCAGCACCTGGGCCAGCCACTCAGCCGTAGTTACATTCTGAAAGCCATCTGGGGGGACGACAGCTACTTCAACGCCCGCAGCATGGACGTGTATCTGACTAAAATCCGGAAGTACTTGCGGTCCGACGAACGGATTCAACTCATCAATCTCCACGGAGAAGGATTTAAGATGATTGTGGATTAACCGATTAATTGTATCAATTATAGCCCGAAGGTTCTAACACTTTCGGGCCATTTTGTTTGAAGATGATTACGCTGGTCGAATTATGAATCCGGACTAGCGACGTACGAACCCCAACGGGGTTCAATTTCACTAGCCTGGGGTTTTACTCCAGGATTCTTTCGGATGTGTAAGCCGTAACCATGAAACAGTGTTCCCGTTTAACCCACGGAATCCGTTACTTTCCCCCGCTGCCGAAACACCAGCGATCCGCCCCACATCCCTACGCCACTGGCCAGTAATCCGTACACAATCGGGTTCGTAACTGTATTTAGGTACGCAGCCAGCATCCAGCTAAGCAGCCCCAGACTCATGGAGAGTAGACAACCTGCGAGTGAAGCCCGTTTCCAGTATAGTCCCGCCGTCATGGGAATAAACAGCGATACCAGACTAAAGGCCGAAGATTCGCTGACCAGCTCAAATACATCCTGTTGTTCCAGGGCCATCCAAACTGCCGCCGCGGTGACGCCCAGTACGGAAAGCCGAATGGATAGTAGAAGTTGCTGATCGGTTAGCTTTGGAAAAAAAGGACGAATCAGGTTTTCACCTACCACCGCCGCCGGGGCCAGAATTGCCCCCGACGTGGTACTAAGCAGGGCCGAAATCAAAGCTCCAAAAAACAGAATCTGAACGGCCAGCGGAGCGTGCTGGAGTACCATGTTGGGAAGAATCAACTGCGGATCACCCTGCAACAGTTCGGGATGGAGTCGTACAGCCATCAACGCAATGAGCAGTGGAAAAAACGCCACCGTCCAGTATAGAAACCCGGCTGTGACGGCGGATTTTACGGCCGTATTGGCATCTTTTGCTGCCATCACCCGCTGAAATACATCCTGCTGGGGAATTGACCCCAAACCAATTGTAATCCAGGCAATGACGTACTCGGTGGATTCGTGCCAGGAAAAGCGGTGCGGAATAACGCGAAAGAACCCATCGGGTTGCCGGGCGAATAGGGTACTCACGCTATCAGTTTCCATCCATAAAATGACCAGCAGAATGACCAGTCCGGCGATCAGGATGATATTATGCAGAAAATCAGTAATGGATACCGACCACATCCCACCTGTCAGCGTATATACCATGACAAGGCCCGCTCCGGCCCAGATACCCGTGGACATGGGTACGTCAAAAACGGTTTGTCCGATGATACTCATGGAAACCAGCTGGGCGGCAATCCAGCCGAAATAGGAGGGAACAATCAATAAAGCCGAGAGTAGTTCGGCGGACTTTCCGTACCGTAGCCCGAAAAAATCGCAGAAGGTAATGATGTTCCAGCGGTAAAAGATCCGGGCGTAAAATAGTCCGACTAACACCAGACACAAGCCCGCTCCAAACGGATCTTCGATCACGCCCAGAAAGCCTTCCCGTACAAAACGTCCCGGTGCTCCCATCATCGTTTCCGACCCGAACCAGGTGGCAAACGTCACCATCGAAGCCAGGGCAAAATTGAGTTTTCGTCCGGCCAACACAAAGTCTTCCGTATTCTTCACCCGTCGCGACGCCCAGAGGCCAACCCCCAGATTTAGGAGTAGATACACAACGATGGCAGCGATGAGCATACGAACTTGGTTAAGAATTGAAGGGATAAAAATACGCGGATACCCGGAAAATCACGCCGGAGAAGTAGAATTTATAGGATTATATGAAAATATGTTCATATATTTGATCGATCATTCAAGACTTCGTATGACGATCACTGAAAAAAATCAGAGTAAGGAGAAACTCGAAAAAGCGGCATTCATTCTAAAGACTGTCGCTCACCCGACCCGACTCGCCATTATCGATTTACTCGGCACCCAGGAACGGATGAGTGTAAACGAGCTGGCCCGTGTGCTGGAATGTGAGCAGTCGTTGCTTTCGCACCACTTAATCAATATGAAGTTGAAAGGCATTTTACGGGCCGAGCAGGAAGGACAGAATCGCTATTATTCGTTAAAAGAACGGGACGTACTCAAGCTGATTGCCTGCATTGAGAACTGCGAATGCCGCATGTAGTATGGAGATTATAGGTTTTGGTTTAGCTGTACTCATTGGCTTATTACTCAGTTTGTTAGGCGGTGGCGGTTCGATTCTGACGGTACCCGTGCTGGTCTACATTTTTAAGCTGCCTCCTTCGATTGCTACGGCCTATAGTTTGCTCATTGTCGGTTCAGCTTCGCTGCTGGGCTCGGTTGATTACCTGCGGCGAGGGCTCGCCAGCCCCAGAACGGCGGTGTTTTTCTCGTTTCCATCGTTTATGATGGTGTTTATTTCTCGGAAATACCTCGTTCCGGCCCTGCCCGAAGTCGTGATAGAAAGCAATGGCTGGGTGGTAACGAAAAGTACACTGATGATGCTGCTCTTTGCGGTACTGATGGTGTTATCGGCACAGTCGATGATTCGCGGACGGAGGGAGCGGGTCGATACGGGTGAAGAAATCCGAAAGCGGCTAAATTATCCACTCATCTTCGTCGAAGGACTGCTGGTGGGTACGCTTACGGGGTTCGTGGGCGTCGGGGGTGGTTTTCTGATCATTCCGGTACTGGCCAACTTCGTACGACTGCCGATGAAGCTTGCCGTAGGTACTTCCCTGATGATCATTGCCATTAATTCTTGTATTGGATTTCTGGGTGATCTGGGTCAACATACCATGGATTGGAAATTTCTTGGGGAATTTACCAGTCTGACTTTACTGGGTGTGGTGGTGGGTACGGGGCTTTCCCGACGCATTCCCGGCCAGGTACTCAAGCCGGCTTTTGGCTGGTTTACCTTACTGATGGGAACGGGTATTCTGTTAAAAGAGTTAGTGTTCTAAACCCGGACTTTCGAAACAATTTAGTATAGATAGAAGACTTTTATGAACGGAACATTTGAAGAAATCATCGCCTCGGACGAGCCTGTATTGCTCGAATTTTATACCGACTGGTGCAAGCCCTGTAAGAAGATGGCTCCCGAACTGAATGCTGTAAAAGACATTTTCGGCGACGATCTGACCATTATTAAAATTGACGCCGAGAAGAATATGGGCCTGAAGAAACACCTCAAGGTAGATTCCGTACCGACCTTGATTCTGTACCAGAAAGGCAAACAACTCTGGCGGCAGGCAGGTGGTATCTACGCCGACAAACTCGAACGAGTCATTCGGGAAAAGGTACGGTTTTAGTAAGAGCGTTTAGGGTTTTGAGTTGTATTCAAGAACGAAACTGCAAGAAGTCAGGGGTTTACTTCTTTGTGAAACCTGGTGCCTTTGTACCGTCGTGGCAAAACCTTAACGCACTTCCACGCAAAACTCTAAACCCTAAACTCCAAACACATCCATCCATGAACGGAAACTTTCAACAACTCATTGCATCGGATAAACCCGTACTGATCGACTTTTTTGCCGAATGGTGTGGACCCTGTAAAATGATGGCTCCGTACCTGAAAGCAGTCAAGGAGAAACTAGGTGATCAGTTAACGGTCGTCAAAATTGACATTGATAAAAATCCGGCCTTGGCTCAACAACTACAGATCCAGTCGGTACCAACGCTGGCCCTGTACCAGAATGGCCAGCAACTCTGGCGACAATCGGGCGTACTAACGGCTCAGCAAATGGAGCAGGTTATTCGTCAGAAAGCCAGTATGTAAAGGCATCGATTACGTAAAAGCTTTCCCCCATTTACTTCAACAACACGACGAATCGTTATGATCATTGAGCAAATTTATACGGGCTGTCTAGCTCAGGGAGCGTATTACCTCCAGTCGGGCACCGAGGCCGCTATTATTGATCCCCTGCGGGAAGTGCAGACGTATCTGAACAAAGCCGCTCGTAACGGAGCAACAATCAAGTACATCTTCGAAACCCACTTCCACGCGGATTTTGTATCGGGTCACGTGGATTTGTCAGCGAAAACGGGAGCCCCCATTGTCTACGGTCCGAATGCTGCTCCTGCCTTTGAAGCCCTGATTGCCGAAGATGGTCAGGAGTTCTCATTGGGTGACTGCCGCATTCGCGTGTTGCATACGCCGGGTCACACCCTCGAATCAACATGCTTTTTGTTACTGGACGAAAACGGGAAAGAAAACGCCATTTTCACGGGTGATACACTATTTATTGGCGATGTGGGTCGCCCGGACTTAGCCCAGAAAGCTGACCTCACGCAGGACGATCTGGCCGGTATGCTCTATGATTCCCTGCGTTCCAAGCTGCTGCCTCTGCCCAACGACGTCATCGTGTATCCGGCTCACGGAGCGGGTTCGGCTTGTGGCAAAAACATGAGTAAGGAAACCTTCGATACGCTGGGACATCAGAAAGAAGTGAACTATGCCTTGCAACCCCAAAGCAAGGAAGAATTCATTACGGCTGTGACGGACGGTCTAACGCCGCCGCCCGCGTACTTCCCCGAAAACGTTCGCCTGAATAAAGCGGGTACGGAGCCAGTCGAAAAGGTACTCAAACGCGGTAACCACCCGCTTTCACCGGAAGCGTTTGAAGTCGTCGCGAACGAAACGGGAGCCCTGGTACTCGATACCCGCAAAGCTCAGGAGTTTGCCCAGGCGTTCATTCCCCGGAGCATCAACATTGGGATCGATGGCGACTTTGCTCCCTGGGTGGGCACGCTCATCACCGACATCAATCAACCCCTGTTACTGGTCACAGCACCGGGTCGCGAAGAAGAAGTCATTACGCGGCTTTCGCGGGTGGGTTACGATCAGGTACTGGGCTTCCTGGAAGGGGGTATGGAAAGCTGGCGAACCGCAAACAAAGAAGTAGATCAGATTGAATCTGTAGCGGCGGAAACGTTTGCTACCAATTTTGATCCCGAAAAAACGATAGTCAAAGACGTTCGTAAAGCTACTGAATTCGAAGGGGGCCACATTGCGGGTGCCGATAACGTTCCCCTGGCTTCCCTGAGCGAACAGATGGCTGAATTTCCCAAAGACGAACCTTTTTACGTACACTGTGCGGGTGGGTATCGCTCCATGATTGCGGCTTCCATTCTCAAAGCTCGCGGCTATGATCAGGTACGGGAAGTAGCGGGTGGCTTTGGAGCAATCGCCAAAACCAATATACCGACGGCTAGCGGACAACTGGCTGAGTAAGATTTAGAAAAACTCGGTCACGCGTTCAGGAAAATCGTGGATGCGGACTGAGTTTCACCCGTTCAAAAGGATACCTTTCGAGCGGTTCCCATCCCTGCATACAGGGATGAAGCTTTCCTTTCAGATTAAAACCTCTGTATTTTTTCGTCTCCTCATGGAATGGCTTACGCAACCCTGGCCCTGGTACGTGGCGGGTCCGCTCATTGGACTGACCGTGCCGATTCTGCTCCTGTTAGGCAATAAAACCTTCGGTATTTCTTCGTCACTACGGCACATTTGTGCAGCCTGTCTGCCCGCTGGGATTCCCTTTTTTCAGTACGACTGGAAGAAGGAAAGCTGGAATCTCTTCTTTGTGGGCGGCGTATTCGTGGGTGGCCTGGTGGCGGGTACGTTCCTGTCCAATCCCGAGTTCATTCAGATTGCTCCGGCGACGAAACAAGCCCTGGCTGCTCAACACGTAACGGACTTTCGTGGACTCATTCCTGAAGATTTATTTTCCTGGTCATCCCTGACGACCCTTCGCGGCTTCATCCTGATGGTGGTAGGCGGTTTTCTGGTCGGTTTCGGTACCCGATGGGCGGGGGGCTGTACTTCCGGTCACGCTATCATGGGATTATCCAACCTGCAATGGCCCTCGCTGGTGGCAACGGTGTGTTTCATGATCGGCGGCTTCCTGATGACCTGGCTCGGCCTGCCCTGGATTTTGTCTTTGTAACTCCTACTACGTTTTGAACACGATGAAAACCGAATCGGAAGAATTTATCCCTGCCGTATCGAACGACCCCAAAGCCCGCCTTTCGCTGGGTTCGTTAGTACCGTATGCGATCGTTGGAATGTTTTTTGGCATTGTTTTTGTGAAAGCTGAGATCGTCTCCTGGTTTCGGATTCAGGAAATGTTCCGGCTGGAAAGCTTTCACATGTACGGCGTGATCGGCTCGGCCGTACTGACGGGCATGGGGTCCGTATTTCTGTTGAAACGATTGAAAGTCAAAGCCTTAACGGGCGAGCCGATTCGAATCTCGGATAAGGTGTTTCAACCGGGACAAATCTACGGTGGATTGCTATTCGGTTTTGGCTGGGCCTTGACCGGAGCCTGTCCCGGTCCGTTGTTCGCCCAGATTGGAGCCGGTTATTCCGTCGTACTAATTACTTTGGTAGCGGCTCTGGCCGGAACGTGGACGTACGGTGCCCTACGACGTTATTTACCCTAAACTGACCAAAGTCATTACACGCGGAAGCGATTTAGGGTAGACTTGTGAGGGAATCAGGAAGAATGGAAAGTTAGTAAGGTCAACAGAATTCGTTTACATGCACGCAATGGTTGGTGTGAGTAAGGTTTTCGACTCTCTCAGCCATCTAAATGGGACGAAAGAAGGACTTTTCTCACACAAAATAAATACATCATCACCTGACCCTATAATCACTTGTTACCTATGAAACGCAGCAAACTCGAAGCCGTAGCGGGCGGCTGTTGCCCCCGTTGCCGGGAAGGAAAAATGTTCAAGTACCCCTTGTGGAACGTGACCAAGTTTGACCAGATGCATAGGTACTGTCCCGAATGTGGCCTGCGGTTTGAACGCGAACCGGGCTTCTTCATCGGAGCCATGTACGTAAGCTATGGCTTGACTACGGGAATCATTCTGGCAACGGCAGTCGTACTGTTTTATTTGTTCAACGACCCTTCGCCTTTCGTGTACATTGGCGTTTCCATTGCCCTGATTGTCATATCCGTACCCTTTACTTTTCGGGTCTCGCGAGTGCTGTACATTCATTTGTTCTCGGGTGTAGATTACGAAGAAAATCCCGACAAAATTCTGCACGCTGATTCCTAGGCTACAGCCCCTGGCCGATGGATTGCCCGGCAATCCAGCCCGTAGTCCAGGCGGCCTGAAAATTATACCCACCCGTGATGCCGTCGATATCGAGTACCTCACCCGCGAAGTACAGACCGGGAATCACCTTGCTTTCCAGGGTTTGCGGATGAAGTTGATTCAGAGCGATACCGCCGCAGGTGACAAATTCTTCCTTAAAGGTCGTTTTACCCTGTACCTGAAACGTTCCGTTGGTCAGATTTTCCAGTAATCGGTTAAAAAGCTTACCGTTCAAATCAACCCAACGAACCTGGTCTTTGATCTCATTTTCAACGAGTAAGGCCCGCCAGAGGCGGTTGGGAATGCCGAACGGAGCAACCGTAGCGACGAACTTTCCAGCATTCAGCTTTTTGAACGCTTCCAGTGACGTACGAGCAGCTTCCGGTTTTTCATTCGTCCAGTTCACCAGACTCGTAAACTGGTAATTGGTTTCTGCCAATTCGCGGGCAGCCCAGGCCGAAAGTTTCAGTACGGCAGGACCGCTTAAGCCCCAGTGGGTAAGTAGCACGGGGCCTTCCTGTTGCAGTTTGGAACCCGCCAGTCGTACCAGAGTATCAGAAACGGAAAGACCGGGCAACTCGCGGGTAAAAGAATCGGGAATATTGAATGTAAACAACGAAGGCACGGGCGACAGAATGGAAAGCCCCAGTTCGCTTAACCACTGATAGCCCGTAAGTTGCGGATGTCCGCCCGTCGTAACTAGTACCCGATCTACAGTGAAAAGGGTTTCATCCATTCCAACCAGTTCAAAACCAGTAGCTACGGGACGAATCTGGCGGATCGGTGTACTCAACTGAAGTTCAACACCTGCCTGTTGAGCCTGCTGTTGCAGACAGCGAACGATGGTTTCGGAGGAATCCGTAGTTGGGAAAATTCGGCCATCGGCTTCCGTTTTTAATTTCACCCCCCGCTTTTCGAACCATTCGATGGTATGCTGATTGGAAAAACGCGGAAAGAGGGATTTGAGAAACTTTGCTCCCCGGGGATACCCCTTGAGCAAGTCGGCAACCGTAGCGGCGGCATTCGTCACATTACAGCGACCCCCGCCCGAAATACGAACTTTGGACAGCACATTCCGTCCTTTTTCAAACAAGACCACCCGGGCCTGCGGATACGTTTCCGCTGCGGCAATCGCTCCAAAAAAACCGGCGGCTCCTCCGCCAATCACTGCAATCGTTTTTTTCACGCTACAAAGGTACGGCTTAATTTTCTGAGCATTAGCTAATTTCTCCGGCAGAATCAGAAAGCGGCGAGTCTCCTTTCCGGCATTGAATCGGAAATCACTTCATCGTTTGTATTCACTTTTCAATTGAGCCCGTATTTTTGGCACCTAAACGGGCCTAATGCCTATTCCGTATGCTTCTAAAAGACATTCTCTATAAAGTTTCACTCGAGGCAGTGGCAGGGTCCACTGATCTGGAAATCAGTACCATCACCTTTGATTCCCGAAAAGTCGTTCCCGGTACGCTCTTTGTGGCCATTCCCGGTACCCAGGTCGATGGTCACGATTTTATACCGAAAGCCATTGAATTAGGAGCCACAGCTATTCTGTGCGAGCGTTTACCCGAAACGTTACAGGAAGGGGTTACTTATATCCAGTCGAAAGATGCATCTCGGGCCATGGGCTTTGCGGCATCGAATTTCTACGGACAACCTTCATCGAAACTCAAACTCGTAGGGGTGACGGGTACCAACGGAAAAACGACGACCGTAACGCTGTTATTTCGATTATTTCGGGCCCTGGGTCACCGCTGCGGACTAATTTCGACGGTGCAGAATCAGGTGGAAGACGAGATTATTCCATCTACGCATACCACGCCCGATTCACTGACGCTGAATGCCCTACTGGCTGACATGCTCAATAAAGGCTGTACGCATGTGTTTATGGAAGTTTCCTCGCACGCCGTAGTGCAGCAACGCATTGCGGGTGTTCAGTTTGCGGGAGGAATCTTCACGAATATTACCCACGATCACCTGGATTTTCACAAGACCTTCGACGCCTACATTAAAGCGAAAAAGGGCTTTTTTGATCAGCTACCGAAAACGGCCTTTGCTCTGGTAAACGCCGACGATCCCAGGGGCCGCATCATGGTGCAGAATACCGTAGCCCGTCGGGAAACGTACTCACTGGAAACGGGAGCGAGCTTTAAAGGCAAACTGCTGGCCGATTCAATTTACGGCCTGGAAATGGAAGTTGATAGCCGTCAGGTTCACTTTCAACTGATTGGAAATTTCAACGCCTACAATTTGCTGGGGGTATATGGAGCGGCAGTTCTCATGGACGAGGATCCGGCAGAAGTACTGACGGAACTTTCGGCACTGCAACCGCCTCCGGGACGCTTCGAACAGGTGATTTCGCCTGAACATATCGTCGGTATTGTGGATTACGCCCATACGCCCGACGCCCTAAAAAACGTACTCGAAACCATCGCCGAACTGCGGCAGGGTAATGAACAGATTATTACCGTGGTGGGTTGCGGCGGCAATCGGGATGCGACCAAACGACCCGAAATGGCCCGGATTGCTTGTCAGTTTTCGGATCACGTGATTCTGACTTCGGACAATCCTCGCAATGAAGAACCGGAGGCCATTCTGGAGGATATGAAGAAAGGCGTACCGAATGATACCCCAGCCGAAGTAACGGTACTGGTTGATCGCCGGGAAGCCATTGCCCGAGCCGTATCATTAGCTCAGTCCAAAGATGTCATTCTCGTAGCGGGGAAAGGGCACGAAACGTATCAGGACGTCAAAGGGGTAAAAAATCACTTTGACGATCGGGAAGAACTACGGGCCGCCTTTCAAAAAGGATAGAATTCGCTCAGCTTTGGCGAAAGTGAAGGACAGAAACGGTAGGAATTTCATCTAGCTTTGAGACGTGAAAAAATTACTCCTGTTCGTTGGACTTGTACTGGCGACATTCAGCACGCAGGCTCAGGCTCGCAAGCTCATTTTTCAACAACCCAAAATGGGTTCAATGTTTACGGTACAGGTCTGGACGGCTGATTCCGTAAATGCTGCTCAAGCCGCTACGCAGGCTTTTGCCGCCGTCGATTCGCTGAATCTGATTTTCAGTGATTATCTGCCTGATTCGGAATTGAGTCGCCTGAGTCAGACGGCCGGGTCGGGCAAAGCCGTTCGGGTATCGCCGGCATTGTGGGATATTCTCTGGACTTCCCGGATGGCCTGGGAGAAAAGCTCGAAAACCTTCGATGTAACCGTGGGCCAACTGACGCAACTCTGGCGACAATCACGTAAGAGCAAACAACTTCCTTCGCCGACCGTACGCCAGAAAGCCCTGGCGACTACGGGAACGCAGTACCTTCAGTTCGATGCGAAAAATCATACGATCCTGCTGAAACGTCCGGGTACTAAACTGGATCTAGGGGCAATCGGGAAGGGGTACGCCGCCCAGCGAATGCTGGAAATCATGCAGAAGGCGGGTTTTGCGGAAAGCTTATGTGACGCCGCGGGTAATATGGCCATCGGGAAAAATCCGGAAGCTGGCTGGACGATTGGCATCGAACTGCCGAACCAGCAGGGCGAATTACTAGCGAGTTGGTTAGTACTGCAACAAATGGCTATTTCCACGTCGGGCGACGCGTACCAGGCCGTTCGCATTGGCGGTAAAAATTACTCACACATTGTTTCACCCAAAACGGGCCTGGGTGTCACTTATCAGCGACAGGTGACGGTACTATCCAAAGACGCCGCTCAGGCCGACTGGCTATCGACGGCCTGTTATCTGTTACCCGTACCACAGGCTCTGAAACTAGCGGAATCGGAACAGTCTGAAATCTTAATTCTGGATAATCAGCCTTCGGGTTTGAAAACCTTTACTTCCCCGGGATTTAAAAAATTTTTCAAAGAAGAGTAAGTTTCCCCTGTATTTTTCTATTAGTACTAAAGACGTTTCTGTTGTTAACCTCTTAATCAACGCATTGTGACTTTCCGAAATACGCTTGGTACGCTTACCTTTTCTATACTTACATCGCTGGGGCTGGTTTCAGTAGCTCAGGCCCAGGCTCAGGAAGGCAAACCGTATGAACAGGATTTTGCCGGAATACCCGTTAAAATCAGTATGGTTCCCATTCCAGCGGGCGAGTTTCTAATGGGAAGTCCAGTAGCGGAGGCCGGACGCCAGGCCGATGAAGGGCCGCAGGTCAAAGTGAAAGTAGAACCCTTCTGGATGTCGGCCACGGAGATTACCCACGATCAGTTTTTCCCCTTCCGTTTCGATGAAAAAGATGTAAAGCCCAAGCCAGACGCCATCTCACGGCCCACGGCTCAGTATATTGACCTGACCTGGGGTATGGGCAAAGAAGGCGGTTTCCCGGCCAACTCCATGCAACCCTATACGGCCATCATGTACTGCAAATGGTTATGGAAAAAAACGGGCATCTTCTACCGTCTGCCTACCGAAGCCGAATGGGAATATGCCTGTCGGGCGGGTAGTAAAACGGCGTATCCCACGGGCGTGCAGGCCGCCACGTTGGCTCAGTTTGCCTGGTACGGAAGCAACAGTAAAGATGCTTATCATAAAGTAGGGCAGAAGAAACCCAACGCGTACGGTTTGTACGACATGCTGGGAAATGTGTCGGAATGGACGATGGACATGTACGATGCCAAGTATTTTGAGAAATTAGCGGCCCGTCCTGAAAGCGGTTTTATCATTGAACGTACGGCACCGCGGGCGTATCACACGGCCCGTGGTGGTAGTTTTAAAAGCAAAGCTGCCGAGCTACGTAGTGCGGATCGTCTGGCTCAGGTTGAAGACTGGAATCAGCGGGATCCGCAAGTGCCCCGCTCAAAATGGTGGCTTACCGACGGCGATTTTGTAGGTTTCCGAATCGTCCGACCCGTCAAACAACCCAGCCCCGAAGAAGCGGAAGCATTTTTCAAGAAAATGCTGGGACAGTAGCGTTTAGGGTTTTGAGGTTAGCGTTTGGAGTTAACGTTGTTTAGTTAAAGAATTATAACAGCAATTTCCAGAAACGCTCAACCTTAAACTCAAAACCCTAAACTTGCAACTCATTACTCTAAACTCAAACCCTTTTCTATGAACAAAGATTTTCAATCTCGCCGGGATTTTGTGAAAGCTGGCTCGTTGCTGGCTGGTGGATTATTAGCCGTACCGCTTACGTCGAAGGCCGACGGTTTTTTCAATTCAAGCGTAGCCGATGAAATTAAGATCGCTCTGGTTGGTTGCGGGGGTCGCGGTTCGGGAGCGGCGGTACAGGCTTTGTCGACCAAACAAAACGTCAAGCTGGTAGCCGTAGCCGATGCCTTCGCGGATCGCATGGAAGGTGGCCTGAAAAATATTACGGAAGCCCTGACGGCTTCAGGTTCCGCCGACAAAATCGCGGTAGGGGATAATAAATTCGTGGGTTTCGATGCCTATACGAAAGCTATTCCCCTGGCCGATGTCGTTATTCTGGCTACGCCTCCGGGATTCCGTCCCATTCATTTCGAAGAGGCCGTTCGGCAGGGTAAGCACATTTTCATGGAAAAACCCGTAGCAACGGATCCAGCGGGTGTGCAAAAAGTATTGGCTGCTGCTGTGGAAGCCAAAAAGAAAAAGCTAAACGTCGTGGTAGGGCTGCAACGTCACTATCAGAACTCGTACCGGGCTTTGCTGAAAAACAAGGCTATGATCGGTGATATTGTATCCGGAAACGTGTACTGGAACAACGACGGCGTGTGGGTGAATCCGCGTAAAGACGGACAAACCGAAATGGAATATCAGATGCGTAACTGGTACTACTTCAACTGGTTATGCGGCGATCATATCAACGAGCAGCACATTCACAACATCGACGTATTCAACTGGTTCAAGGGATCGTATCCGGTTCGGGCCAAGGGTACGGGTGGCCGTGAAGTACGGAAAGGCAAGGACTACGGCGAAATTTTCGATCACCACCACGTTGAATTTGAATACGCGGATGGTACGATCCTGAACTCCGAGTGCCGTCACATGAAAGGCACCTGGGCCAAGGTGGACGAAACCATTCTGGGTACGAAAGGAAAAATCCTGTGTGGCGACGCGAAGATTGTCGACTACAAAGGCAAGCCCCTGTTCCAATTCAACAAGAAAACGGAAAACAACCCCTATCAGGCCGAGCACGATGAGTTGTTCGCGGCGGTCGCCAAAGGGGAATACAAATTCGCCGATGCCGAAAATGGAGCTAAATCCACGATGACGGCCATTCTCGGACGTCTGGCCACGTATTCGGGTCAGGTGATGGAATGGGATACGGCTCTGATGTCAGGTCTGAGTCTGCAACCCGCTGAGTATAGCTGGGACGCGAAAATGCCACTCAATCCGGATTCCAATGGTTTGTATCCAGTGGCTGTACCGGGCGTGACGCGGTTTTTTGTATAGAAATTTTTCTCATTTTAGGGGTCTGGACTCGCAAGGGTCCAGACCTTTTTCTGTCTATACCCCTTTGCCGGTGAATTCTAAAGCGTTCTATTATCTCTTTCGTCATCCGTATGCTCAGTTAGGATGGTGGATTGGAGCAGGTGTTTCGGTAGTCCATGTCTTGTTCTATCAATTTGCTGAACTGATCTGGGACCAGTGGACGCCGCCGAAGCCCGAAACCTTAACGCCTACGATTGCGTATGGTCTGACCGGTTTATACACCAATCAGACCGAGCCGGATGGCATTGAAGCGTTTGTGTTACACGGCAGCATGTGGATATTAGTAGGATGGGGACTGGTAAAAACGGTATATCTGAAAAATTGGAGCGTGTGGCCTGCGGTGGGGCTGTGTGTACTATTTTTCTTTCGGGCGGGTTTTCATCCACCCGCCGATGGGTTTCTGTTTGGCACGGGTGTTCGGTATTACCCGGTGGTTTTGTTGGGACTCTCGGCTTTTGTAGCGGGAGTGGTTTGGCTTTCTAACCATTATAAACCCTGGCACGCCTGGTTGTGGTTGGCTGCTCTGGCAGTACCCTGTTTTATCGCAGGAGCAGGTCCTTCCGATTGGGATTATTCTTTTGTTTTCGCTCCGGCGTATGCCTTAGTCAGTGGTATTTCGATTAAGGCTATCTATTTTCAATACGACTTACTGCTTTCCGGCCTGGCGGCTTTATTTTTCAAATGGCATATTGACCTGAATTACTTTCAGGTACTGGGTCAGGCTTCGGTATGGATTTTCTGTGTATTGATTTTCTGGTGGGGGAAGGAAGTCTTTCAAGACCTACGACTGGCTCTTTACCTGTTGGTGGTCGTATTTATCATGCGGCTTTTTCCGTACTACACGGATACCTACGCTGAATTTCAGATGAGTCCGCTTCGGCTGGACTGGTGGATTGTCGTAGCTCTGCTGGCCTGGAAAAAAGGAACGGATCACTGGAGCGTGGGATTGTTACTAGCGTTTCTTCTCGTACTCCACCGCAGCTTCGGCATTTTCTATTCCATTGCCTACGTCGAGTACATAGTTCTTGCGATGGGTAGCGAACTACTGGCTCCGTCTGGTCAGAAAACGAAATTTCTCCCCCTGGTTCAAACCTATGTACGACGGTACGCCATCAATGTAATCCTGCTGGGAACAGGACTTATCGTGACGTACCTCATCTTTGGTAACGTACTCTCACCGGGCATGAAAATCTACCAGAGCTTAAAAATCGGCTTCATGCGAGTAGCTCCGACTTCCTTTTTCTGGTACATCATTGGCATTATTGCCCTTACGGGAGCTACGTTGTTTCGATTCAAAGAAGAAGTCTCGCTCCAGTACCGGGAAGCCGTCTTTCTGCTGATGGCACTGACGATCTGTAATCTCTTTTACTTTCTGGGTAGAAGTCACGAACATAACCTGCCGAATACTTCCGGTCCGGTATTCGTCTTACTATTCGTCTGGATTGATTTACTGTGGCGAAGAAAAATGCCGATACGATCCATCCGTAGGGTGCTCTACTGGTTACCCGTAGGCATACTCTGGTTTTCGGGACTGGCGTATATGGTGGGTATTAAAGATAAACTTTCGGGTATGGTTACTAATTTAAAACACCGACAAACGATGTATTCCTTTCAACATCCCAGTTCAGAAAAAAGAGCTATGGTTCGTCAACTCACGAACCATAGCTCTAAAGTATATTTCTATGACCAAAGTCTGGGTAGAAATTTCTGGTATACGTTGGATGGTCAGTACCCGCCAGTGGGTTATTATCAGCCTTATTCGGCCTGGCCTCTGCTGACCGAACTGATTCCCTTCTTTCAGAACTTACTAGACGAGGGTTATTATCTGGTTACGGAAACACCTTCGGAGGCGGCTGCCATCTTACCGCATCTTCGCTATACCAGTAAAGTAACGAAAGATGGTTTTATCGTTGTTCATGCTATTCCTCAACCGAATCGTTCTCTTTCCACCAGCGACTCCCCGAAAACGACCAGTCACTAATTTCGTACCCAAGAGCTGGGTACCGACGTGGATCGCACTCGTGTAACATTTCGTAGGCTACATCGAATACATCTTCCGTATTGGGTTTCGAGAAATAATCGCCGTCGGTGGTATAGGCCGGACGGTGCGGGTGAGCCGACATCGTACGTGGTTCCGAATCCAGGAAACGGAATACCTTCTGTTCATCCAGAATTTTGTGCAACATGAAGGCCGAGGCTCCACCGGGCATATCTTCGTCGGCAACCAGTAAGCGATTGGTTTTCTGCACCGATTCAGCGACCATATGTGGCAAATCGAAGGGGATGAGTGTTTGTACGTCAATCACCTCGGCTTCGATGCCCACCTGAGCCAGTTGCTCGGCGGCTTCCAGTACGATGCGGCACATCGAGCCATACGTTACAATCGTAAGGTCGCGGCCTTCGCGTAAAATTTCCGGATGACCCAGGGGCAGGCAGAAGTCACCCAGATTCGTGGGAAGCCGTTCCTTGCTACGGTACATATTCAGCGGTTCAACCACCAGAGCCGGATCGTCACCGCGTAGCAGGGTATTGTAAAAGCCAGCAGCCTGCGTGAGATTGCGGGGTACAATCATGTGCATCCCGCGTAAGGCGTGCAACAGAACGGCCATCGGCGAACCCGAGTGCCAAACGCCTTCGAGTCGGTGACCCCGCGTACGAACAATGACGGGAGCTTTTTGTCCGCCCGCCGTACGGTAGTGCAGACAGGCCAGATCGTCGGATAGTGTAGCCAGCGTATAGAGCATGTAATCCACGTACTGCACTTCTACGATGGGTCTTAGGCCCCGCAAAGCAGTTCCAATGCCTTGACCAATGATCGTGCTTTCCCGGATGCCCGTATCCGTTATGCGAAGCTCGCCGAACTTGGCCTGTAAACCCGCCATACCCTGGTTAACATCCCCAATCTTGCCCACGTCTTCACCAATGGCGAAAATGCGGGGGTCTTGAGCAAACAGGGCTTCAAAGTTTTTGTTGAGTATTTCTCGACCATCCAGAAAAGGGGCGTCTTCGGCGTACTGCGGAGCTACTGGCGTAACCCGCAGCGGTGATTCGTCGGACTGGCTGTATAAAAAAGTATTAAATCGTACCCAATTCTCGTGCTTGGTACGGTTAATCCAATCGATCAACAGTGGTTTCGTTGGCGTTTCTTCAAAGCGTAAGGCTCGAATGGCTTGTTTAACCGCTTCGATTACGTCTGAACGCAGCGGATTCTGCGTTTTTTGTAAGGCCGAACGCAAGGCCATCACTTCTTCACCGGAACGACTCTCGCGAGCGGCCTGAGCGAGCAACTCCATAGCCGCATCAAAATCAGGCTTTAGGGAAGCCAGATACGCCTGCCAAGCGGCATCCCGCCCTACTTTAGCCACTTTAGCGGCTTCGTTTTCAATCGCTGTAAGTTCTACTTCCGTAGCGTAGCCGTTTTCCAGAATCCATTGACGGAACTGGCGGTTACAATCCATTTCCACTTCCCACTCAAGGCGTTCTTTGGATTTGTAGCGTTCGTGCGAGCCGGACGTAGAGTGCCCCTGCGGCTGCGTAACCTCCTGTACATGAACCAGACAGGGGACGTGTTGGGTACGAGCTAGTTCAGATGCTTTCTGATACGCTTCTACCAAACCTGGATAATCCCAGCCTTTTACCGTGATAATTTCCAAACCGGGTTTCTCTGCCGTACGCTGAAAACCAGCCAGAGCTTCAGAAATACTTTCTTTGGTGGTCTGGTAACGGATGGGCACGGAAATGCCATAGCCATCATCCCAAACTGAAAACACGACCGGAATCTGTAATACTCCTGCCGCATTGATGGCTTCGAAAAACATCCCTTCGGACGTAGAAGCATCACCAATGGTAGCAAAACAGACTTCATTTCCCTGAATGGAAAAATCACTGAACTGCTGTAAGTCTGGATTCTGACGGTACAATTTGGAGGCATATCCCAGGCCAATCGAACGGGGAATTTGTCCGGCCGTGGGCGAAATATCGGAAGCGTTATTATACCGGGGCGTTTGCGGAAGCCAGTGGCCCTGTTCATCCAGGTGCCGCGTGGCGTAGTGGCCATTCATCATGCGACCACCCGTATTAGGTTCCGCTTCCAGATCGGTATGGGCGTAAATCTGAGCGAAATATTGTTGCCAGGTCAGTTCCCCCAAAGCTGCTACTACGGTTTGGTCCCGGTAATAGCCTGAACGCCAGTCGCCTTTGCGAAACGCCCGGGCCAGGGCAATCTGAGCCAATTCCTTACCATCACCGGTGATGCCAAATTTTGCTTTGCCCATAAAAACTTCTTTACGAGCGAGCAAGCTGGCATGGCGACTTTCCCAGGCAATCCGGTAGTCGATGAGAATTTGCTCTTTAGTAACTGCAACGCTGTCAAGGGTGGCTTGTTCCATCGAAAAAAGCGGTTAATCGAGTGATACAACGCAGGCAACTCATTCTCTTTAAAAATGAATGCTTGCCTTCTTTACATCATGAACTGAGAAAGAAATTCCTTCAAAGACGGAATTTTTATCCGTGTGTACGATGTTTGTCAGGGTAAAAATAAAGCAAAAGCCACGAGCAATCCAAACGTGGGCGGGGCCGCTCAAATTCCATTAACATATCGTTAACAAGGTACTGTTTTGCTTATAAAAAGGTTCCCACTACTTTTGCCCTCGTCAAATTTTCGAAACCAAACAAATCCTATACCAACCAATGAAAAAGCAACTTTTCTTTTTACTGGCCTTTTTCCTGATTTCTGCTGGAGCCTTCGCTCAGGGTAAAATTAAAGTAGATTCGGAAACGAAAGATTTTGGTAAAATTGCTCAGGGTACGCCCGTTACACACGAATTTACGGTAACCAACACGGGTAAAGCTCCGGTCGTTATCAGTAATGTAACGGCTTCTTGCGGTTGCACGACGCCGAAATGGTCACAGGCTCCCATTCTGCCTGGTAAAACCAGCAAAGTAAGTGCTACGTATAATGCAGCCTCTGTAGGTCCTTTCAACAAACAAATTACGGTATACAGCAATGCTGAAAATAGCACTGTGACGATGTTTTTGAAAGGCGAAGTGCAGCAAAAAGCCGCAGCTAAAGGGGTGAAGTAATCATTGCCCTACTTGATATTAGAAAAAGAGATTCCTGTTCGCAGGAATCTCTTTTTTTATAGCCTTACAGGAGCATAGAGCGGTTCGACAACTACTGGGGAGATAAGTTTTCAATAAATAGACTGAAAATTTATTATTTTTATTAATTATTAATATGTTGATAATGAATCGATTATAAATAATTTTAACTTTTTTTAAAAAAAATCGTCTAAGAATAAATCCAAGCGATAGCCAAATCCCGTAACTATCTCTGGACAACCGAAACTGCTCAGGCTATACCTTTTGTGTCGCTTGAGTAGTAAGTTAAAGGTGTGGGTTAATTCATTTCCGGTACAAAGGGCTTCTCCATAGAAGCCCTTTGTCTTTTCAGCCCACTTCATCCGATCACTCAAACCAACGATCATCAGCGACCCAAGGCACACGTTGAAAACTGCGGAGTTATTGAAAAATATCTATCATCCTGTTAGTTTTGTTCCGAAAAATTTAAGTTCTGTCTCCTTTGGGAAAAAAACGCATTGTCGTCGCTGAAAAAGATCTGGTTGGCTTGCTCCGTGAGCGAGATCAACGTGGATTTACTATCCTGTATGATAATTATTCCTCGGCTTTATACGGGGTTATTTTGAAAATCGTCAAATCGGAAGAAACGGCTTCGGATGTTATGCAGGAAGCCTTCGTAAAAATTTGGCGAAATATTGAATCTTATGAACGTTCGAAGGGCAGTTTATTCACCTGGATTTTGAACGTTGCCCGTAATACGGCTATTGATAAATTACGATCTCAGGACTATCAACAAAATACTCAAAACCAACCGCTTGAGTATTTCGTAAGTGTAGTTGAAGAAGAAAATCCAGTAGAGCATCAGGTAGATGCCATTGGAGTTCGTAAAGTGGTCGATCAACTTCGTCCTGAATATCGTTCTATCATCGATTTGGTTTACTTTCAAGGCTACACGCAGGCAGAAGTCGCCGACGAACTTGAAATACCCCTGGGTACGGTGAAAACGAGGGTAAAAGCGGCCCTAGCTCAACTCCGAACATTGATTAGTATTCTCATTTTGTTGTTTTTCACCACCTACATTAATTCGTAAAAAATTGAATGAGCATGAAATAGTTTCGTCTGGCTTGCTGGAAAGCTATGTGCTGGGAATTACTTCAAAAGAAGAATCCACGTTAGTGGAGAGTCTTTTAACGAATCAACCTGAATACCAGGCTCAAGTAGAGGCCATACGGGATACCCTGGAAGCCTACGCTTGGCAAAATGCTCAGGAACCTCCGGTATCGGTTCGAGAAAAAGTATTGGGAAGTATCCAGGAGTTGGCAGCAGGCCAGGGCGTTCCGGTGGCAGAGTCGCCTGCGAGCACCCTGAGAATCCAACGTCCCGGCATTTCGGTTACCAGATCTTTGGTAACGTCCCGTAACTGGGTGGCTGCAGCTGTAGTCATCGTAGTACTAAGTGTAGTAGGTAACGTATTTTTATTCAAGCGATTGAAGGCTTCCGAGGAACAGTTAGCCTCGCTGGAATCACAAAATACACAGTTAGCCAATAATCTGGAAGCTCGTAAAGCCAGCTTTGAGAATGCCCGTCAGGAAATTGCTGTATTGCAGAATCCGGGTACGAAGCTCATCAAGTTGAAGGGCGAGCCTATTGCTCCGACGGCTTTTGCGATGCTGTACTCGAACGATTCGAAGCGGGAGACGTACATGGCTAATGTACAGTTACCCGCTGCTCCGCACGGTAAACAGTATCAGCTGTGGGCGATTGTTGACGGCAAACCCGTAGACGCCGGGTTATTTGACAAAAATACCAGCTTACAGAAAGTGAAAAGTATTGACGGAGCTAACGCTTACGCCATTTCACTCGAACCCGAAGGCGGTAGCGGTATACCGACCGGACAGGTGTACGTGAAAGGGAACCTGTAAGAAAAGTTTAGTGAGTTAATCCAATAAAAAGGTGACCTGATTCGTCAGGTCACCTTTTTTATTGATTGATAGTTAGCGTGAGTTTGAAACGCTCAACTCATACGCTGTATTATTTGCGTTGAAAATCATCCTGCACGCGAACAATATCATCTTCGTCTGAAGGATTAGTAGCGTCCGTATGTTGCCAGATTTCGGCGACGATACCCCAGTTATCCAGACCAATCAGTCGGTGACGCTCACCCTGTTGCAGCGTAATGACTTCGCCGGGTTCGTAGGTACGGGTTTCACCTTCTTCGTCAGTAGGGCTGGTCATCACGGCCACAGTACCCGCAACGACCCGCCAGATTTCGGCCCGCCGGAAGTGGTACTGCCAAGAAAGACGTTTTTCGGGACCTACGACCAGGATTTTAGGACTCAATTTAGCGAATCCTTCCAGATCCGTCATTTGAATCGTGGGGAAATACGTGCTAACAAATTCAGCCGTTTGAGCTTCATCAATAACGAAGAAACCACCCCAAGGACGGGTTTGGTCCTGTGTAGCAATGTTCAGCCCGTGGCTGCCCAGCTCGGTGGCAATTTTTTCGAAAAGTTCGGCCTTAGAAGTTTCAGCAGAAAAAGACAGATTCATGGTTTATTATTCGTGATTTACGGTGATTTTATCGAAAGAAGAACACGACCTCGGCCGCAAAGTACTAAAACTTTTAGGGTCCCCGCCATCGCATCAGACCAGAAATTTCTCGAAAAAGATATACCACAGGGTTCTGGCATTCTGATCCCGGGCAATTGCTGTATCTTTGACTTATGCGAATACCACAGGAAACCGTCCAGCTCATTCAGGAAACGGCCGACATTGTCGACGTCATCAACGATTACGTGACGCTTAAGAAACGCGGAGCCAACCTGATTGCCTGTTGCCCGTTTCACAATGAAAAAACGCCCTCGTTCAACGTTAATCCGGTACGGGGTATTTTCAAATGCTTCGGTTGCGGCAAAGCGGGTGATTCCGTGAAGTTTATCATGGAAATTGAAGGTATCGGTTACCCCGAAGCCTTGCGGCATCTGGCCAAAAAATACGGCATTGAACTCAAGGAAACGGAGCAGACGCCCGAAGAAATTCAGTCGCAAAACGAACGGGAAAGTCTGTACATCGCCCTCGACTACGCCAAGAAATTCTACCAGGAGCAACTCCTGCAGTCCGACGAAGGCCAGTCTATTGGTCTAAGTTATTTTCAGGAACGGGGCTTCAATCGGCAGACCATCCAGCAATTCGAGCTGGGTTACGCTCTGGAAAGCTGGGATGCCTTTACGAAAAATGCCCTTCAGCAGAAATTCCGGATTGAAGTACTGGAAAAAGCCGGTTTGTCCATTCGGCGGGATTTGGATTCTCGGCCCGACGCTCGCGTTTTTGACCGCTTTCGGGCTCGGGTAATCTTTCCGATTCATAACGTTTCCGGCAAAGTGATTGCCTTTGGGGCCCGGATTCTGAAAGCCGATAAAAACCAGCCGAAGTACCTTAACTCGCCGGAAACGGAAGTCTATCACAAGTCGAACGTTCTATACGGAATCTATCAGGCGAAAAATGCGATTCGTAACGAAGACGTCGCTTATCTGGTGGAAGGCTATACGGACGTAATTTCTTTGCACCAGTCGGGAATTACGAACGTGGTGGCTTCGTCGGGTACAGCTTTGACGGTCGAACAGATTCGACTGATTGGTCGCTTTTCACAGAACATTACGGTGCTGTACGACGGCGACGCGGCGGGGATCAAGGCCTCTTTACGCGGGCTGGATCTGATTCTGGAAGAAGGACTGAACGTGAAGCTTTGTACCTTTCCCGAAGGCGAAGATCCCGATAGTTACGTCCGCAAAATCGGCGGCGAAGCCTTCCGGCAGTACATCAAAACGCAGGCGGTCGACTTCATCCGTTTTAAAGCCGAAGTACTGTTGCAGGACGCGGGGAATGATCCCTTCCGCAAGGCGGGTGTGATTAAGGAAATGGTCGAGAGCATTTCCAAAATTCCGGATGCCATTACGCGGCAGGTGTTCTTTCAGCAGACGGCCCGGCTAATGGATTTGCCCGAAGAAACGCTGGTGGCTGAAGCCAACAAACGCGTACGCGAGCGAATCAAGAACGATACCAAAGTCCGCGAAAAACAGGAACGAAAGTCCGAACCACCGCTGGACTTGCCACCAGGGGTAGGGGCTTTTTCGCCGGACGATGAGCCGGATTTTGCGGAGTTAATGGCGGCTGAACAAGGTCAGTCCGCCCCCGTTCCCGTATCCAAGCCGAAGCGTACGCCACTTTCGTACCAGGAAGAAGCCTTTTGCCGATTGCTGATTTTGTACGGAACGACGGTGATCGAAACGGAAACTCGGGAAGACGGACCGCACGACATTACGCTGATGGAGTACATGGTCAGTCAGACGTATGACCTGGATTTCCAGACGCCTCTGTACCAGCTATTCATGGATATTTTTCGGGCGGCAACCCAGCAGGAAGCTTATCCGGATACCAATTTCTTCCTGAGCCATTCCGATGCGATTATTCAGGAAGCCAGTATTGACTTTGTGTCGGAACGGCATCCGCTCAGCGAAAACTGGGAAAAAATGCACGAAATCTACATTCCGCACGAACGCGATCAACTGGATAAAGTCGCTCACCGGTGTGTCCTTCGATTAAAAAAATCATTCAATGACCAGCGGATGCACGACATTAAACAACGGTTGACGGAAGTGACGCAGGCCAACGAGCAGGAAGAATTACTGATGCAATTCATGAAAATGAAACGGATTGACCAGGCTCTGGCGAAAGAACTGGGAATTGTAGTAACAGGCTATTGATACCGTAGCCTAAGTACTGCGGAACGTTTTTCAGAAGCCAAAGGAATTCGGCGTAGCTTGGGGACTTTACGACCAGGCTATGAAAAATCAAGTACTGAATCAGCTTGCTCATCTGCAACGTAGGCAAACCATACTCTATGGATGCAGCCTAGGGGTTACGGCTCTGAATGGAACCGCAGTACTGTCGCAGGTAAAATTTCCCGCAATGCTGACTACTGATTTGATGCTAAATGCCAGTATGTTACTGTGGACGGGGTACGGAATCTATAGTTTGTATTATTCTCGAAAACTGGCTCTGGGAGTGACTATACTGGGACTGATTGCTCTCTGGATTAGCAATCATTGGGAAAAGCAGCTTATACCGATTAGTTGGGCAGTCGTGGGTGTATTTACTGGTAGCATTATCCAGCTAAGTATGGTTCGAAAGATAGGAGCCTTAATAAGCAGTCCACTTACATTAATACGACTGATTTTTAATCGAATAGGGGTAGAAGAATAAGTTATAGATTGGGTTTTATTAAGAGCTGTTCTAGAAAAGTCTGAGCAACGACTGTCCAAAAGGGCGGTCGTTTGCGTTTGAAGTGTACTTTTGTAGATAGAGTAGATCGACTGTTTACATATTCCGGAACTCGTCCCAGGGGGAAGGAGTTTACTTGGTAGTAGATAAAAAAATCAGTACATGCAGGATCAGAGCTACTGGGGAACCATTAAACGCGGCATACAATCCAGCCTGAAAGGACTTCAAATTTCCCTGCGACATTTGAAAGATTCCACGCGGCGGCGTAAGCCCATTTATGTGGACGACCCGAATTATTTTGAACAAGACACGGGAATGGTAACCCTGCGGTATCCGTACGAAGCCATTCCAGTTCCCGATAATGGACGATACCGGCTCCATAATGAAATGGACGACTGTATCGTCTGCGATAAGTGTGCGAAAGTTTGTCCGGTGGATTGCATCGAGATCGAACCCATTCGAGCCACGGGCGAGGTGGGGAAAGCCTCCGATGGATCAGCGATTCGCTTGTTTGCAGCCAAATTTGACATCGACATGGCCAAGTGCTGCTACTGCGGCCTGTGCACGACCGTCTGCCCGACGGAGTGCCTGACCATGACGAAAACGTACGATTATTCGGAGTTTGACATTCGGGACATGGTTTACCATTTCACGAATCTCACGCCCGAAAAAGCCGAAGAGAAGAAACAGCTTTACGAACAATTCGTGGCCGAAAAAGAAGCGGCCAAGACCAGTAAGCCCGTTGTAGCGAAAGAAAAAGAAACGCAGCCCGCAGCTCGTCCGACCTTTAAGCCTAGCTTGAAGAAAACGACCGAAGACGCAACTCCGGAAGTACAGGCGGAACGAAGTGAAGAGGCGAAACCCGCCCGTCCCGCGTTCAAACCTGGATTCAAGAAAACGGCTGAACCTACGGAACCGGAAACAACTGAACCGAACGAGGCGAAACCGGCTCGACCTGCATTTAAGCCTGGGTTTAAAAAAACTACGGAGGAACCAGCGGTACAGCCCGAAGCAACCGAAGAAGATCGACCCGCTCGTCCGGCATTCAAACCTGGATTCAAAAAGCCGACGACTGAACCTACGCAATCGGAATCCGAATCAACAGAAGAGGCAAAACCTGCCCGCCCAGCGTTCAAGCCCGGATTTAAGAAAACGACCGTAGAAGCCAAGGCTCCGGAGGAGATTCCGGAGAAAACGGAAACGCCGGCGGAACCCGAAGCGAAAACGCCGACGAGTTTTAAACCGAACTTTAAGCGAAAAGAAACCGAGCCGACGGTAGAAGAACCGATTCAGCTGGAACCTGCCGCATCGGTAGAAACCCCTGATGAACCGCCGATAGCCAAAAGCTTTAAGCCGGTATTCAAGAAAAAAACGGCGGAACCCGAAGAAACGAAGGTAGAAGAACCAATGCCTGAGGTACCCGCGGAACAGCCCGTAACGAAAAGTTTTAAACCCGTCTTCAAAAAGAAAACGGAAACCGAGCCGACGTCCGAAGCTCCCGCCGAAGAAGCTCCTGTACAAGAGAGCTTCAAGCCCGTGTTCAAAAAGACTGCTACGCCTGCAGCCGAGGTGCCAAAAGCCGTAGAAGAGCCCGCCGCACCGGAGCCTGAAGAACCCAAAGCGGAAGAGCCGGTACGGAAAAGCTTCAAGCCCGTCTTTAAAAAGAAGGCTGATGAACCCGCCGTTGCGGAACCCGTAAGTGAGGCTAGCCAGCCGGAACAAACGCCTGAAGTAAAGCCCGAAGAACCCGAAACGCCCAAACCCGGCGGCGGCAAATCATTCAAGCCCGTATTCAAACGACCCAATCAAGAATGACCGCTTTTGTGTTTCTATTTTTTGTTATGCTGACCATCGCGTCGGCGGCGGTGGTGCTGATCAGTCGAAACGTACTGTATTCGGCGTTTAGCCTGATGGTCACGTTTCTGGGTATTGCGGCACTGTACGTATTCGCTGGAGCTGATTTTCTGGCCGTTACGCAGATTATGGTGTACGTAGGAGGAATTCTGGTACTGCTGGTATTTGGCGTCATGTTAACCCGAAACAAAGCGGATCGGGGTACGGGTCAGGCCAACGTCATTCGAACCGAACATAGTCGTACCTTCTGGGGCATACTGACGGCTGGAGGTATCTTCGCCATTCTGTCGACGATTTTGGCCAAAGCTCGCTTCGATACAGTCGAACGTAATCACTTTGAATTGATCGAGCGTAAAACAACGATTCAGGAGCTGGGAATTGGCTTACTTACGGATTATGCGTTGCCCTTTGAAGTCGCTGGTATTTTACTGATGGTAGCCTTACTGGGAGCGGCGTACTTATCCGGCAAAGCAAAAAATTTCGGTACGAAAGAATAACACCCGTATGCAAATTCCACTTTCTTATTTCCTGCTAACGGCGGCCTTACTGTTCAGTATCGGCTTGGCCGTAGTCATTGTCAAGCGAAATGCCATTGTCGTACTGATGGGCATTGAACTGATGCTCAACGCGGCTAATCTTAATCTGGTGGCTTTCAGTCGCTTTGATACGGATTTGACCGGGCAGTTTTTCAGTCTCTTCGTAATCATTGTAGCAGCGGCCGAAATTGTGGTAGCTCTGGCAATCGTACTGAAAGTTTTTCAACACTTCCAAACGGTACAACTGGACGAAGTTTCCGAACTAAAAGATTAGACAAGCATGCAATAGCCCTTTCGAACGGATGCTATGCACCGAGGATTGAGGTAATAAAAAAAGGCTGGTACTCATGGACCAGCCTTTTTTTATTGGGTACGAATCGGAACCGCTACTTCCGTATGATCCCAGTGGAGTACCAGATCAGTACCGCCCGTTTGGGGCATAAAGCTTATTTCAAAAAGTTCTTGCACTTCTGGTACCTGATGGGAAGGCACAGCGGCACGAAAGAGGTCTTTGGATGCATCGTATTCCGTACCCCACTGACCCGTTTCCTGATTGATGACTACTTGCCAGTCCTGCGGTCCGGGGATGGTCCAGAGCGTATATTCGCCCGCTTTTAGAGGGTGCCCGGCCAGCGTTACATTGTGATTGACGGTCAGTTTCGTGGCTTCGTTAGCTCCCGTCCGCCAGACTTTTCCGTAGGGAACCAGGGCACGCGTGGAAGAATCACCAAAAATGGTTCGTCCTTTTTTGGCAGGCTGGCAGTAGGTAACTTCCAGGCGAAGTCCGTTTTGGTTGAAACGAGCATGAGCCTCCTGACTTAAAGGCTTGGCGTACTGCTTGTACAGAAACGCCGAAAGTGCCGCCAGTCCACCTACGACAACCAGAGCAATGATTACTTTTTTCATAAGTTGTATGCAAAACGTTCAGTGAACGCTAAATGCTCAAGACTATTTCAGTACGAAGAGCCTTATACTTGAATTAGAGTAGATGGGGTGAAAAACATACTCATGGAAAGCCTAAAAAATTTCACCGCATGTACAGCTAAACCATAAAATCTAAGCGTAACAAAGGCCTTTAAATCGTTCCCAGTACGCAACGTTCTCCAGCCAGCAAAGGTAAATCCTCTTCGACAGCCAGACTGGTTTTTGCGTTATTTAATTCATTCTGATAGGCTTTCCGGATTTCTTTTCGCTTTAAAGCTTCCAGAAAACGACGGGCATCTTCGCGGGTTTCCAGCAATAAAGGCGGCACTAGTGTAGGCTGATTAGTTTCTTCATCTTTGGCGACCATGGTAAAATAACTGGTATTCGTATGGACCTTTTCGCCCGTCTTGATGGATTCGGCAATGACCCGAATCCCTACGATCAAGGAGCTTTTTCCAACATAATTGACCGAAGCCAGCAACGATACCAGTTGCCCCACTTCCACGGGCTGTAAAAACTCCACGTGATCAACGGCTACTGTAACTACGTACGTACTGGCATGTTTGGATGCACAGGCGTAGGCCGCTTTATCCATTAATGACAAAAGAATACCGCCGTGGATCTTGCCGCCGAAATTGGCATAGCTCGGAATCATCAGTTCGGTAATGGTAGTCTGGGAATATGAAACAGATTTAGGCTCCACGTGCGAGTGCGTTAAGAAGTGAGTTGAAATTTATTTGGAAGAATTCTAAATAAATTTCAAAAACAAGTGCTTTTGTCTACTAATTCAATTGGTTTTCCCAAACGGAGAACGGATATTTGCCGACGAATTAACAAGATTTCTGCCATACTCTTTTCGTAGGTCTGATCGAAATCGCTTCCCAAGTATTGTTACATGAACCCCGAACTACTGCTCTGGATCACCTTGCTTTTGCCGTTCGCTGGGTTTTTACTGCTTATACTTTCGGGGAAAAAAGCCAATACACCAGCGGGCTGGTTGGGGCTGGGATTATCCGCTTCAGGATTGGCCCTTTCCTATCTATTAACTGATCAGGACGTTACGGCCGTTGCTTATCCCTGGCTTACGGCGAAACTCAGTTTCGGTTTTCGCGTCGATGAGCTGACGTTACGGATGCTGCGACTGGTGCTGTTTATCGCCTCGCTCGTGCAGCTTTTTTCCATTGAATACATGCGGGAAGACGCCGCCCGCTTTCGGTATTTTGGCTTTCTACAGTTGTTTGTCGGTTCGATGTTGGGCATTGTACTGGCCCATAATTTACTCGTCTTATACGTCTTCTGGGAATTGGTAGGGCTAAGCTCGTACCTGCTGATTGGCTTCTGGTTCACGAAAAAAGAGGCCATTGCCGCTTCCAAAAAAGCTTTTTTGGTTAACCGAGTCGGGGACGTCGGGCTGGCTCTGGGCGTATTTGGTGTCTATCATCGCTTCGGCACCCTCGACTTTTCGACGTTCGCGGGGATGGCCGAAGGGTCCGATCCGTACCTGACGGCGATCGGACTGTTACTATTCTGCGGTACCATTGCTAAATCGGCTCAGTTTCCCCTGCACATTTGGTTACCCGACGCCATGGAAGGGCCAACTCCCGTATCGGCCCTGATTCATGCGGCTACGATGGTTGCGGCTGGCGTATACCTGCTTGCTCGAATTTTCCCAATCCTGACGCCCGACGCCTTAGTCGTTATTGCCAGTATCGGAACCATTACGATGGTAATGGGAGCCGTGTACGCCCTCTCGCAAACCGATATTAAGAAAACGCTGGCCTATTCCACCATTTCCCAACTCGGTCTGATGGTACTGGCCTTGGGGGTAGGGGCTCCGCAGGCGGCTCTGTTTCATCTGTTTACGCACGCTTTCTTCAAAGCGGGTTTGTTTTTGTCTTCGGGTTCAGTCATTCACTCACTGCACCACGCGGGTCACGGATTCGACGCTCAGGACGTACGCCTGATGGGCGGCTTACGGAAACAGTTACCCGTAACCTTTCTGGCTTATACGGTTTGTGCGGCGGCTCTGGCGGGATTGCCCCTGACGGCGGGATTCCTTTCGAAGGATGAAATTCTGCACGAAGCCTTTACACATACGGCTCATTCCTGGCAACTGATTTTTCCCATTTTGGCTCTTATCTCAGCGGGTTTAACGGCCTTTTACATGGCGAAACAGTGGCGGATCGTCTTTTTCGGGAATTGGCGAAACCCAATCCTATCGCTGGATCAGGTCCATGAATCGTCTTGGCTGCAGAAAGGTCCGCTCGTAGGGCTGGCGTTATTATCGCTGCCTTTTGCGTTTTCAATTAATCCGCTGGGCGAGCACTTTGCTCCGCTGGTAGCCCTGGGTTCGACCGCCGTGGCAGTAGGAGGCATTGCCCTGGCCTGGATTCGTTACCGTTCGGTACCCGATGCGGAATCGTTACGGGATACGCCGCTCACCACTCTAGATGCTGTTTATCAACGCTTTTTCGTACAACCCGTACTCAAGTTTGCCCAATTCTGTACCTGGCTGGATCGGGTTGTGGTGGATGGCATCGTGGATGGAATTGCTAAACTACAGGTCATTCTGGCTCATCTGGTGGGCTGGTTTGATCGGAATGTCATTGATGGCCTGGTGGCAGCTCTGGCCTGGTTGAGCCGAACGATGGGGGATACGACCCGTCAGGTGCAGAGTGGAAAAATTCAGTCGTACATCGTAGCGATGGTCATGGGACTGGCGGCTTTGCTGATCTGGTGGACCTGGTAGTACGAATGAAATTTTAGCCGGAAAAGGAGGATTACTTTTCCATTGTATACTTAGAAAAATGCCGATACTGACTACCCTTATAGCTTTACCTTTTCTCGGAGCGGTGCTGTTGTTACTGCTACCCGAGACAGCCCGCACCGCCTGCCGCTGGCTTACGGTGCTGTTGTGTACCGTTCATCTTGCCTTGAGTAGCTGGCTGTGGTTTCAGTTCGATCCGCAACTGGTGGGGTATCAGTTCGCCGAAAATCACGACTGGATTACGATGGCTCTGGGGCAGTTCGGTATTATTTCCATTGATTATTCCGTAGGAACGGATGGGTTGAGCTTACCGATGGTCTGGCTGACGAGTCTGGTGATGTTGGTGGGAGCGGTATCTTCCTTCGAAATCAAGGAAAAAGAACGGGCGTATTATGCTTTGTACCTGTTACTGATGGGTAGTGTGGTAGGCTGTTTCGTTGCTCTCGACCTGTTCCTGTTCTTCCTGTTCTTCGAATTCATGCTGCTGCCGATGTACTTTCTTATCGGTATCTGGGGTGGCCCCCGGCGGGAATACGCCAGTTTGAAATTCTTCATTTATACGCTGGCCGGTTCTGTATTCATTCTACTGGTGATGATTGGTTTGTACCTCTCAGTGATTGATCCGGTGGAGACGGCTTTGAACATTGGACTGGTACAGGATCGGGCCCAGATTACGGGAGACGTACTGGCCGAGGTACAATCACTGGTGAGCCAGTTACAGATTGATCCGGCTCAGCTCGTTCATACTTTCGAGATCCCGTACCTTACGAATCCTCGCAATTTTGTGCCCGAGTCCCTGCTGAGTACCATGGCCGGTCACGAAATCTTCGGTTTATCGGCCCGGTTGCTGGCTTTTCTGATGCTCTTCATTGGTTTTGCCGTGAAGCTTCCGATGGTGCCCCTGCATACCTGGTTGCCCGATGCCCACGTGGAAGCTCCCACGCCGATTTCGGTCGTACTGGCAGGGATTTTGCTGAAAATTGGCGGATACGGATTCTTCCGGATTGCCTACGAAATCTTCCCCGACGGAGCCATTTACTTTGCCGACTGGATTGCCGGGCTGGGCGTCTTGAGTATCGTTTACGGAGCCTTCAATGCCCTAAGTCAGAAAGATCTCAAACGGCTCATTGCCTATTCTTCCGTTTCGCACATGGGCTTTGTGTTACTGGGCTTAGCGGCCCTCACGCCCGAGGGAGCCAATGCGGCCATCTATCAGCTGTTTTCGCACGGTATTCTTTCACCCATGCTGTTTCTGGTGGTGGGTGTGGTGTACGCCCGAACGCACGACCGGAACATTGACCATTATCAGGGACTCGCCAGTACCATGCCTGCCTATACGGGTTTGACAGCCATCGCTTTTTTTGCTTCCCTGGGTTTACCCGGTTTCTCGGGTTTTATCGGAGAATTTTTTAGTCTGATGGGAGCCTTTAACTCGCTGTACATTCCCGTGTGGATGGTGGTAGCGGGGGGCTTTGGTTTGATTCTGGGAGCGGGCTATTTCCTCTGGACCTTCCAGCGGGTCTTTCTGGGCAAACGCTGGTCCACGCACGACGCCCAGTTGTTGACGGATCTCAATGTTCGGGAAAAACTCATGCTGATACCTCTAGCACTGCTTTCTCTGTTTTTCGGAATACTCCCGGGCACCGTATTCGCCATTACCGAAGGTTACGTCCTGGAGTTCATGAAACACTTTTAACGCAATGAAAAGGACCTTGGTCCTTCGTCCATAACAGCCTGCCGCCTGGAGCGAACGGCCTATACGTACCATGCTTCAAAAACTCGACCACATTCTGGCCAGTCTTTCCGGCTTCACTCCCGAAGTTTGGCTGGTAGTGGCTTTTGTGGGAATTATTACCTGGGATTTAATTGCTCCCGAAGTACACGCCGAAAGTCGGGGGGGATTCTTTCACGGACTGACCTTTCTGGCCTTTGCTTTTCTGGGAGTATTGCTGGTGCAACAGTGGCAGATACAGCCGCGGGGCGTCCTGTTTGGATCCATGCTGCGGCTCGACGACCGGGCTATTTTCTTTAAGCTACTGGTGACGCTGACCGCTCTAATTACCATTTTACACAGTTGGGTGACGGGACGGCGGTGGTCGGGCGAATTTTTCTCCGTACTCGTCGGCACGGTATTCGGATTGCTGGTGCTGTCGATGGCTACGAATCTGCTGATGGTGTACCTTTCTCTGGAAGTCGTATCCATTTCTAGTTACATCCTCACCGCCCTTCGCGGCGACCGGAAAAGCTCCGAGGGGGGTATGAAATACGTGCTGTTCGGGTCCGTCGCATCGGCCCTGATGCTGTACGGAATGAGTCTGTTGTATGGCCTGACCAGTACGCTTGATTTCACCAATCCGAGCTTTAGTCGGGCGTTGCTCGAAACCGATCCGCTGGTATCGGCGTCGGCCATTTTACTGGCGATCAGTGGGTTACTTTTCAAGGTTTCGGCGGTACCCTTTCAGGTCTGGAATCCCGACGTCTATGAAGCAGCTGACACACCCGTCGTTTCCTTTTTTTCGGTAGCACCGAAGGCGGTGGCTTTTCTGGTTTTGATGCGTTTATTTAGCGTACTGCCATTGAATTTCCAGCCCGTACTAGCCGTGCTTTCGCTGGCCACCATTACCGTAGGCAATTTCTCGGCCCTGTGGCAAACCGAAGCCAAGCGACTCATGGCGTATTCTTCCATTGCTCAGTCGGGGTTTGTTCTGGTGGGTTTAGTGGCTTTTTCGGAATTGGGTCAGCAAACGGCTACGTTCTACCTGGGGAGTTATGTCTTCGCCAGTATGGCCTGCTTTCTGCTGATTGACATTTTATCGACGTCCCGTTCGAAAAATGAAGTACCCATTCAAAGTTTTAGTGGGGTAGGGCGGCAACAGCCGTTACCCGCTATTTTGCTCAGTATCGCTTTTATTTCGCTGGTAGGCTTGCCGTTGACGGTTGGATTTTCGGCCAAGCTACTCATCTTTAGTTCGCTCTGGGAGGCGTATCAGCATACGAACGCATCGCTCTTCCTGGTACTGTTCGTCTTTGGCTTGCTCAATACGGCGGTTTCCCTGGCTTTTTACGTGAAAATTCCTTACGCCCTATTCTTCAAAACAGCCGAACCGGGGCAACCCCTGGTATCGCTCCGCTGGCCGCAGGTGATCCTCGCTCTGGTGCTGGTAATTCCCATTATTGCCCTGTTCCTGCGTACGGATTGGCTGATGAACTGGATTGCGGGGTTTGTTAATTAGAAAGGTCCGAAAGGAATATCGTACTTACTAAATTGTACAAGACATTACTAGAAAATGAAACCGCAACCCTTAAAAGGCTGCGGTTTCATTTTTTTAGACGTGTGTATCTCCTAAAACAATACCAGACAAACTGCTGGCACCAGGACCAGCGAAGCGATGGAAGACAAGCCAACCAACAGAGCTGAATTTTCTTTTTCGGTATCCAGATTCGTGGCAAACACGACCAGATTGGCCGCAATGGGGAAACTGGCAAGCAGTAGCATTAGCTTACTCTGATCTTCGTCCAGTCGGCCAATTAAGCCCTTTTCCAGGAAAACTAAAGCTACCAGGATGATCGCTCCCGCGATGTAGCGTACGCTCAGGATCTTGGCAAAGGTAGCGTAAGGAATTTCTTTGAAATCAATCTTTTCCAGCGTAATGCCAATCAACAGCATCCCAGAGGCCGATACGACCCAGCTAACCACGTCGCCCACTACTTCCATACTTTCGGGTACTTCTACCTCAAGCACGTTCAGAATAATCGCCAGTACGCAGGCGTAAATGGCGGGAATTTTGAAAACATTCAGTACAGATTCCTTCACGGGAATATCCTTGGTTCGTGACATCAAATAGTAACAAACCGTGTCACCATACAAGGCATTTCCTACGTATGCACTGATGATCAGCGGCATTTGTTCGTCTCCGAATAGGGCCATCACCACGGGTATGCCAAACCAGCCAATGTTATAGTACGAAAAGCTGCTTTTCAGCATGTTCGGATTCAGATCCTTCGCCAGAAAGCGGGTTGTTAGCAGGGCAGGAAGGTTCATCAGGCAGGCCAGAATGAAAACGATGGCCCCAATGACTGCCGTTTCGGCCAAGTCTGCTTTCAGCAGATTCTCAATGATGATGAGGGGAATCAGAGCATAGAGCATCACTTTCGAAATCCACTTGCTTTGGAGACCCCATTTACGGGTAGCAAAAAAGCCCAGGATGATGAACCCGTACAGTGGCAGTACCTTACGTAATAATTCCTGTAGTATCTCCATCAGCTGATCTTTTCAAGCAGGTGATTGGTAAGCAAATCCGCCTGTTCCACATTAAACCAAAGGGAATTTACTTCGTGCTGGATGCCTGCTAAGGGTTGCCCGATGGCGTACAAATTTCCGGCAGTCTGATCGGCTACGACCTGCATGGTACGCAGATCAACCACGATACCACCTGCTTCATAACTACGGATCAGGTCTTTTCCCAGCAATTGCTTGAGCAGGGGTTGATCAACCATTTCATCAACTGTAACCGCCGGACCGGACGCATTGATGACAAAATCTGCGTACTCGGTCGATCCATCCTGCATTTGTAGCACAAATCGCTTGCCATCCCATTCCAGATCCTTACTGCTGCCCGTAATGCTTAGCTGACCTTGTTTGAGCAAAGCGGCGAGCTTCTCTCCGTTTTTAATGGGAATGGAGTGCCGGTTGATGTCGTAAAAGGGTTTTACCCACGATAAGAAAAGTAATTTCTGATCAGCGGAGAGTAATTGCCAGATGGGATAGATATCATCCCGCATGTCGTACAGAATATTCTGGTAGAGGTTACTGCCTTCATAGGCCTGCTGAAGATCTTCCTCCAGCAAGGGAAGCGTATCCTTTGCCGTACGTTTTTCAATCGACCATTCGGGTTTCAGGGGCTGATGCTCTTCCACCTCTTTCTTGAAAAGCCGGATCAGGTCCGTGACTCGCAAAGCCCTGCGTTTTTCACGAATACACTTCCGAATCGTGGGAAGCGTCAGGTATTTTCGGTCAAAAGGCACTTCCTGAGCGGCTTGTACACGGGGAAGTAACCCGGTTTTCGAAAAGAAACGAATCTTGCCCTTATGCTCATTGGACACCAGCGTAATGAGGGCATCAATGGCTGTCAGGCTACTCCCGATAATGGCTACGGAAGCCTCTTTGTCGCGTATGGTTTCCAAGACTTTTTTGGAGGGCCAGGGAGACATCAGAAACTGCGGTAAATCTTTAAATTCCTGAAAAGCAGAAGGAGCCGGATTACCCGTGGCCAGAATGGCGTAATCGCACAAAAAGATTTCTCCCTGCGTCGACTTCAATTCAAAACGATCATCGTCAAGCAATTGAGCATCAATGATTTCGTCCTGAACCTTTTCTATCTCAATATCATGCTCTGCTGCCAGATCGGTGTATTCCTGAAGCATGGCCTTCACATAACTACCAAAAAGCATGCGGGGCGGGTACGAGTCCGGACTAATTTCCAGATCGAGATACTCTTTTTCAATAGCGGCTTTGTTGGTATGCATCCAGTCAACAAAGTGCAGCCGTTCGCCGGGTACAATCCCCATGAGTCCCGCTTTGGTATTGAGTAAGTGCCCTTCCTGACCCGTACCATAGGCAAGGCCAGGACCAAATTCCGGTTTGCGTTCGAAAAGCAATAGGCGGAGGGGAGTAGTACAGCAGTTGACAACGTATTTAAGGACAAGCTGGATCAAGCAGGTGGTTCCGCTGGCTCCCGCTCCAATAATGGCAATGGTTTGCCGGTAGTTCTGATTCATTTGCGTGGGTTTTTCTCGACTCTTGATTTCCCGGGCTAAGGGTAGAATTCGAATGGGCTATCGGATCAAAAAGATGGTCAGTACTGCTTAGGTCGAAAAGCCCTTAAGCATACACGAGTATCGTGGTATTAAAAAAGCATTAAAAAAACATGCCCTGATTTTGAGGAGGTAGGGATACGTAGGCACTGAAGCGGATACGAAAGTCAACGTATAGAGATTCCGTGAATGCGTGACTTTTTGTTTATTAGGTGATTAATTGAACTCGCTATTCATTGATTTGTTACTAAGGCACAGTGGCTAGGGAAATATTTGGCAAATCGGCGGAATAAGTTCTATTTTTAGGAAGATGGCCCGATTATTTTGGATGAATTCACTGTTGATAAGTCTACGGCGGAAACCAAAAACGAGTACGTCAACGTAAGTACTAGAGAAATTGAACAATTCCAAGTCCGATTCGGACGTTGATGCGAGTGTGAATTTTTTGTGAACTTTTGTTGAACCATTCCCGGCTTAAAGTTGTAATTTCGGTTCAAGGAAATTTACTTCATTAAGCGAGCAGTCAAAACGACATCCTAAATGTCCGACGAAATCAAACACGAGTGCGGGATCGCTCTTCTCCGCCTCCGCAAACCGCTCCAGTATTACATCGACAAGTACGGCACGCCCTTATATGCCGTAAACAAGATGGCCCTGCTCATGAACAAGCAGGCAAACCGGGGACAGGATGGGGCAGGCATAGCGAATATCAAACTCAATGTAGCTCCCGGGTATCGCTTCATCAGTCGGTACCGCTCCGTGGAGGCCAAGCCCATCGAAGACATCTTCGAGAAAATCAATAAAAAGTATCGTAAGGCCGAGAAAGAAGATTCGAAGAAGTACCTGAACGCCGAATGGTTACAGGAAAATTACGGCTTTACGGGAGAAGTCTGGATGGGACACCTGCGGTACGGTACGCACGGTAAAAATGAAATCGAAAACTGCCACCCGTTTCTGCGTCAGAACAACTGGCGGAGTCGGAATCTGGTCGTAGCCGGTAACTTCAATATGACCAACGTCGATGAATTGTTCGATAAGTTGGTTTCCCTGGGGCAACACCCCAAAGACAAGGTAGATACAGTAACGGTGATGGAAAAAATTGGCCACTTCCTGGATGAGGAAGTACAGCGTCAATTCGACCGTTTCAAACCTCTGTTTCCCGAAGATAATCAGCAACTGACTTCCCTGATTGAAGAAAACATTGACGTAGCTCGTATGTTACAGCGGTCCTGCCGTGATTTTGACGGGGGCTATACGATGTGTGGCATGTTGGGTTCAGGAGCGGCATTCGTAGCTCGTGACCCGGCAGGGATTCGGCCGGCGTATTACTACGCTGATGATGAAGTCATTGTTGTGGCTTCTGAAAAGCCCGCGATTAAAATGTCGTTCAATTGTGATTACGACGAAATTGCGGAAATCGGACCGGGCAACGCTCTGATCATTGATACGAACGGCGAGTACCGCGAAGAACAATTCCGCGATCCGCTGGAGAAAAAATCCTGCTCGTTCGAGCGAATTTATTTCTCACGGGCTTCCGATCCGGACATTTATCGGGAACGTAAAAATCTGGGTAAGCTGGTGTTGCCCCAGATTCTAAAGGAAATTGATAACGATCTGGCCAATACGGTCTTTAGTTATATTCCCAATACAGCAGAAACGGCCTTTTTCGGTTTAGTTGAAGGGCTGGATGAACATCTGGTTAAAGAGCGTAAGAAACACATTCGCGAAGGGGTTCTTTTCGAGGAAGACCTGGATCGTCTGCTTTCCTTCCGTCCGCGTACAGAGAAGATTATTTCCAAAGATGTTAAACTGCGTACGTTCATTACCAACGATACCCACCGGGACGAGATGGTATCGAACGTGTATGAGACGACTTTCGAAGTAATCAAAAAGAAAGAAGACACGATTGTACTGATTGATGATTCCATCGTACGGGGTACGACGTTAGAACGTTCGATTTTGCGGATGCTCGACCGGCTGGAACCCAAGAAAATCGTGATTGTCAGCTCTGCTCCGCAAATTCGTTACCCCGACTGCTACGGCATTGACATGTCGAAAATGAAGGATTTCGTAGCGTTCCGGGCCGTATTGAAATTACTGGAAGAAGAAAACCGCGAAGAGCTGCTCGAAGAAACGCTGGCCCGTTGTAAAGACGCCTTGGAGAATGGTTACGCCACGCAGGAAAACTACGTGAAAGCCCTCTACGAACCCTTTACGGACGAACAGATTTCCAAGAAAATTGCTGAAATCGTAACGCCGAAAAACTGTCAGGCGGAAGTTTCCATCATTTACCAAACCGTGGACGACCTGCACAAAGCGTGTCCGAACCATACGGGTGACTGGTATTTCACCGGAAACTATCCAACACCGGGCGGAAATAAAGTGGTAAACCGGGCTTTTGTCAATTACATGATTGGTAAAGGCAACGAACGGGCTTACGGAGCTTTCTAATAGTTTTAACGTGTCAGAAAAAGACCAGCTTTCAACGAAGGCTGGTCTTTTTCTTGTGTTCCAAAAGTCTGAATTCGAGTACGCTGGTGTATAAAATAGACTAGCTCGTCTGGAATTTCGACGGGCCATAGTACTGCCATAAAGGGCTCGTTGTATCTTCGCAGCCTCAATGAGCAGATGAGGTATGATTTTTTATTAAACCATCTGACAACCTTTAGTCGCCGTGAAAATCCTCCAGAGTACGTTCTGAGTTTTCAGATCTGCTTTATAGACCATCCTATCGAATGAATAAAACTGATACCCAAGATGGCAGTAAACGCCTAAGCCGGATCAATCGCTTTTTCTTGGATTTGCATGACGTCTTTCTGTTTGTTATTCGAATTTTTAAGGAAGCGTTTTTGCCTCCATACGAATTCAAGGAAATCGTTAAGCAATGTTTTGAGGTAGGCGTGAAGTCACTTCCCCTCATTTCGCTGACTGGTTTTATTACGGGTATCGTTTTTGTGAACCAGTCGCGTCCGTCACTTTCTGAATTCGGGGCTGTCTCCTGGCTCCCTTCGCTGATTGCCATTGCCATTGTGCGGGCTTTGGCTCCGCTGGTTACGTCGCTGATTGCGGCTGGAAAAGTCGGGTCAAATATTGGTGCCGAGCTAGGTTCCATGAACGTAACCGAACAAATTGACGCGATGGAAGTTTCTGCTACGAATCCGTTCAAGTTTCTGGTCGTTAGCCGGGTTATTGCCACCACAACGATGATTCCGATTCTTACGGTCTATACAACGATTCTGGCCTTGCTCGGCGGTTTCATTAATATTCACCAGCACGAAGCCACCAGCTTTCAGACCTACTTTACGCAGGTTTTTAATACCATTACGTTTACGGATGTTTTTGCCTCGATTACCAAATCGTTCGTTTTTGGATTCACAATTGGAACGGTAGGCTGTTATAAAGGCTACCATTCTTCCAAAGGAACGGAAGGGGTTGGAAAGGCGGCCAATACGTCGGTAGTACTTTCCATGTTTCTGATTTTCATTGAAGAGCTGCTTTCGCTGCAAATTGTCATGGCACTACTCCCCGGATGATCTTATGAAGAAACAGGCAAAAATAGATACGAGCAATAAAGTCATTGACATTCGCGGACTGAAGAAGTCTTTCGGCAGCCTGACGGTACTGCGAGGGGTTGATCTTGACATATACAAGGGTGAGAACTTAGTAGTACTGGGTCGGTCCGGTACGGGTAAGTCCGTTTTAATTAAAATCATTTCCGGGTTACTGAAAGCCGACGAAGGGTCGGTAAAAGTACTGGGCGAAGAAGTAGGGACGCTCAATTCCAAGGAACTGGACGCTTTACGTCTGAAGATTGGTTTTTCGTTTCAGAACAGTGCTCTCTACGATAGTATGACCGTCTATGAGAATCTGGAATTCCCCCTGATTCGCAACGTACGTAACCTAAGTAGAAAGGAAATCAATGCGGCCATTGAAGAAGCTCTGGAAGACGTAGGCCTGTCGCAGACGATTCATCAAATGCCTTCCCAGCTTTCGGGTGGTCAGCGTAAACGGATCGGTATCGCCCGTACCCTGATTCTGAAACCCGAAATCATGCTATACGATGAGCCCACGGCGGGTCTGGATCCGATTACTTCCGCAGAGATTAACAATTTGATTAATCAGGTTCAGGCTCAGCACAATACGACTTCCATCATCATTACCCATGACCTGACCTGTGCGAAAACTACGGGTGACCGCATCGCTATGTTACTAGACGGTCAGTTTCAGCGTCAGGGTACATTTGAAGAAGTATTTGCCTCGGATGAAGAACGGGTGAAACAGTTTTATGAATATAATTTTATTGACTAATGAGCACAGGAGAAAACAAACGATCGGTTCAGGTAGGAATTTTTGTATTCCTGGGCATCGTCATATTTGTGGTAGGCGTACTGTTTTTGGGCGGACAGCAAAAACGCTTCATTAAAAGTATTGAAGTATCCGCCGTTTTTGACGATGTTGGAGGCTTGAAAACGGGTAACAACGTCTGGTTTTCGGGGGTGAAAGTCGGTACCGTAAAACAGGTACACTTCTACGGGAAATCGCAGGTAGAGGTGACCATGAATATAGAAAAAGAAGCCCAGCAGTACATCCACAAGGATGCCCGGGCGGCCATCAGCTCCGAGGGCTTCATTGGTAATAAAATTGTAGTGATTGAAGGCGGCTCTCCGCAGCTGGCCATGGTGGATGATGGCGACATTATTCAGGCGAAAACCGTACTGGGTACCGATCAGATCATGGAAACTTTGCAGGAAAACAACAAAAACCTGCTTAAGATCACGACTGACTTTAAAGGATTAGTATCAAAAATCGCTCGTGGAAAAGGTACCGTCGGAGCCGTACTGACCGATTCACTGCTGGCAGAACAGTTCCGTTCAACGATTAACAACCTGGAACGGGCTTCCGCCAATGCAAACCGCATGTCGGGCTCGCTTTCCAACTACGCTGCGAAACTCAATACCAAAGGAAGTCTGGCCCATGAGCTGGTAACGGATACGAGCGTGTACGCCAACATCAAAACGTCCGTACGTCAGTTACAGCAGGCAACTTCGTCCGCTAAAGAAATTGCCGATCGGGCATCGGTAGCGACGAATAATGTCGTATCTGCCAGTAACCAGTTGAAAAGCACGGATAACACACTAGGACTTTTGCTGAACGATAAGAATACTTCAAACGATGTAAAATCGCTTTTGAAAAATCTGGAAAGCAGCAGCCGAAAGCTCGACCAGAATATGGAGGCTCTCAAACACAACTTCCTGTTCCGGGGCTACTTCCGTCGGGAAGAGAAGAAAGCAGCCAAAGCCGCGAAGGATTCGCTGAAAAATGCACAACCTTAGTGCGTTTTGAGTTTTCAGTGGATGGTGGGTGAATGGTCTGAGGAGAATCAATAGAAAGTGAGTATAATACTTCTTTATAACAAGAGATCCCGGATGGAAACATCCGGGATCTCTTGTTGGGTAACAACAAGTAATTAATAACCAATACCTAAACGTATCAACTAGGCCTTTTTCTTCTTGCCAGAGACCTTCTTCTTCATCTCATCTACTGAGGGTAGTTTCGCCTGAATATCTTTCAAACCATTTTCGATCTGACCTTTGAAGAACACGTTGAAGGCATTGTCCGGGTTGGCGTTACCCAGAGCCAGAGCTTTCTGAGCTACGGGCAGGGCTTCTTTGAAGTTAGAAAGCTTCATCAGCAATTGAGCCTTCGTCCAGAGCTTCTGGTAGTTTTCACCCGCCGCCAAGGCTTTATCGATCAGCGTCAGGCCTTTCTGCAAATCTTTGCCCTGACTCAGGTAATAGTTTGCTGCCCGTTGGTTTACGGCTGGATCTTCGGGTTTTTCAGCCAGCGATTTAGCTACCCCTGCTTCTACCAGAGCCGAGGTTTTTACGGCTACTTTCGTAGCAACCATGGTTTGATCCCAGCCGAAGTTGAAATGGGCCGTACTGTCCGTCAAATCCGAAAACCAGATCGTGAACGATTCCAATTTTCCATGATTTTGCGGAGCTACATTCACGCGTAAAGCGTCATCTTCGGGTTTGTAGCTTTGTTCCGTAGCGTTCACGTCTTTGTTGAAAATAACCGTCCAGTTGCCCGAAGCCGCCGGAATGCTGAACAGCGAGTACGTACCCGCCGGTAAGTTCTGTCCTTCAAAACTAGCGTCTGTACTCAGTTTAACCGTGGTAGCGGCATTGGCTCCCGTCCGCCAGACTTGTCCATAGGGGCGAACCGTTTGGGCATCAGCGGTAGTACCAAAGGCAGCACGGCCTTTCAGACCTGGACGTGAATAGTTTACCTGGAAGTCTGTAATGCCAACCGTTTGGGTAAGGCTAGCGGCCGGGCTAGGTGAAGGCGTACGCTGAGCATGGCTCTGAAAGCCAATGAGTAAGCCCAGAGATAAGGCTGCAAAAAGAGATGATTTCATGTGTGCAATGCAAAAAAACAATGGATTATCGCTAACAAAGTAGGCATATTTGCCCGGGGTTTCCAAGATTCCCTCCAGCTTATGAATCGACAAAGATTACTACAGTTACTAAATGGTTACGAAGCCGACACGGCGGAAGAAGAACAGATGAAAACGGAATTGACCGCTTTTGTCCAGCAACACGGAGACTGTTTCGAGCGGACCTTACTCGTGGGTCACGTAACGGGATCGGCTTGGGTTTTAGATGAAACCCGCACCCAGGTTTTACTGATGCACCATCGAAAACTCGATCGCTGGTTTCAGCCTGGCGGGCACTGCGATGGGAATCCAGACGTACAGGAAGTAGCTCAGCGAGAAGCCTGGGAAGAAACGGGAGTTACGGTAAAGCCTGTAAGCGAGACCATCTTCGATGTAGACATTCACACCATCCCCGCCCGGGGTCAGGAACCGGAGCATTTGCATTATGATGTACGCTTTCTGTTTGAAGCCGATGCGACGCAGCCAATCGTCATCAATCAGGAGTCGAAAGACATTCGCTGGGTTCCGCTTGCAGACGTGACTACGCTTAATGAAGAAGAGTCTATTGCCCGGATGGTACGCAAAACCGGACGGTTCTAAGAGGATGTTCACTACAAGTCCAAGGGTTAGATGACTTGGACTTGTTAGTTAGAAATGGTTTTGGCAGGGGCTGGGGTGTAATTCCGATTAGGTACGATTAAGACATCGGAGTGGTCAGCGGCAGGCGACGGAAATCCAGCATTTCAATTCCAACTAGGTACGATTAAGACATAAGAAACTTAATAATTAATGCCCGGTTGCTCCTAATTTCAATTCCAACTAGGTACGATTAAGACGTAGACGGAGGCCTGCACCTGAGCGTAGGAAATAACATTTCAATTCCAACTAGGTACGATTAAGACTTTGATCTGAAGGAAATTCAGGCACGAGGTCACGCATTTCAATTCCAACTAGGTACGATTAAGACTCGAACGTGGTGAAGGAATACGAGATTAAAATCAGTATTTCAATTCCAACTAGGTACGATTAAGACGATGGCAGGCGTTCCCAGCAGGAACAGACCCAGCAATTTCAATTCCAACTAGGTACGATTAAGACCGCTGCGGGCCTAAGCCGTATGGCCTTTTTTGTCAGATTTCAATTCCAACTAGGTACGATTAAGACATTTAGAGAACGCACCTCAAAACGCTAAAAATCACTATTTCAATTCCAACTAGGTACGATTAAGACGTACCGATCAGAACGGCGGCCTGGGGGATTTCATAAATTTCAATTCCAACTAGGTACGATTAAGACACTTCAAGAACATGTTTAACGCAGCTGCCCTGTCTCATTTCAATTCCAACTAGGTACGATTAAGACACAACCAATGAGAGTATTAACGACCTCATTGAAGGAATTTCAATTCCAACTAGGTACGATTAAGACTGTGTCTTTCTACTTCGGGAACGGATGGAATGACCTAATTTCAATTCCAACTAGGTACGATTAAGACATTTTTCGCGTAAAGCCAGTGAGCTTGGTAAGCTTTATTTCAATTCCAACTAGGTACGATTAAGACAGTCTACAGCAATACAGCGAACCGGCACCGATTCTAATTTCAATTCCAACTAGGTACGATTAAGACATCAGTCGTAGGACCTCAGGTCAAAGCAGTGGTATTATTTCAATTCCAACTAGGTACGATTAAGACAATACAAGGCATATAGTGACTGGCCTAGTGCGTCCAATTTCAATTCCAACTAGGTACGATTAAGACAGCAATGACACGGATATACCTTCCAGTGTTTCGGGATTTCAATTCCAACTAGGTACGATTAAGACATTTACGACATGTTGGGCGACAATGCTCCAGACTTTATTTCAATTCCAACTAGGTACGATTAAGACCCGGACAAACATTGACCCTTAGCTCAGCGGTAGAGATTTCAATTCCAACTAGGTACGATTAAGACCGGAGTTAAAGACTGAATGGCCGACTGCCCTGTTTATTTCAATTCCAACTAGGTACGATTAAGACATCAGCGAAAGTGAAGTCGGCGTAATCGCTACACTATTTCAATTCCAACTAGGTACGATTAAGACAGGGTGCAAGGCTCATGCGTTTTGGTTGATTATCCGATTTCAATTCCAACTAGGTACGATTAAGACTATCGTCGCTATTGATTTCCAAATCCTCTATTTTTAATTTCAATTCCAACTAGGTACGATTAAGACGGATTACGCCAGTCTCACCCGTACGGTGTTCAAATTATTTCAATTCCAACTAGGTACGATTAAGACCCAGCTCCTGCACCGATTGCCTGGTATCGGTCAGGAATTTCAATTCCAACTAGGTACGATTAAGACTCCGAAGTAGGTTTCAAGTTCTGAGTCACTGGCTCATTTCAATTCCAACTAGGTACGATTAAGACCCCCTTAATTTACAGCCCAAAAAACCCTTTTCTAATCTCCTGTAATAGTTTTATTTCACTCTATATATGAAAATAGTCGTCGATCACCAATGATAGGAAAACCCTTGGTGATCGACGACTGTTAGTAATCAGTTACTTATGAAAATCTTAGTGCAGAACTAAGCCGTTTTTATCTGGTATGGAGAACTCACCAAAGTGATCGACGACGATACTGCTTTTCGAAAGCTTCCGTTAACGCGTATGCACGGATGAAAAGATTGCTTTTTTAATCCAGCACTTTCATGGAGAACTTCACAATTTCGGTTGGCCGTTCGAAACCGCCGAGGGGCATTTGAGCGATCTTGTCGACAATGTCCAGGCCCTTGGTTACTTCACCGAAAACGGTATACTCCTGGTCAAAAATGATTTCGCCCCCTTGCTTCAGGTAAATGGATTTCAGGGCCGGTGGGTACTTGGCTAGTTCTTCTTCGTTGTAAAAAATGCCCTTCGTAACGATAAAAAATTCCGTAGAAGAGGAGCGTTTCTCCGGATTATTGTCCGAGTACCGAGCCATCGAAAGCGTACCCTTTTTGTGAATAAGATTAGGCCGGAATTCCGATGGAACCGTATAGTTCAACTGATCCCGCTGCTCGCCACCCCCCTGAATACAGACGCCTTTAACCAATCGGTAAAACCCCCGGTCGTCGTAATAGCCGCTGTTGATCATGCGGATAAAATTGGCCCGGTGAAGCGGCGTTTCGTCGTACAGCTTGATCTCAATGTCCCCGAATCGGGTGTGTATACTAACACGGTTCTCCGGATGTTCCTTGCCATATTCGGTTAAGGTTTGTACAACTTCATCCTGAGGAATTTCGCGGTTTTTACAGGCTGAAAAGACTACTAAGCCGAGGCAAAACAGAAGCAGATTTCGCATGAAAACAATCAGTTGAATACATTGGTAAATTGAAAGGTATCGCCATTAAACAGTCCTTTGTCACTAAGCTTCAGGCTCGGAATGACCAACAAGGCCATAAAAGAAAGCGACATAAACGGCGACGCCAGCGTACAGCCCAGTTGTTGCTTGGCAAAAGCATCCAGCGTCGCGTATTGCTCGGCCACCCAGTACCCATCTTCACCACTCAGAATGCCCGCGACGGGCAAGGGCAGGACCAGAGCTTCCAGTTCGTCAACTGCGGCAATACCCCCTTTTCCCTGAATAATCAGATTAACGGCCTGGGCAATGGATTCGTCGTCAACGCCCACGGCCACAATGTTATGCGAGTCGTGAGCAACGCAGGACGCCAGGGCTCCTTTTTTCAGACCGAAGTTCCGAATGAAGGCTACCGCCGGGGGTACATCCGCGTAGCGATTAATCACGGCAATTTTCAGCACATCCCGTTCCGTATCTGTTCCAACTAAGTCATTCGTTACGGCTACCGTTTCGGTGAGGGCATTGGTAATCAACTGACCGTCCAGTACTTCAATGACGCGTACCTGAGCCTCATTACCCGAGAATGGTATCTGAAAATCAGTGGGTGATTTTTCCGTTGCCTGAAAGTGATTGATGGGCTCACTCAAATAACTGGGAATGCGGGACTGGCCCGCTTCGGCTACGCATTCGCCTTTGATGAACGTTTGTAGAATATTGAAATCCGTCAGGGAATCAACGACAATAAAATCGGCTGAATCACCTTCGCGTAACTGGCCGACGGGGAGTCGGTAGTGCTTGACGGGATTGAGGCAGGCCATTTGCAGGATTTCAAAGAGGCGATCCGGGTATAAAGCCAGGGCCCGTTTGACGAGTAAATTGATATGGCCCAGTACCAGTCCGTCGGGGTGTTTATCATCCGAGCAGAACATGAGGTTGGCGTAATGTTCCGGCAACAGCGGAATCAGAGCATCAAAATTCTTGGCCGCCGAACCTTCCCGAATCAGGATTTTCATGCCGTACTGCAATTTATCGCGTGCTTCTTCAGCCGTAAAACATTCGTGATCCGTCTGGCAACCCGCCGCAATGTACTGCCGGGCCGCTTCGCCCCGTAGGCCGGGAGCGTGCCCATCGACGGGATAACCCAGTTCCTGAGCAATACTGATCTTGGCCCGCATATCCGGATCGCCGTTGATGACACCGGGAAAATTCATCACTTCCGCCAGATAACCCACTTCCGGGTACTGACTCAGCAAGTACTCCACATCCCTGGGGGTTACAACGGCTCCGGCCGTTTCGAAGGGCGTGGCAGGTACGCAACTTGGTGCTCCAAAACAAAAGTGGAAAGGCACTTTTCGGGCACTGTCAATCATCCACTCCACGCCCGGTACACCCAGAACGTTGGCAATTTCGTGGGGATCTGAAACGGTGCCGACGGTACCGTGCGGTACAGCCAGCCGGGCAAACTGGGCGGGACTGAGCATTGAACTCTCGACGTGCACGTGAGCATCCACAAAGCCCGGCATCAGGTACTGAAGCGGAGCCTGGGGATTATCCTGTACTTGGCTAATCACGCCGTTTTCAATCAAAACCGTAACCGGCCGAATCACTCGACCCGGAATATCAACAAGCTGACCACTGATCTCTCTCATACATATATTTAATTTTCGGATGGAAGTTTATGGGGCGTGGGGGCAGAAGAAACCTAGTATTCTAATTCAAACTTGGCTCAAACCTGAAACCAAGAATCAAAGCCTCAAACATTAAACCTCCACCCGGGTTTACTCAAAAATAGCCCTCCAACGCTGGGTTAAACTTTCTACCTTTGCCAAAGTTCTATACAGAAAGAACTTCCCAGGTGCTTTTCGAAGCAATTTCTGATAAAAATGCCAAAAATAATCATTGCCATCGACGGGTACTCCAGCTGTGGAAAAAGCTCGACTGCCAAATCTCTGGCGGCTCAGCTCGGGTACGGCTACATTGATACCGGAGCTATGTACCGGGCCGTGAGCCTGTATTTTCACCAACACTACGTATCGCGAACGAACCCCCACGAAGTGGAAAAGGCGTTAGCGGATATTCACATTTCATTTCAGTTCAATCCGGAGAAACGATTGAATGAAACGTATCTGAATGGCCTGTGTGTAGAGGAGGAAATCCGTAAGATGTACATTTCCCAGATGGTGAGCGAGGTGAGTGCTGTAGTGGAAGTACGTCGGGCGATGGTGGCCCTCCAACAGCGGATGGGCAAACATAAAGGGATTGTCATGGACGGGCGTGATATTGGCACCGTCGTGTTTCCGCAGGCGGAACTGAAAGTGTTCATGACCGCCGATCCACTGATTCGAGCCCAGCGTCGGCAGGCGGAATTACTGGAAAAAGGCGATCTGGTGGACTTGAATGAAGTACTCGAAAACCTAACCAAACGCGACCATATCGACATGAACCGCTCGGAAGGGCCGCTCCGTCAGGCCGAAGATGCCCGGGTGCTGGATAATTCCTACCTGACGTTTGATGAACAGGTAGCCCTGATTAAAGGCTGGGCCGACGAGAAAATCGCTCAGGCTTCATAAGCGAAAGCAGTCCGCTCTTTTGGAGCGGACTGCTTTCGCTTTGAGGGGTTTCTGGGGTGATAATCCCGCTGATGCGAGAGAATCTTTTCAAACCTCATACTCCCTCAAACCTTTCAAACCACAATACCCCCTCTACCACGAGAAAGAGTCCCTATTTACCAATCGTGATTTCTTTCTCCTGATAGCCGCCCCGCGTAGAGAGAAGTTTAACTTTCGCTTTTACGCTTCCCTTCTGATTGAGTTTTACCTTGAAAGTCGCTTCCTTTTTCTCGCCCGGTCCGGTATAGCCCGCGTAGATGGTTTTGTCAAAGAGGGAAGGCTCCGTGATGATGACTTTAGCCTGAGCATCGCCTTTCAGAAGAGCCTTATCGAGGTCCAGCATGAGGCGGTCTTCCTGTACAATTTTGATGCGTTGAGCCTGTTCCAGTGCGACAGGTAATTTCCCGGAATTAGTCCAGTTTACTTTGACTTCGTATTCATCCGTACCCAGCGATTTAACCGTAACGTTGGTAAATTCAATTTGCGGCAGTTCGAAGGCCATACTCAGGTTGAATTTAGCCTGCTTGGAAATCCAGTTTTCAAGTACCGTCGGCGGACCATTCTGAGCAAAGAATTTTGGGTGAAAACCGCCAATTTCTACGTCGCCCAGTTGCGGATGCGTAAACTTGGTCCAGGGCTTAAATCCTTTTTTGCCGTTGGCTTCATCGTCCCAGCGAAGGCCGTCGTATTCATCGTACTGCCCGTCGCCATCGTAATCTTTCATGGCTCCGCCATTCCAAAGTTCATCTCCGTACCAGATCGAACCGTAGTAAAAATAGCCGAAATCCGGACCGTGCCCAAATAAGGGTTCGGGTTTGCTGGGGTCGCCCGTCATTCGGTTGGTTTTGCTCCGGGTGCTGTAGGTATGGTACACATCACCCGCCCAGGGATAGCCCGTATGAGCCAGGCCGAGACTATCCATGTGGCGATAGATGGCTAGGTCAGCGGGAAACATACTTTCGGTATCTTTTGACGTCGAAGGTGGTCGCAGGTGCATGGGGACACGCGTGTCCATAGAGTTGACGACCGAAATATGCGGATGCCCCAGCAGCCACAGTACCGTTGAGCGGGTTTCCACTTCGCTGAGCGGATAAGCTCCGGCACCACCCTGCGTGTAGCCGCGTCCGGTAAAGTCGCCACCCTGATCTGGACGCCAGTTTTCAGGGTAGTTCCGGTGATTGTCTAGGCCGCCCACGCCATCCTCGTTAAACTTGCCATCCCCGTCATTATCGATCCCTTCCGTATACACCAGCCAGTCACCCTTACCTTCCAGTACCCGTTTCATCAAGCGTGGATCCCGGGGGTCGATGACGTAATTGGCTTTCTCCCGTTCATTCGTACTGGCTTTCTTCCGAATCTGATAAATCACGCCGTCACCATCCAGATCTTCCTCCGGATCTTCGTCCAGCAGGCCATCCCTATCGTCATCTTTGGGGTGCACCGTGCTGCGGTTTCGTTGGGCCGTAAACAGGTACATGGTCGAACCGTCGGGGTTGTTTTCGGGTCGCAGGTAAATGGTTTTGGTATCCAGTAGCTTGGTAATGGCCGCGTCTTTACCGTAGTTTTCGATCAAATGCTTCGCCATCCACAGTACCGATTCGCTACTGGTGACTTCGCCGCTGTGCCGTCCGCCTTCGAAATACGCTGCTGGCTTGTCGGTATGCTTGCCGGTTTTCTTATTGGTCAGGGTCATCTGTAGAATAGGCCGACCTTCGTAGCTCTTGGCTACCTCGTAGAGATCCACGAGGTTGGGATACTGGGCCGCCCAGGTCCGGCACCAGTGATAAATGACGTCCGGCGAATGATACGTGTTGAAATTCAGGGTTTTGCCGGGTTTGTATTCGACTTCCTTAAACTGATGTTTCTTGAAAAAGCTAACCCCATGACGTTCGCCTTTTACGGTGTAAAACTTACTGGCGGTATCCTGTTCCGGCCATTTTTCCTCCGTTCCATAGTACGACCGCTGGGCATAGGCAGTCGCTAATTGGGTAAGACATAAAAAGAAAGTAAGACGTTTTTTCATGCGTGACGTGCGAATAGAAAGGATTAACGTTCAAAAGGAAGCGACCAAAAATTTTGCGGCTTGATTTTAGTGAAAGATTGCCGTTAGGCAAAATGGATGCGACGAATAAAATTGAAAGATTATATGGGTAAATGCAGTAATGTTGAATTTCTGTATGGTAATGAGTTTCATTCGCCATATAATGTTTCAATAGCATACAAACTGGCTTTGAAAGGATCGACGTGTTTTTTCCAGGACTTCGAAAAACGCTGCAAAAGGGCCGTTCTTTTTATCGTATTTTGAAACTGTATTTGAATAGTAAGTATGCAAACAGTTGATTACTTGATCGTGGGGCAGGGGATTGCCGGGTCGGTACTAGCCTGGACCCTCCGGCAGCGGGGCTACAGCGTACGCGTCATCGATGACCTGCGTCCGTCTTCTTCGCGGGTGGCCGCGGGGATCTGCAATCCCGTCACGGGCCGTAAGCTGTCCAAGACCTGGCTGGCGGATGATTTGTTTCCCTATCTGCATCAGTTTTACCCCGCATTGGAGCAGGAATTACAGGCATCTTTTTTTTATCCGATTCCGGTTTATCGCCCGTATCAATCCATTGAAGAACAGAACTTCTTCATTGCCCAAACGGCCAATCCGGTCCTGGAAGGGTACATTCGTTTGGCAGAAAATAACGAAGCCTACGCAGGTCTAATCCATAACGCGTTAGGCGGACTCGAAACCCTACAAGCGGCCTGGGTAGATTTGCCTACTTTATTATCGGCCATTCGTAAAATTTTAGTACAGGAAGATTCGTTGGTAGAGACCGAATTTCGGTGGGAGGAAGTCGTACCGGGTTTGGACTTCGTTACCTGGCGTACCTACGAAGCCCGTCAAATCATCAGTTGCGAGGGAGCATATGGTCGGTTCAATCCGTATTTCAGCTGGCTTCCCTGGGCCGTCGTGAAGGGAGAAATCCTGACGCTTCAGCTACCGGAAGAATCCGTACCGGGTATTGTCAACCAAAGCGTCTGGATTCAGCCGCAGGGAGCGGGCGTATACCGAGCTGGAGCCACCTACGAATGGAACGACCTGACATGGGAGCCTTCGGAGAAAGGACGTACGTACCTAACGGAGAAACTGAATAAGCTGCTTCAGGTATCCTACCAGATTCAGCAACAGGTAGCTGGCATTCGTCCGGCTACGCAAGGACGCAGGCCGTTTATTGGTCTTCATCCGGTGTATCGTAGTATTGGAATCTTTAATGGATTAGGCTCTAAAGGCACCTCAATGGCACCCTTTCTGGCTAAACAATTCGCTGATTTTCTGGTTCATACGAAAGAACTGGACCCCGAAGCGAATATCCAGCGATTCCATTCGTTATATTTCAGCAAAATCAACGAATAACTGTATGCTTCTGTGGGTGAGTATATAGAGTAGATCCAGCCCTACACCATGAATTGGACCAATACTATTAAAGTTTCTTTATTGAGTGGAATCCTGCTGGGAGCGGCTACTAGCCAGGCCCAGGTATTCATGCCTTCCATGGAGGAATTCGGGAAGAATCGAATCCAGCGGGAACGCTTTGAATGGCAGGTTTACACTACACCTAACTTTGAAGTATACTTTCACGGAAACAGCCGCTCGCTGGCGACGTATACGGCACAAATGGCCGAGTCGGAATTCGATCGAATCACCGATATTCTGAGTTATACGCCCTACAGCCGTACCAAGATATTTCTGTACGACTCGCCCAGCGATCTCAAGCAAAGTAACATCGGGGTCTCGCTAAATTCTGAAGCAGCCATTCGGGAGGAAAACCTTTCCAAGTCCCGCGTACAAATCGCCTTCACGGCCGATCATATTGCCTTTCGGCAGAAGTTAGCCAAAGAAGTATCTTCGGTGTTTGTGTACGATATGCTCTACGGCGGCAGTTTGAAAGACGCATTGCAAAGTCAGCTGCTGCTGTCATTGCCCGAATGGTTTATCTCGGGAATTACGGCTTACGTAGCCGAAGGCTGGAGCCGCGAGCTTGACGATTACATGCGGGATGTGGCTCTGAATAAGAAATTCAAGAAACCCGCTCACCTCAGCGGACCCGAAGCAACCCGCGTCGGACAGTCGATCTGGAACTTTATCGCGGAGCGTTACGGTCGGGACAATATCTCGAACATTCTCAACCTGACCCGGATCATCCGGACGGAGCAAACCAGTATCTCCAGCACCCTTGGCATTTCCTATAACCGTTTTCTGAGCGACTGGCGGGACTATTATACGCAGATGGCGACGTCTTCCGCTGCGGCTTTCAAGAGTCCTTCAGGTAGTACGCTGGCCAGTTATCCGCTCTTTACGGGTCACAAAATTGAACAGGTAAAACTAAGCCCCAATCGGCAGTGGATTGCCTATTCGGTCATGGATAACGGACAGTACCACGTGTATCTGACCGACACGCAGGGGCAGCAGAAAACGCAGCTATTGAAAGGTGGCGACCGTTTTCTAACGCGGGAACTTCCCGTATCGGCACCCTTGCTGGCCTGGCAGGATAACGGTACGCTGAACGTACTCGAACAAAAAGATGACCGTACCCTTTTACATCAGTTTGTGGAAAGCGAGAAGAAAGGCTTACGCCTGAAAGCTCGCCGGACGGTACGCGGATTTACTCAAATTGCCGGGTTCGATATTTCGCAGGACGGCTCGGTATTGGCCATCAGCGGCGACCGCAAAGGACAGAATGATCTGTTTTTGTATAATCTAAGTCGGAACTCCGTATTACAACTCACCAACGATTTATACGATGATCTAACGCCTGCCTTCGTAGGCCGTTCGACGACCCGCGTACTTTTTGCTTCCAACCGGACCAACGATACACTTTCAACGGCAGCTCCCAAAATGCTGCCCAATCGCTTTAATCTGTACCTGCACGACGGTAATCCACGGAGTCAGGTCTTGGAACGGCTGGCGGATCAGGCCCTGCAACCCATGGCCTCCAATGGCGAACGCATGTTTTACCTGAGTGATCAGCAGGGGATTCAGAATCTGTTCACGTATGATACAACCTCGCGGCAAGCTCGGCCCCTGAGTCAGTTTGTCGAAAGCATGACGGCCTACGATTATCACCCGAGTAGTGGAGCACTGGCGTACGTAAGCATAGAAAACGGTCGGCAGGCTGTGAAATTCTTGCCCAAACTTGCTCCCGTAGAAGCCAGTGAAACAGCCGCTACCGGACGGAGTATCCGCATGAATGGTGGCGTAGCTCGTACGAATCAGACCGCCAGTGGTGCCACCGATCCGACCAAAGCCCCCGTAGGGGTGGGGACGCCTTCGCGACTCAATTCCCTTCGTCCGGGTGAGATCGATACGGATAATTATCAATTTGATCTGGAAGGACTGAAAGTAACCGAACGCCGTACGGATAAGCCTTCGTCTTCACCCCGGGTCATTACAAACTCCCGTAGCCGAACCACTGTAGTACGCCGCGATGCTACGCGTTTGAAAGGCCCAACTTCGTATAAGGATGTGTTTGTGGTGAATAATACCGATAACCAGTTTTTGGTTTTGCCGTATCTGGTGAATCAAAGTGGCTTTGGTTGGCAGAACACGATTACAGTCAACGATTTACTCGAAAATAACATCATCAAAGGCGGCCTGTTTATTACGCCGACCTTCCGAACCAGCGAGATTTTTGCCGAATATCAGTACCTGGTTCATCGGATTGACTTTAGTGCCCGCTTTGACCGTCGAGCCTTTACTGATGGTTTCCCCGCTTCGGGACTCTTTACCAAGTACCGTTATAACCGACTCACGCTCACGGCTTCGTACCCCTTTACGGAGGCGTTGCGAGTATCGGCTTCTCCCATGTATACTCGCCTGAACCGCGTGGATGGTTCGCAGGGCGGCATTGGTTTACCCGACGCGGTGTCCAGCTTTGTCGGATTACAGGGTGAAGTGGTGTACGACAATACGCGGAGCAGCGGTATGAATCTGCTTGAGGGTACGCGGGTGAAACTGCGGGCTCAGCAACAGCAGGGGATGCGGTCAAACGCCGAAAGCTTCTTTAAGATTACGCTCGATGCTCGTAACTATACCAAAATCTACCGGGACCTTACCTTAGCCACTCGTATATCGTTTGGTCACTCGGGTGGACAGGCTCCGAAGCAAAGTATACTCGGTGGAATCGATAACTGGATTCCTTTCGGTACCGTACGGGAAGTGCGTAACGCCGAAAACCCCCTGAATCCGCTTAATATGGATTACCGTAATGTATTCTTTACGGATTTTGTTACGCCTTTGCGGGGTTTCCGGATGAATAAATTGTCGGGCGAAAGCTACGCATTGTTCAATGCTGAATTACGCTGGCCGGTATTTAAAGTACTAAGCCGTGGACCGCTTACCTCTACGTTCCTGCAAAACTTCCAATTGACTGCCTTCACGGATATTGGTACTGCCTGGACGGGAAGTGGACCATTTAGTCGGCAAAATAGTTTGAATACCGAGATTATTAATCCACAGGGAAGTCCCTGGTACGCTACCGTCAACAACTTCAAAAATCCGTATCTAATTGGATATGGGGTAGGCGTGCGGACGCTGTTCCTGGGATACTACGTAAAAGGCGACTTGGCCTGGGGAGTTGAAGATACGGCCGTGCAAACGCCTATTTTCCACGTTTCACTAGGCTACGACTTTTAATAACTTTTGACACTGACAAAAAAGCAGCTCTCTATCGGGGCTGCTTTTTTGTTAGGATCAGGTGGGTGATTGAAGCCCCGACTTATGAATGACTACCTACTGAAACAAGTCAGTTTAAGTACTGGCACAGCTTTTACGGCTTATGAATTAATCCCAACCCTGAATTTATGACGCTTACGTTTCCGCTGATCTGCTTGTTGCTCGGCTTTTTCCTGTTTTTTGGTATCATCCTAACCAAATCATCGCATCGTTTAGGGGTACCTAGCTTAGTGATATACTTAGCTTTGGGGATTTTTTTAGGAAACGGCGGCCCCTTCGATTTTATCTACGATTACCCTGAATTTACCCATTCCTTCAGCAATTTGGCCCTGGCCATTATCCTGTTCATTGGCGGCCTGGAAACTGACTTTCGGCATATTAAACCCGTTCTGGGTCGAGGACTGGTCTTGTCCACCGTGGGCGTTCTGCTGACGGCGGGTTCTGTGGCGTTGTTTCTCCACGTCGCTTTTGGCATTCGGTACCTGGAAGGATTTCTGATTGGTTCCGTCTTATCCTCCACGGATGCCGCCGCTGTATTCTCCATTCTGAATTCGAAAGGCCTGCGACTGAAAGAGAACATCTCAGAAACTCTGGAGCTGGAATCCGGTACGAATGATCCCATGGCCTTTTTCCTGACCACCATGTTTACCAGTATGCTTCACGAGCCGGAGATTCATATTGGACCCTGGCTCTGGTTATTCGTCAAGGAAATGTCCATTGGTTTCCTGGCGGGTGGTGCCTTGGGTTTAGCCACGAGTTTGATTTTACAGCGACTACAATTAGTGAATCGGGGTATGTATCCGGTACTGATTCTGGCGACGATTCTGATTGGGATTGGTGCCCTCATGATGTGGCACGGTAATGTACTGCTGGGTATGTACGTAACCGGTATGGTGATCAGTAGTCACCGCGAAAAATGGCTGGGCCGTAAGGAGACCTACCTTTTCTTTGAAAGCATTTCCTGGCTGATGGAGATCAGTCTCTTCGTCTTACTGGGCTTACAGGTATTTCCACGTAACATGGTGGCTTATCTGCCCCAGGCCCTCATCGTTTGTCTCTTCCTGATCCTGATTGCCCGACCGCTCAGCGTCTTCGTATCACTCGCCCCGTTCAAAGCCAGTTTGCAGAAAAAAGTATTTGTAAGCTGGGTAGGGTTACGGGGAGCGACGCCCATTGTGTTTAGTCTGATTCCGCTCATTGCCCGGGTACGGGTGGCCGACGTCATTTTCAATATCGTCTTCGCCGTAGTGTTAATCTCTGTACTGCTTCAGGGAACAACGCTGGGCTGGCTGGCGAATAAATTAGGGCTCAATGAAGACCAGCCCGCCTCCAGCCAGATGTAGTAAGGACCATCTTTAATCCATTGTATTAATTATTAGATTCGTAATAAGTGGCCAGTTACATCGTCATTTTTTAACAATTTGATGATTTGGGTTAACATTCTGGTAATATTCTTCTTGACGGGTAGAAATACTTTTGCACCACCTTTCGACGAGTAGTCAAGTGAAGAGTGCTTCTGCTGAATCCGTCCATCGTCGTTAAGGAATCTATTCCCAACCTTCCTGAGGTAACGTATGTAATCAGTCACGCCCCAAGTGTGACGGAAGAATCCTGTTGTTTTTACACTAACCATTACCGGAATGAAACACCCTGTACCACCGGGTTTTTTACCAGGCCTAAATCTCAAACAGTGCATTATTCTTGCCTGTTTGAGCGTAGGTGCTACGCCGTTGGCGAACGCAACGCCGATTCCTGCCCCTCTGCATACTACCACTCGGCAAGCAATCATCATTAGAGGTACCGTAAGCGACGGGAAAGACAATCTGCCCGGCGTAAACGTGGGCATCAAAGGGACCAGCAAGGGCGTCACGACCGATGTAAATGGAGCATTTACGATCTCGGTACCTGACACCGATGCTACACTCGTCTTCAGTTACATTGGCTATACAACGCAGGAGATCAACGTAGGAAATCTGACGACGCTGAACGTTACGCTGCAATCGGACTCGAAAGCACTCGACGAAGTAGTAGTCGTAGGGTATGGTACGCAGAAGAAAGTGAACTTGACGGGTGCCGTGGATCAGGTAACGAGCGAGGTACTCGACAACCGGGCCTTACCCAACCTGACGCAGGGCTTACAGGGGGTGATTCCCAACCTGAACCTGTTACCGGGTGATGGAAAACCCATTCAGTCGCCCGCGTATAACATCCGGGGAACAACGTCTATTGGTCAGGGAGGTAACGCACTGGTACTGATCGACGGCGTGGAAGGCGATCCCAGCCGGCTCAACCCGAATGACATTGCCAGCGTGTCGGTTTTGAAAGATGCGGCTTCGGCGGCGATTTACGGAGCTCGGGCGGCTTTCGGAGTAGTACTGATTACGACGAAGAATCCAACGAAGGATAAAACCAGTCTGACGTACACCTTCAACCAGTCGATCAAGTCCCCGACAACTCTGCCGGACTTTGTCACGGATGGCTACACCTTTGCCCGGATGTTTAACGAAAGCTGGTCGGCCTGGAACGATTACTCGCAGACGCCCCAGAACGTAAATAAAACGGTTCGTTTTTCGCCGGCGTATCTGGCGGAGTTCGAGCGTCGGGCGAATGATCCCAGCTTACCCAAAACCATCGTCAATTCCGCCGGTGAGTACGAATATTACGAGAATACTGACTGGAACAAGCTGCTCTATAAAGACCGCACGAGTGCTCAGGAACATAACCTTTCGTTTTCGGGAAGTAGCGGCAAGTCAGACTTTTACATCACGGGACGGTATTTCAATCAGCCCGGTTTGTTTCGGTATAATTCTGATGACTACCGCGTCTATAACCTCCGGGCCAAAGGTTCAGTACAGGTATTCCCCTGGTTGAAAGTGACAAATAACGCCGATTACTCGTCGTTGAAATACCACAACCCGCTGAACGTGGGCGAAGGCGGCGGAATCTGGCGGAACATTCAGGATGAAGGCCATACGATGGCTCCGATGTTCAATCCCGATGGTACGCTGACGTATTCGGCCGCGTACAGTGTCGGTGATTTCTGGTACGGCAAAAATGGAATCGACATGGATCGCCGGGTGTTCCGGAATACGGTCAGTTTGGCGACGCAGTTCTTCAACGATCAGTTGCGGGTGAATGGAAACTTTACCTTCCAGAATACGGATAACAACGAACAGCGGTTGCGGGTACCCGTACCTTATAGCCGCCGACCGGGCGTGATCGAGTACGTCGGTACGACTACGAATGACATTCAAAACCTGAACCGCGAAACGGTGTATACCGCTTCCAACCTATACGCCGAGTATGAACCGCACTTGCTCAACAAGAATCATTACCTAAAAGCCCTGGTGGGTCTGAACAGCGAACAGTCAACCTTCAAGCGACTCGAAGCCGTTCGGAACGGATTGATTTCTGAGAATGCAACGGATATTAACCTGGCTCTGGGACAATCAATTACGACGAGTGGCGGCTGGGAAAAATGGGCGATTCTGGGTGGTTTTTACCGAGTCAATTACTCCTTCAAGGAACGGTATCTGCTGGAATTGAATGGTCGGTACGATGGCTCTTCCAAGTTTCCGTCCAACCAGCGGTATGCCTTCTTCCCCTCCGTTTCGGCGGGCTGGCGGGTGGCCAACGAGTCCTTCTGGCACGTTTCACCCAAAGTTATTAGCGACCTGAAAATCCGGGCTTCGTATGGGTCACTTGGTAATGGGAACATCAGTTCCTACGCGTTTCAGGAGCAGTTTGCCATTTCCCAATCAAACCGCGTGCTGGGTGGCGTACGGCCCCAGCAAACCCTGCAACCGGGTGTAATTCCGAACGGACTTACCTGGGAAACGTCTACGACGACGAACGTGGGAATTGACCTGAGCGTATTGTCCAACCGACTGACGCTGGTAGCGGATGCCTATACCAGAAAAACGACGGATATGTTCACCGTGGGCATGAGCTTGCCCGCCGTGTTTGGCACCGACGTACCAAAAGGAAACTACGCGGATTTACGGACGAACGGTTGGGAAGCGATCGTTACCTGGCGGGACCAGTTTACGGTAGCCACCAAGCCGCTGAACTACGAAATTCGCTTCAACGTGAGCGATTACCAGTCGACAATTCTAAAATACAACAACGAGAAGAAGTTACTGACGGATTATTACGCCGGGCAAAAGGTCGGTGAAATCTGGGGCTTTGAAACCGCTGGTTATTTCACGTCCGCTGCCGACGTGGCCGAGTCGCCCAAACAAACGCTGTATAAGGCTTCCACGAGTGGACAGTACCTGCCCGGCGACATTAAATTCCGGGACCTGAATGGTGATGGCGTGATTAATAACGGGGACAATACCGTAGGAAACCCCGGTGATCGCCGCATCATCGGTAATTCCACGCCCCGGTATTCGTTTGGCGTGGCGGGTAATGCGAGTTGGAATAACTTCTTCGTTTCGCTGTTCTTCCAGGGCGTGGGCAAACGTGATTACTGGCCCGGAGCCGAAAACTCAAACTTCTGGGGACAGTACAATCGTCCGTACAACAAAATCCCGACCTGGCATCTGAATAACATCTGGTCCGAAGATAACCCGAACGCGTACCTGCCTCGCTACCGGGGATACACGGCCCAGAATGGTTCGGGCGTACTCAACCAGACGCAGACCAAGTACCTGCAAAATATGGCGTACATCCGTCTGAAAAACATTCAGTTGGGTTACAACCTGCCCGCCCGCTGGATTCAGCGATTGGGCATGGAGACGGCCCGCGTGTATACATCTGGCGAAAACCTCTGGAGCTGGTCGCCCTTCTACCGCATTACCCGGGATATGGACGTGGAGAATACGGGAGAATCGGACAGGGTATTAACCAACGGTGGAAATGGGAACGGTAACAACTACCCCATGCTGAAGAGCCTGACCTTCGGCCTTTCTGTAACTTTTTAAGCTTTCAAGAACAGGAATTCAGTACACGATTCAGTTAGTACTGAATTCCTGAAAACGATACTTTTCATGAGAAATCAAGTGTTGGGTATACTACTGGCGGGCGTGTTACTGGCCGGATGTAGTGATCTCGAACAAATGCCCCAGTCGACGGCTACGGGTTCCGTAGTTTTTGGCAGTGAAAACGGGCTGGCCCTGTACGCCAATTCCTTTTACACGACGGACGATAACCTGAAAATTCTGCCTACTTCGGGCGACATCATCCGGGGCGATGCGTTAGCTGATTATTCGGCCCGCTCGCAAGTGGACGATTTTCTGCGGGAAGGTGCCTACGGTCCCCGGCAAAGTACGGGCTGGAACTGGCGTCCGCTGCGAAACATCAATTACTTCCTGGAAAACAATACGAATCCCAACGTATCGGCGGAAACCCGGCGGCATTACAACGCCCTGGCTCGCTTTTTCCGAGCCTGGTTTTACTTCGATAAAGTAAAGCGTTTCGGGGATGTGCCCTGGTACGGAAAGACGCTGGCCATCGACAATCAGGAATTGTACAAAGCCCGCGATCCCCGGACGATGGTAATGGATTCCGTACTGGCCGATTTGAATTATGCTGCTGCGAATCTTCGGACGACTACGGATAATTCCCGCAGCCAGATTACTAAATCCATTGTGTACGGACTCAAATCCCGGATCTGTTTGTTCGAAGGAACTTTCCGCAAGTACCATACGAGCTACAACCTGCAAAATACCGCCAATAGCTGGCTGAGCGAAGCGGCTTCGGCGGCGGAAACGGTCATCAAAACGGGCGGCTTTACGCTTAACGAAGCGGGTGGTTCCGAAGCTTCGTATCGTCAGGTATTCATCAGTACAACGCCGGTCGCGAACGAAATCATGCTCTCCAGCGTGGCCGACGCAACGCTGAACGTGTTACACGATGCCAACTGGTGGTGGACAAGTGCCACCTACGGTTCCCGCGTGAGTTTCATCCGTACGTTTGTGAATACGTATCTCAACGCGGATGGTACGCCATTTACGTCGAAGGATGGATATCAGACCTTACCCTTTGCCGAGGAGGTAAAGAAGCGCGATAAACGCCTGCAGCAAACCATTCGCATGGGCAACTATAAACGAATCAACGGGAACGTGCAGGAGCCCGCTCCGCCCGTATTCTCGTACACGTATACGGGATACCAGCCTATCAAATGGACGCTCGACGATGTTTTCTACGACGGTGGCTCGCGTAATACCAATTCCATTTCGCTGATGCGTTATGCCGAAATTCTGCTGAACTATGCCGAAGCCAAAGCTGAGCTGGGCACGTTTACGGATGCCGACTGGACCCTGACCATAGGAGCCTTACGCAAAAGAGCGGGGATCACGGCGGGACTGACGGCCAAACCAACCGTAGCCGATCCGTACCTGCAAACCAATTATTTTCCGGGTATTTCGGATGCGGCCTTGCTGGAAATTCGACGGGAGCGAGGGATTGAACTAGCCCTGGAAGGGTTCCGGTTTTACGACATCGTACGTTGGAATCGGGGGGCGTTGATGGATCAGAAATGGAACGGTTTCTACGTACCGGCCCTGAATACACCGCTGGATCTGAACAGCGATGGCATCAACGATGTCGTATTCTATAAGGTAAGACCCGCAACCCAACTGTCCGGCGTGACGTATATCAATGTAGCCGAAACGGTAAACGGCGTGGTTAATCCCCAACGCTTGTCCAACGACACTTCGGGCGAACTGATCTGGCTGAACAACATTCCGCGTCGTTGGGAAGAGAAATATTACCTGTATCCCATTCCCGAAGCCGACCGTCAGATGAACCCGGCTCTGGGACAAAATCCGGGCTGGTAATCGGCGGTTTCCGGTTTTGCTCGTAAGTTTACTTTCATATTTGGCGGCCTCTGACTGAATCACGGCGGAGGCCGCTCCGTAATCTCTCTATGCAATGAAAAAAGTACTCTTTACCTTTCTGGCTGCGGTGTGTATGATCTCGGCCACGTTTGCTCAGAAAAACAACGCCATTACCGTTGCTTCCTACAACATTCGGTACAATAATCCCGGCGATGGCGAGAATGCCTGGCCCAATCGTAAAGACAATCTGAAAGCTCAGGTTCGCTACCATGATTTCGATGTCTTCGGGGTACAGGAAGCTCTGGTAGGTCAATTGAAAGACATTGCCGAAGGCAGCGAATATACCTACTTCGGAGCAGGCCGTGACGACGGAAAAGAAGGGGGTGAACACTCCGCGATTTTCTACAAAAAAGACCGCTTCAAAGTACTGGACTCGGGAAATTTCTGGCTGAGCGAAACGCCCGAGAAACCTGGCAAGGGCTGGGATGCAACCTGCTGTAACCGTATTTGTTCCTGGGTGAAATTACAGGATCAGCAGACCAAAAAGCAGTTTTACTTTTTTAATGTACACTTTGATCATGAGGGCGTGGTCGCTCGTCGGGAATCGGGGAAATTAATGGTGAAAAAAATCAAGGAAATCGCCAAAGGAGCACAGAGCATTTGTACGGGAGACTTCAACTCAACGCCCGAAACCGAGCAGATCAAGGAAATGCAAACCTTGCTGAATGATTCACGTCAGGTGACTAAAATGCCGCCGTACGGTCCGGTAGGAACGTTCAATGCCTTTAAATTCGACGCTCCGATGAAAGATCGGATTGATTACGTCTTTACAAGCAAGTCCATTCAGGTACTCAGCTACGCTACCTTTAACCAATCCCTGAATCAGCGTTATTTCTCTGATCACCAGCCGGTGGTCGTGAAACTGGTGATTCAGTAACGCAAGGCACTGATTGATCGAACTTCCCGGAGCGATTCGGGAAGTTCTTTTTTTGCCGGAATTTCTGGGAAGGCAGCTTTATTCCCTTTCTTTGCGACGAACCTTAGTAACGGACGAATGAGTCATTCTGCGTACACTCCCGAGCAACTGGAAGACATGTTGGGACGCCATCGAAAAAAATGGCACGAAAAGAAAATTCTGCGGATCATTTATTCCGAGTGGTATCAGATGATTCTTAAGGATTTGAGTCCCGTATCCGGTCCAACCGTAGAACTCGGGGGCGGGGGAGGCAATTTTAAAGAGTTCAAACCCGACGTCATCACTTCCGACATCGAGCCGCATCCCTGGATCGATCTGGTTTTCGATGCTCATCAGATGCCTTTTCAGGCGGGGGAAGTGAGTAATCTGGTGATGGTGGACGTCCTGCACCATTTGTCCAATCCGGTCCATTTTCTGGAAGAAGCCTATCGGGTGTTACAGCCAGGCGGGCGTCTAATTATGCTGGAACCGTATCCGTCGCCGTTTTCGCTGCCCGTATACCGGAAGTTCCACCCCGAGCCTTTCATCATGGACGTTGATTATTTCAACAAAACCGGTATCGATCAGAAAGATCCCTGGGATGCTAACCAAGCCATTCCGTATCTGCTTTTTTACCGGGATCGGAAGAAATTCCAGGAGCAATTCCAAGGTCGTTTTCAGATCAAACAGCAAAACCGCTTGAGCTGCATTCTGTACCCCGCCTCGGGTGGTTTCGAAAACAAATCCTTCATTCCCGACAGTCTGATTCCGCTATTTCAGTTTGCCGAAAAAATGCTCACGCCAGTACGATCGTTGCTGGCCTTCCGGTGTTACGTGGTGCTGGAAAAAATTTAATGAAGGGGTTGATAAATTTCATAGACCAACGTTCCCCGGTGGCTTAAGGCCGTGACTTTATGATAGTTGGGGTAGGAAGGAACCGCCTGATCGGGACTTAAAATCAGGTAGTCATAACGTACTGACAGGGGCTGGTTCATGTCAAGGACTAAGGAATCGGCCGCCTGTACATCTTTTTCGAGCAGAATCATGTGGAGCATGTGGTACTCGCTGACGAAGATCCGTTTCGGTGCGGTACGTACCAGTTGCCGGGCCAACTGCTGAGTGGTGCGGGACAAGTTTCCGGATCCTGGGAAATATAAATTGGAGATCGCATCCTGATACACGCGGAAGCTGTAGACGGAAAGCAGAAGGAGCCCGATCGCCATCCCGATCAAAAGGAGTTTGGGGGGTACATTCGCCCGTAAGAGTTGATACAGAAAATTACCCAAAGCCAAGCTCAGCCATACGCCCAAATACGTCCATACCCGACCTCCGGGAATAATGCCCTGCAACGCTACGACGATCATTCCCCCTAGAATTCCACACAGAAAAAGAATCGCCCAGGCGTTATCCGCAAAAGAACGAATGGATGCTTGGCTACGGTACCGATAACCCACGATCATAACCGCAAACAGAATAAGAACGAAGGCAGCTTGCTGCCATAAAAGCAGGGCATGCCACCGCCGTAAGAAGGTCTTCTGGTAGACATTAGTAATAATTTCGAAGACACTGAGCTTTTCAAAGAAACTATTAGCCTGAAAAAGTACGTCCCACCCATTGAATAAGAAGATGGGCAAGTACAAAAAGAAGATTCCTAAACCAATGGCTAATCCCGCCCAGCTGATTGCTGGCAAGTGCTGATACAGGCGATTTTTGAGGAGTGTATACGCAATAAACAGAAGCAAACCCAGGAAGGTATAAATGTACACGGGAATCGTATAGGCCCCTAAAACCGTACAAAGAATCAGCAGATGCAGGTAAAAAGGCTGGAACGATTTCAACCAGGCCCGTACGCTAAAGGCCGAGAGTAAAGCCAATAAACTAATCAGAGTATAACCACGTCCGTGGTGAGCAAATTGGCTGCTCAACGGTAGGATCAGGACCGTCAGTGTGGTGAAAAGGCTGCAAAGCAGTCCCCATTTTTTCAGACTGTAGATATACACCAGTGCTAACGTCAGGAGAAAATATACCAGCGAAACGCCACGAATCAAAACGAGAGGATTGATTAGGGACGTATCGAGTAGAGCATTGATCAGGTTATAAAAAACGTGATTATTGCCCTTCTGGTAGTACACCAACGTGAGTAGGAAGCCGGGTTTGCTACAGTTATAGTACGAGTAGAGTTCATCAATGTAAGGAGCATACTGAGTCAGGTAATAGATCCATCGGAAAACAGCCAGAGCGAGTATTCCCAGTAAAAAAAGAGTACTGAATCGATGCTGCAGAAAAACGGTACGCAGGGAAACAAAACGAGTCGTTGCCGTATGAATAAAGCTAGGAAAGGAAAACCCCAGCTTCTTTACGCAGAAAAGAAAAGCCACCAGAGTTACGAGTCCGTAGCCGAAGAAAAATAAAGAAAAATGATTATACCGATCTTCCGTTAAGTCCAGGGGTAGCAAATGAATAGCCGGAACAGCTGCGTACCGGGTACGTATCCAGCGGATGGCTTCCGGATACGTATAATCACTGGTAAGTTTAAAGAGTAGGGCAGAAAGGCTAACGAAAAGAAACAAAATTCCTAAATCCCAGCGGGTGATTTTTACTAGAGGGGGAGCTTGTCGCATTACTTTTAAATGTAATTACGTCATAAAGAAACGAGTCCCTAAATTAAGTAGTTACGCTTAACTTAGGAACTCGTTTGTATCGGAACAGGGTATTATTTCTTCTTCTGGTCTTTAGCCCAGGAATCTTTCAAACCTACGGTACGATTAAAAATCAGACGATCTTCTGTCGAATCGGTATCCAGATTGAAATAACCCTTCCGCAAAAACTGATACGCTTTACCGCTGGCATCCCGCAGACTAGGTTCGGCAAAAGCTTGTACCACTTGTAGCGAGTTGGGATTCAGGTGATCTTTGAAATCGCCTTCTGCTTCCGCTAAATCTTCCACCTGGAACAGACGGTCGTACAAGCGTACTTCTACAGGTACGGCATCCGCCGCGTTAACCCAGTGAATCGTGCCTTGTACTTTCAATCCAGACGTATCCGAACCAGATTTACTTTCCGGAACGTAAGTACAATGCAGTTCGGTTACTTTGCCTTCGGCGTCTTTCACTACCTCGTTGCATTCGATGATGTACGCACCTTTGAGCCGTACGCGATTGCCGGGAGCTAGCCGGAAGAATTTCTTCGGCGGGTTTTCCATGAAATCTTCGCGTTCAACCAGAATTTCGCGGGAGAACGTGACCGCCCGATTGCCTTCTTCGGGATTCTCAGGATTGTTTTCAATCGAAAGCTCCTCGGTTTGTCCCTCGGGATAATTCGTGATGACTACTTTGATCGGATCGGGATCAAGTACAACCATCACCCGCGTGGCTGTTTTGTTCAACTGTTCGCGTACGCAGAATTCCAGTAAGCCGACATCGATCAGGTTATCACGTTTGGCTACGCCGATGCGTTCGCAGAAATCGCGAATGGCTTCGGGCGTATATCCCCGACGACGAGCACCCGAAAGTGTGGGCATTCGCGGATCGTCCCAGCCTGCTACATGTCCTTCTTCCACTAATTGCTTGAGTTTCCGCTTGCTCATCACCGTATAGGTCAGGTTCAAACGCGCAAACTCGTACTGGTGAGAGGGGAAAATATCTAATTTCTCAATAAACCAGTCGTACAACGGACGGTGCGGAATGAATTCCAGCGTACAGATGGAATGAGTAATGTTCTCAATCGAATCCGATTGCCCGTGAGCAAAATCGTACATTGGATAGATGCACCATTCGTTGCCCGTCCGGTGGTGGTGGGCGTGTTTAATACGGTAAATCACCGGATCGCGGAAGTGCATGTTGGGCGAAGCCATGTCGATTTTGGCCCGCAGTACCCGACTGCCATCCGGAAATTCACCGGCTTTCATTCGCTCAAATAAATCCAGATTTTCCTCGATTGAACGATGCCGGAACGGACTTTCCTGACCGGGTTCGGTAGGGGTACCTTTCTGGCTGGCAATGGCCTCTGCTGTGGAATCATCCACATAAGCCAGGCCCAACTGGATCAATTTTTTTGCAAATTCGTACAGCTGAGCAAAGTAGTCGGAAGCGTATAGTTCTGCAGCCCAGTCGAAGCCAAGCCAGCGAACGTCCGCCTTGATCGAATCTACGTATTCAGTATCTTCCGTAATGGGATTGGTATCATCAAAGCGTAAATTGGTTTGTCCTCCGTATTTCTGGGCTAATCCAAAATTTAGACAAATGCTTTTGGCGTGACCCAGGTGTAGATACCCGTTTGGTTCGGGTGGAAAACGCGTCAGGACACGGCCTCCGTTTTTATTTTCACGGAGATCGTTTTCAACAATTTCTTCTAAGAAATTTAGGGACTTAACTTCTTTGGTCTCTTCCGTCATACTCGGTGCGGCTCGTTTGGAAAGGCGAAAATAAAAACCTTCCTGTAATTTAATATGAAAAGGGTCATCACTATCCCTGATTTTCGTGAAATGATGACAATTTTTTAAACTGTTACCTTTGTCTTGCTAACAAAAAAGTATTCATTTCGGCTCGTTAATCCTCAACTTCTATGAAAAATATTCTTGTCGCGGTTGATTTTACTGAAAATTCACGGCCTGCTCTTGAATCCGCAATTTTCCTGGCTTCTAAAAGCGGAGCAACGTTACACGTCCTGCATACGTATCTGCCAGTTTACCCCATGACCGAAACCGTAAGCGGCCCACCCGTGACGGTGGAATGGGAGGAAACCTATCGGCTCTCCGCTCAAACCCAATTGGATACACTAACCGAAGAAATGCGGGGGCGTGGCCTATCTCCGGAAATTTATCTCGAACTCGGCCCCGTGGGACCCGTCGTAAAGGATATGGTAGAATCCCACGCCATTGATCTGGTCATTCTGGGTCGGAGTGAATCCGATAGCTGGCTATCAGACTTATTTGGCAGTACCGCTACACAGTTGGTGAATGATCTGACGGTACCCCTGCTGATGGTTCCTGCGGAATTTTCGCAACGTGGGTTTACCAAGATTGCTTACGCTACGCAGCTTGAATTTACGGAAACGCACGTACTGAAGGATTTATACCGTTGGGCCGATTACATGGGAGCAACGGTACAGATCATTAATGTGCAGGCCGATCACGAGCCTAGTGTTAATTCCGATGAAGAACTGATGAACGAAATTCGAGCGGCGTTTCCCGACCGTCATACTACCGTATTGCAGCGAAAAGCGGACTCCGTAGAAGAGGGGATTCAGGAATTGTTGCACGATACGGAAGCCGATCTGCTGGTGATGAGTTCGCATCACCGAAATCTGTTTACGCAGATCGTGAATCCCAGTAAGTCTAAAAAGCTATTGCTCCACAGTCCAATTCCTACGCTGATTTTTCCGCTGGGCCGACTGAGTTAAGAGTGGTATGTATAAAAAGCAAGAAGTCCGAAGCAGTACTGCTTCGGACTTCTTGCTTTTTGTAATCTACTAGCGAACGATAACCACACGACCCGTCGCTTTAAAAGCCGGATCGATGATCGGATAGGATTGACCGTTCTGACTCAATTTCAGGCGATAGATATACGTACCGGGCGGAAGTCGATTCCCTTGATGGTCGGTTCCGTTCCAGAAATATTCGTTAGCTCCTACCCGCAGAGGCTGGGTTTCGTTACTGAGGATACGCAGCAATTGGCCCTGAAGCGTCATAATCTCAATGGTCATGGCATCGGGTAAACGGTCGCCCGTCAGTACCAGGTTAAATCGGGTATAGAGTTCCAGCGGGTTTGGACTAACCATAAACTGTTGCAGTCCCGTTTCCGCTTTGACCTGGAAATGGATGGCGTAAGGTAAAGCTCCGGCATTGTTACCGGCAACATCGCTACCCTGAGCCTGGAAAAAGTACGTACCTTCGGCCAGATTTTTAGGTTGGTAGGTTACCCGGAATTCATTCCCTGCCAGCGTATCCCATTTCATATTCGGGTTTTTGTAAGAAAGGCGTTGCAACGAACCTTCGGGTTGCTGCCAGTACAAGTTTACCCCTACCGTATCCTGTTTAATGGCGTATTTATTGGAATCTTTCACGCGAACGACGATCACCGGATTCGCCGAAACGTAATCCCCTTCGCGGATCGTCCGGCCATCAAACGTCACTTCCAGCGTCGGTGTCGTACGGTCGGCCTGCACGTTCAGAGCAAACGTAACGGTATTGTTGGTATAGCTTACTTCAGGTAACACCTGGGGATTGACACTAATCGAAAGACGATTTTCTCCAGCCTGCAAATTCCGGTACGTCAGCGACAGAGGAATCGACTTGGCCGCGGCTACCCGGTATTGTTTCGTAGTTGTAACACTGGCCGCGGCATTCGTAAGAGTTTCGGTGACCAGCAGCGAATCCGTAAAAGTGGCGGTGCTAAGTACATTGAAATTCAGGGCCTGCGTAAACGAAGCACCTTCTTCCAGCGTCAGCGGTAGCGTAGACAGGTACGAAGTACGTCCCTGTACGTATAAGGCTCCCTCCGGAACGCCTTGATACGAAACCAGCCAGCGTTTTAATTGTGGAGCCGTAGGACCACTGATTTTTTCCCGCAATCGCAAATACGGATACTGTTTGGCATCAATCTTACTGATGTCAATCAACGTTGAGGTGAGATTGGTGATCAATAGGGTTTCAGTACCCCGGGCGTCTACGCCGTATACGTCCAGGGAAGACTTTTGCTGCGTGTTTTTAGTAACCTGCTGGCGAATGGCACCCCAACGCGTGGTAGGACCAATCAGCGAAGAGGTCAGAACACCCGACGTGACCGATCCCGAAAAATCCCAGCGGCCGTTTCGCAACAACACCTGATCAGTCAGTACGTTTTCGAACTGCGTCGATTGACTTTGAGCCCAGCCGTCTTCCACGCCTTTGATATACGTGAATGAATACTTGGACCACTGGTTGGTACCGCTCACGGCCTGATCGGCATCGCGTACCCGCCAGTAATAGACGGTGCTGTCAGAAGCAAGCAGAGCTACTTTCCAGCCTTCGGCATTGCTGGAAGGCAACGTCGTTGTTTTTTTGAACGTACTGGTGAAGGCCGCCGACGTATCCAGTTCGAAGAGGATATTGCCCGCAGTTACGCTGGCATTCGTTGGCGTATATTCCGCCATCAGACGAGCCGTCGGTGCACCGTTTTCCTGGGTACCGACCATAGCAAAATCGTGTGGTAAGACAGGCCGGGCCAACGAACCGGGTAGAGCCAAACTGAGGAATGCTTTATTGTTTTGTTTGTTTAATTCATCAATTTGGTTGGTCGCATCGATCGTCACATCAAAGCGGTTAGTACCGCCGCTGTTGGCTGCGTTGGCTACGGTGAAGTACAACGTATCCTGATAGGCGACCGGGGCGTATTGACGCGAACCCAGGTCGATTTCACGACCGTTAGAAAGTGTCCGTTTCAGGCTGATGCTAAATGGCTTGACTAGGTTCCGACCAAGGTTACTCACCACCATGCCTACGCGGAAAGAATCGGCACTAGCTACGACTTCTTTGCCATCAAATCCTTTTAGAAATAAACCAGAATTAGTAACGGCGTAGTCGGGTTTCGTATAAGGAAAAGGAACGATGGCGGGATCGCCCTGCAGGACAAACTGTTGGGAGTGACCCAGAGCCATTTCGCCGGGATAGGCTTTTAAATACGTACGAATCGCCTTAAGTAAGGATACCCCAAACGATTGGCCCAGACCTAATTCGTTTTTGAACATCTGGTCGTAAAGTGCCGTGGAATAGCCGTTCAAATACGTAGGAAAACCGCTGAAACTGGTCGCAAGAGCCAGGATGGCTCCCCGATCGGCCGTATTCACCCAATCGGAGCTAAGGGGTACTGCAGCCAAGTTGTTATCGAAAATGTTACCGGCGTCACAACCATTGATGATCATGATCGGATACTTCCCTTTATTCCGGTATCCCAGCGACTCATTGGTCACGTATCCTACATCAATGTCGGAAATTTGAGCAGCAGCGTGACCAAAAAAAGTAACAATGCCTAAACCTTGATTGACCGGGCCTGAGATGTTAATAAACTCAACCGGATCATCCGTTTTTTTGGAAGTGATGGATACTTTGCCACCTAAATTATTCTTTTCGGCAATCGTCTTGTAGCTCTCAACGTAATTGCGGAATAAGTTGAGTTCGCCCGTAGTTTTACCCCCACTCAAGTGAAGGAAGGATTTTCGCCATAAAGCAGGCTCCTGACGTTCGTACTCTTTTACTTTATTTAAATAAGCTAATACTTCATTGGGCGTAGTCACGCTCAAACGACCTACAGGAATACCCGGAATGTCTTTTTCACCCGTTAAGCCTTCCACCGTAACCCAGTCAGAGCCGGGCCAGCCACCAGCGGGAACAAGGTTATTTTGGTAAAAGTCACCAATGAAGCGGTAAAACTGCGGAGCTATGGTTTTGCCTATCAAAAAGAGGTGCTCGGGTTTACCGTTTTGAATCATGTAATCCGTAAAGTGCCGAATGGCCACACCACTGCGTTCTCCGTAATTAAATTGATTGGCTAATAAATCAATATCTACTATCAGCGTATCGTGTTTACCACCGGCTGCCGAGGCCCGATAAGCAGCGTATTCTTTCACAATGTCTGCATAACCACCCGCCGGTTTCTGCAAGCGTTTATTGGTAACAATGAGGTAATTGCTTTTCGTAGGATCAATCTTACGGAAACCGATCCGTTGAATCGTAGCTACGGTTCTGGTTTCCCGATTCACCCAGAGATTTCGACCGGAAGTAGTCTGTGGAATGACCGCCGATAAAACGCCATTGTTCAATGTACCGCTAATGCGGCGGATCTGGTCGGGCTGGGTAATGTCATAAATTTGATCGCTTCCGGTAGCGGAGCCAAGCTGGATCAAGGAAGTGCCCGTCGTATTGGCTCGTAGCCGTAACGTTTTACCCATACTTACGCCCTGCATGGTGAGGGCTTGGGGGTAAGAAAGTTGCGTATAAACGACGTAGTTAGATTCATTTTCAAAGGTTCCTTTGGTAGAAAGAACATTTAAAACGTGTGACTGAGCCGATACATCCGTCCACTCGAGGGTAGTCTTGAATAACTTGAGATCGTAATTGGTGTAGGCAATTGTTCCCAAAAGCCGGTTCTGAGTCGCACTGATTCCGCCCCGAATTTCAAGGTTATGCGGATCAGCGGTGCCTCCATACACAGACAGTTCTAGTATAGGTTTATCGCCTGCCGTGTAAGGATTGGAAAGCGAAAAAGTATAATTCTTACTTTGTCCATTATTGATCCGAGCATCTGTATACCCTTTTCCGACTTCATAAGAGCTAATCGTCATTCCTGAAAGATAACGTACGCCAATTGGATACGTAGGACCAACGGGATAACCCGCTTTAAACAACAGAAGCTCATCCTGCCAATGAAAGGGTTCGGCCTGCAAAGCTCCCGGAGCCTGAGCCGCTACCGTTTCCATTCGTTTTCCAGGTTGATTGTCAAGTCGGTAGGTTAAGTAATAGTAAGTAGTATCGCTGAATAAACTTACTTTCGGGTTCGTCTGAAGCTTCGGATCCCGGTATAGCGAGGCATCCCGGCTGCCGTCATTGGGAACGCCGTAAAATTCAACGTAGTCGCTGGAGTCAAACGTTCCATCCGCTTGCCCATTTACCGTAATGGCCTGCTCCGTACCCTGTTTGAAGAGTTGGTAAGAAGCGGGATTCTTTTCAACCGGAAACCCAGCTTGTCGTAGCTGATCATAAGGAATCCGGTAAACGCCTTTCTCCCAGACCGGAATTTTGAAATACGTTTGTTCGTAGTTAATCCATTCATTACCAAATCGACCCTGCTGGGCGTAACTTCGGCTGAATAGCAGCAAACCAATGAAAAGAATATATAAAGTATAACGGTTGGCTAACATATAGGTGAATTATAGATTAGGGATAATAAGTTGGAATAAAGTACGCAATTTAAACAATTCTTTGGGTAGTAAATTCGTAAGCGGAATCATTATGAAAAATACGAGTACGGGTCTTTTTACTTTGGCCCATTGCTTCGCTCGTAGGGGTGAAGAAAGCCAGTCTAAGGCGGCTAGGCACCCCAGTAACGTAGCCGGGGCCAGTAGCCGATAGTTCAAGGAATCGAACGGGCTGATGAGTCGTAAAGTGGTAATGATCAAGCCATACAGACCCCCAGCGTAGAGGTACAGACTTGGTCTGGAAAGGCTAAGCGATACGTCTTTCCAGGAGTAAATTTTAAAAAGGTAAGTCAAGAGAACTACTTGTATACCTAGGGCTATCCAAAGTAGCGTATCCTCTACGGGAGCATCCCTCAGTAATACAAATTCGTTGAACCATCCTTGAGCAATTCCTCCTAAAAGAGCGGGTAAAGGTTCCGTTTCCACAAAGCGTGCACCACCCCATAGTGAACTGGCCTGCCAAAGGTTTATTCCAAAATACAAGCCGTAGCTTACAGCTAACGTACCAAACATACGTAAAGACCATTGAGCCCGGCGGTATGATTGGGTATACTGAAAATATACGGCTGCGATTGCCAAACTCACGCCCACAAAGCCACCGATGTAACGTACTAAAAAGGCAGCGTAGCTTAAGCCAAGAAAATAAAAGGAATGGGCCGATTCATACCTCCAATGGCGATAGAGTTGCAAACAAACCAACACCAGAATGACGATGAACAAGGTTTCTGACCAGGTATAAACGGCCATTTTCGTCAAATACCCCAGAGCAAAGCCTAGGATGTATGCCCGGTCACCGTAGGTTCGGTGTAGTACGTACAGGAGTACATAAAGAGCTAGGAGGTTGACTAGTTTAGATGCCCAGAGAAGCGAAACGGGCAGTAGTAAATGCACGCAGGCAATGCAGGCCGAATAGCCCAGGGGCCAAAGGGCATTCCAGCTACCGTGCCATTGATACCCTTCTCCGTTTGATAAAGCTAAGGCTGATTCCAGGTAAGCGTACGAATCCGGCGAGCACCCCTGGTTGGGGGCGAAGGGAATGATGCCACAAATCAGTAAGGTGTACAAAGCCCCCAAAACCAGTAGCTTATACCCTGGAGAAAAGACGAGCTTCATGCTAGATACAACGTTCTGAAAAGAACATGTTTAAACTTTCTTTGGAAAAACTTCTCCACCGTATAGTGAAAAAGGTAGGCAAAGGCGATACACAACAAAACCCCCAGCATTAAAATAAGCAAGCGAGATTCGATGCTTGTATAATAGCGGCTGGTTAAATGAGTGAAACGGGTACCGATGGGTAAATGAGTTAAAAACAAAGCATACGAAATCTGACCCAAAAACCGAGGGAAGCGAAACGGCAGCCGAAAAACAACAACGAAGAACGCGAACAATACGCCTAGTAAATGGACGAGATCGGATCGGTGCGTGTAGGCCGAAATGCAGACCAAGGCAAAAAATGTCCACCGAAAAGTCGAGGGTGTAATTGGCGTACGGTGCCATTGCCACGCTAAAATTCCTAACGCATATAAGGAACCGTCGTGGAATACGGAAAGGTGATTATCCGTAAAGATTCCTAAACTAGACAGGAGCACCAGACCGATGCTTTGCTGGGTAGGAGAAGCTCTGAGAAAAGAAGGGGCGGCTAGCCCTATCAACAGATAAAACTGCCATTCTACAAACAAGGTCCAGTACGAGGCATTCAGAAAAGGGTAATCAAACAAAGAGTTGATGTGTACCAAATTAGTGACTATGACGGGTAAATTGAGTTGAAAGGCAGAACCCGCATAATTGGAAGCAGTAGAAGAAAGATAGTTAAGAAAAACGACTAGAAATACGGAAAGGATAAAAGCAGGTTCTAGGCGTACGTAACGTCGTTTTAGAAATGAACCAAGGTTACGCCATTGGTACTGTTGATCAGCTAAAGATTGAATAATGACATAGCCGCTAATGATACGAAAGACCAGCACATTGAATGGATTGTGGTACAGGAGTCGTACCAGCACAAATTCCGGGGGAAATAACTGATCGGTACCCAGGTGCAATACGCAGATCGACAGCGAGGCTATCCCCCGAAGAGCATCAATATTCTGTAGTCGCTGGGTTGGTGTCATGACGGCAAAAGTAGAAGGTTTTCCTGAAAAGAACGCTTTTACTACTCACTTGCATTTCATCCCGTATTTGAGCCATTCTTCCTAATATATAAGCAGGAGAAAATTTATTTTGCCAACTACCTTGCATAACAAAGTACCTGCTATTACTTTTGTTTCAGAAACCGGATTAGGCTTCGGGACGAATAGCCTGCTCAGTCCACTTGATCAAGGAATGAAATGAGATCTTCCCGAACCTGTTTAAACATCACGCGAAATGAACCTGGAAAATGCTCAAGTGCAAATGCGGAAGGGAATCCTGGAATACTGCATTCTGCACATCATCTCGCGGGGAGAGGTTTATGCCTCTACTATGCTCGAGGAGCTGACTGCGGCCAAAATTATGGTCGTAGAAGGTACTCTCTACCCGCTTCTTACCCGCCTAAAAAACTCGGGTTTGCTGGATTATAAATGGGTAGAGTCTTCTTCCGGGCCCCCACGAAAATATTATATCCTGACTGAAAGCGGCCGCCAGTTCCTGTCTCAGCTACAGACTACCTGGGAAGAACTTCAGTTTTCAGTAAATGAAATTGTGGCGAAAGAATCGAAGGGCGAATAAGACCTACGGCGTACCCCGTTCCTGTCTGCTATCATGCTAACATTCAGTCATTGAACCAATGAAAAAGACCATATCCATCACCATTGCGGGAGTTGTTTTCTACATCGAAGAAGACGGCTACGACCGCCTGCAAGGCTATCTGGAGTCCATTAAACGCTATTTTTCTTCGTACGAAGGCAGTGCCGAAATCATCGAGGACATCGAAGCCCGTATCGCCGAAAAATTCTACGAAAAGGTCAAAAAAGATGAAAAACGGGCCATCACCTCCGAGGATGTCGAGGAGTTGATTCAGGCCATGGGTACGGTAGCCGATTTTGAAGCCTTGGAAGAGGATGAAGATTTCGGTACGCCCAAAGCCTCGTCGCAGTCCACGTACACGACGGCAGGACCGACTCAGACGACGGTTCCCCCCGTTCAGAAACGTCTGTACCGTGATACCAAACGTAAAGTCTTGGGCGGCGTCTGTGCCGGGATTGCACACTACCTCAACGTCGATCCACTTTGGGTGCGGCTGGCGGCTCTGGTGCTGTTCATTGGTACGCCCGTCTTTGGTGGCATGTCCGGCTTGGGCGATGTTTTTGGCCCCCTCAGTGGTATTGTCTTTATTATCTACATAGCCTGCTGGGTATCGTTCCCCGGTAATGCTAACCTGGAAGAAGATGAAAAATTACGGAAACTCTACCGTGATCCCGAAAAAAAGGCCTTAGGTGGGGTTGCTGCTGGGGTTGCTGCCTACACGGGTTGGGATCTGGGAATCATTCGCTTTGTCTGGGTACTGAGTATTCTGCTGTTTGGCTCAGGACTTATTCTCTACTTCGTTCTTTGGATCATTACGCCACAGGCCAAGACCCTCACAGATCGCATGAAAATGCAGGGGGAGCCCATTACGCTTACCAATATTGAAACCAATATCAAGAAGACACTGAACGTAGAAAATCAACCCGTAGAAAGTACGGCTACGAAGATTCTACTATTCCCTTTTCGGGCTATTGCGGCCATTTTCGAGGGCTTAGGACCGTTTTTTAACTTCCTGTTCGTACTCATTCGCATTGCTGCTGGTGCGATGTTGATTGTGATCAGTTTGGCCTTTATTCTGGGACTGGTGGTAACGTTAGGCGTTGCTCTAGGTCTTTCCGGCCTCGACCACTCCCGTATGGGTATGGATATTCCCGTGGGTTTGCTGAGTGATGCTTCACCGTGGATGTTTGTATTCAGCTTCTTGGGATTAATCGCTCCGGCTATTGCGTTGGGCATCGCGGGCTTGTCCTTACTCGGTCGTCAGAATTACTTCCGGCCCGTGGTTTGGCAAACGCTGCTGGGTGTCTTTTTAATCGGTACGATTGGGTCTTCAATAATGATTCCGCAGTATGTAGCTAATTTCGCCCGACGCGGTACGGTTGAAAAAACGACGTTTTTACCCACGGCTCAAACGCCCGTCTTCGACTTGAACGATGACGATTATGACGAGCACCGCAACGGTAGCCTAACCATGGAAGCCTACGAAGGCACGGAAATTAAATTGATCGAAGAGTTCTCCAGCCGTGGTCAGAGCCGGAAAGAGGCCGAACGTTTTGCGTCGCAAATCACGCACAAAGTCAGTCAGCGGGATTCGATCATTGCCTTTGACCAATATTTTGATCTACCCGAAGGCACGCCGTTCCGGGCTCAGGAACTCCGGATGAAGTTGTACATTCCGTACGAAAAAACCTTTAGTATGACGGAGAGTTTCGCCCGTTACGTAACCAATGTTTTCCCTCGGCAGCTTTTCGATAACAATCAGTTTGAAGGTTCTCTCTGGCAATACACGCGGGATGGTGAACTGATTTGCCTGAACCGTAATGTTCCGCAGGAAGAAGAAGATTCCTACAACCAGGATGAGAATGATCATTCGTACCAGAGTGAAATCGGACGGGGTACGCCTCAGGAATATAACCTAGATGGCTTCTCTAAACTGGATATTTCCGGTGGATACGCCGTCGAAGTGAAACGCGGAAGCAGCTACAAAGTGACGGTATACGCCGAAAACGAACGCCAGCTGGATGACATAAACGTACGGGTTTCGGGAAATACGCTAGTGATTGATCGTAAAAACCGCCTTGGATTCGGTTTCCGTAATCGACGTCAAAGCATTCGGATTGAAATGCCGGAACTGGAAAACGTAGAATTCACCGGAGCCGTGTCAGCCATCGTGAAGGGTTTTGATAACGTCGGTATTATTGAACTGACCGGAGCTTCTAAAGCTACGTTCTCAGGACTTAACGCCGAGAAAATGGAAGTAACGGTACACGGAGCAGCCGGACTTACCTTACTGGGTTCAGCTCAGATACTCAAGGCGGATGTTTCCGGAGCCTCACAACTGGAAGCTTTCTCACTCAAAGCCAATGAAGTGGAAGTAGATGCTTCCGGAGCTTCCAAAGCTCATGTGATGGCTAATACCATACTAAATGCCACGGCTTCCGGAGCCAGCCGAATTCAGTACAAAGGCAACGCGAAAGTGGAAGAAAATCACTCAGGAGGCAGTTCAATAGACCGCGAAGAGTAAGATTTCAAATAAGTATACTGCGTATTACCCTGCTTCGGTCCGCTGGCCGAGGCAGGGTTTTTTCGTTAATTGCTTCAATTATCAGCGATGCAGACCTAGAAGAGGAGTTTGAAATTCTGATCCGTAACGGCGGGCCGATTAACTCAACACGTAAGCATGAAACTTTTCACCGTAGAACAAATACGCCAATGGGACGCGTATACGATCACAAACGAACCCATCACTTCGGTAGATTTAATGGAACGGGCTGCGGGAGCATTTACCGAGTGGCTGCTGCGTACGGGACTGGCCGAGACGCACCGTGAAATTTTTATCCTCTGCGGTATGGGTAATAATGGCGGGGATGGACTGGCGATTGCCCGGCTCCTGTATCAGGCGGGGTATCGGCCTCACGTGTACGTGATTCGCCATTCCGAACGCAGTTCAGACGACTTCGTGATCAACCTGCAACGTTACGAAACCCTCGCTAAGGTACAGTGGTTAGAGGATCCGCAGACCCTGCCTTTGAATGAGACGGGTGTAATTATTGATGCTCTGTTAGGTTCCGGCCTTACCCGGTCCGCTTCGGGTTTGCTGGCTCAGACGATTAAGCAAATAAATGCAAGTAAGGCAGAGGTAATTTCCGTGGATGTTGCTTCGGGTCTCTTTGCCGATCAGGCGAATGACCCGGATGATGTCATTGTACAACCCACGCATACGGTAAGTTTCCAAATACCCAAATTAGCCTTTCTTCAACCTAAGAATGCTCCATACGTTGGGAAATGGCATCTAGTAGACATAGGGCTAAGTCAGGCCTACGTCGATCTAACGCCCAGTCCGTATTTTTATACCGATACTCGGGCCATTCCTGTACTACCGGATCGTGAGTCATTCTCCAATAAAGGAACGTTCGGACACGCTTTGTTGATGGCTGGTAGCTACGGCAAAATCGGTGCCGCCGTACTGGCTTCACGGTCCTGTTTGCGGGGTGGCGTGGGATTACTGACGGTGCAAGTACCCCGTTGTGGTTACACGATTATCCAGACTTCCGTGCCGGAAGCAATGTGTCTGACGGACGAGCACGAAACGGAATTAACGCAACCCAACGATTTAAGCAAGTATTCAGCCGTGGGCATTGGCCCCGGTATGGGTCAGGCGAAAGCAAGTCAGCAATTACTTCGCCAATTCATTGCCCAGGCTCAGGACATTCCCTGTGTAATCGACGCGGATGCTCTCAATATTTTATCGCAGGAGCGGGATTTGTTAGAACAGCTACCAGCGAAGACAATCCTGACGCCCCACCCAAAAGAATTTGAACGCCTATTAGGCAAACCCTGGAAAGATGATTACGAAAAATTGCGACTGCTCCAGGAATTCAGTACTCGCTACCGGATAGTGGTGGTACTGAAAGGAAAGCATACGGTCGTAGCCTCGCCCGATGGCGAATTTCATTTTAATTCCACGGGTAATGCCGGAATGGCAACGGGCGGTACGGGCGATGTCCTGACGGGAGTACTGACCGCCTTACTAGCTCAAAAACTAGAACCGAAAGAAGCGGCTATTCTGGGGGTCTATCGGCACGGGGAGGCGGGTGATCGAGCTGCTGCTCGTCGGGGAATGGTCGCTCTTACCGCCGGAGATGTAGTGGATGGCTTACGATGGTAAGTGTAAGGGTCTGATCATTAGCTGTTTGCTGCCATTTATAATTTCTTTGAAACACGGTTGCAGACTACTTAAATTTTAATGTTACCAAATTGTTAAATTTTAATGAATTAATGGTTAAGTTCGGGTCTACGTCATATTTAACGCTGACTCGCGATGAAAACATTTATCTATTTGGTTGCTTGCACGCTGCTGATCTCCGCCTGTACTACTAGTAAAGTACGAGTCGATACTACTTTGGACGAACAAGTTTCATTAGCCTATAATCGCACCTATTCTATCCTAAAAAGTTCTGATTTAAAGAATCTTGGGGAATATGAACAGAGAATTATTCTACAGGAAATTGAAAAGCAGATGAATGCCCGTGGTTATAAAGCCATGGAAGAAGGAGGGGATTTATCCGTACTGTTTTCCGTGTATACGGACCAGTTAAAACTGAAACAAAGCAATCCTGCTTACGCGAATCAAAAACTGAAGAAAGGTACGCTGCTGATTCATCTGGTGGATGAAACGCTCAACCGCTCCGTATGGATGGGATATGCTTCAGGCCTTTTTGAAAAAGAAAGCACGTTATCCGAACGCGAATTACGCACGGCTACCCGACGTATCATGGATCAGTATCCAGCTTTGGCCTACGGCTACGCTCCGGTGAAAATGATAGTGAAGCAGTAAGCAATCGTTAGCTATTTTAAGTGAAAGAGCCCCGATGGAGGATTAGTCCACGTCGGGGCTCTTTTTATGCGTATAAAAAACGAAATACAGTCCTAGCCTTAAAACAAAAATTCGCCGATCTCAGAGAGATCGGCGAATCCGTTATTGGTCTTTCTTCCCATTTGAAAACCATATCGTTTACGTCGCTGAATGTCATTCATTGACGATTGGTATCAATTTTGGTGAACCGCTGCGGCATTGTCCGTAACAATTCTTATGCAATGATACGAATAATATTGAAACATCTAAAGAAATAGTTGAATTTTTTTACGTAATTTTTTTTAAAAATAAAATCAGAAAATTTCTCAAGGTGCTCATGCTAGCTTTAATGGATACTTTTGAGGTATAGTCCAACCCCTATGCTGGCCACCTTATTTAGTACTTTGCTTCATTTTCAGGGACTTAGCCTCGTCTTGCCTGATTCCAATTACGTAGTCGTGCGGGAAATTCGGCTAGTGGGCAATCGGCGTACGAAAGACTTCATCATTCGTAGAGAGTTGGATTTCAGAGAGGGGGATACGCTCTCATTGGAAATGCTGCCGGAGCGATTGGAAAAAAACCGTCGGAAAGTCTTTAATACCAACTTGTTCGTAACGGCGGAAGCAAAAGTGAATCTGGAACCGCGGGTCGATTCAGTGCGGACGGCAACCATTGAGTTTGACTTGCGAGAGCAATGGTACATTCTGGGATTTCCCATTTTTCAGCTGGCCGACCGGAATTTTAATGAGTGGTGGACCGAGCGTAACCGTGATTTAAGCCGTACCATCTACGGAGTGAACCTGCGGCATTACAACTTTCGAGGCCGGGCTGAGCAGCTGAAAATTAATCTTGAGTTCGGATTTGCCCGCTATTTTGATTTCTCGTACCGTATTCCATACATTGACCGCAAGCAGAAGCTGGGCGTCACTTTTGGTATTTCCTACAACACCACCAAAAATCTGGCCTATCGCACTGATCGGGACAAACTGATTTATCTGCACAGCGAAGATTTACTGCGGGAGCGTTTCTATACCAATGTTATTTTTAGCCGTCGGAATCACTATTACGACTTTCAGAATCTAGAGATTCGCTACGCGACGCATACTGTTGCGGATACCGTAGTAGATCTAAATCCTAATTATTTTCTGCAGCAAAGAACCCGACAACGCTACTTCCTAGTCTCCTATGGCTATACGTACGATTTTCGGGATAAGGCTCAGTACCCTTTGCGGGGCTTCGTTTTTCGAGCAGTTGCCAATCGCTATGGGATACTGCCTAAGGATCAAATTAACCTGACCGACCTCACGCTTAGCTTTGCCCGGTATCGGCCTCTGGGTGGCAAATGGTACTTTGGGGCGGTTGCTGAAGGCAAGACTTCCTATCCGCAATTGCAGCCGTACTTACAAACGAGGGGATTGGGTTATTTAAACGATCTGGTTCGCGGTTACGAACTGTTTACGGTGGATGGACAGCATTATTTGTATTTAAAAAATACGCTGCGGTATCAGTTGCTGGAGCGAAAGATATTCCTGAAACCCCTGCGAAAAATTCGTCAGTTCAATATGCTGCCGATTGAAGTTTATCCCAATATCTTCCTCGATGGAGGACAGGCTTGGAATCAGTATCGCGGTTACTACAATAGCCGTTTCGCCAACCACTTTATGCTAGGCTACGGAGCGGGATTGGATATCGTAACGTGGTACAACGCCGTTTTTCGCTTCCATTATGCCTTTACCCGGGATGGGGTAGGGGGCTTTCGATTTAATGTGGCAAGAGAGTTTTAAACGAAAAAAGCCGGGTCTGAAGCCCGGCTTTTTGTTTGTACTGGAAGGTGCTTACTTATCCCACCAAACGGGAGTAGCATCCGTATCGGGACCCTGACGGGAAATGACCGCGTTGTAATTATCCGTGTTCAAATCACGCTCAGTTGTTGGATAACCCTGACGTAATGGAATTTGCTTGGTGTTATTAACGGCACCAGGAGCGGGTTTGAGGAAGTTGGGATAACCCGTTCTCCGCCATTCTGACCAAGCTTCGTAACCCTGCATATACAGAGCTACCCATTTTTGCGTACCAATCAGTTCAAGTGCTTTTGCATCCGAATACGCAACATTCGCGTTGGCGATGTAAGCGGTGTAGGCTGCTTCCGTATAAACACCCCATTGCTCCATCGAAGCTTTGATTGCAGCTTCATACAGGGCTTTGGCATCGCCCGTGATCCAGCCTAATTTCACGGCTTCAGCTTGACTAAATAGTACCTGTGAATACGTAAGAACGTTTGCCGGAGCCGTAATCACCGTACGTAACGAAGCATTCGGTAAGGATACGTCAGCTGGTTTTACGCCTGGGTTCGTCAGACCATAAGGCATGCCAACGTAATCTTGTTTGCTGACCGATTTATCCGCAAATGCAGGCAAACGGGGATCCGTAAGAGGCTTGAGGTAATTTACCAGCGGCTCACTTACCGCAAAATCCAGACGACCAGACGTTACAAAGCTAGCAAACCAGGGGTTCGGGTAGGTGTCCGTATAGTTGTACCGAACGTTGTCCGAATTAGACGCCAGGGGGCCATCCTGCATCGCGGCTACGAATTCGGTTTTACCTTTAGCTGCATCTACCTTTGACAAACGCAGAGCCAAGATCATACGCAGTGAAGCCGCAAACTTTTTCCAACGTGTGGCATTACCATTCAGGATGATATCTCCTTTTACTGCCGTTCCGCCGTCAAACTGAGCAGCGGCTTCTTTCAGTTCTTTGAACAAATCCGTGTAAATGTCCTTTTGGGCATCGAAAGTAGGCGTAAAATCCTGGTTACCTTTCAACGCTTCGGAGTAAGGAATGTCGCCGAAACGATCCGTTAACACCGAAAAGAAGTAGGCACGGATAATACGGGCAACGGCAATCTGGTTCGCGTTTGAGCCGTTTGGCGTTACTCCTGCTTTCGTCGCATCATCGGAATTTACCTTGATAATATAGTTTAGACTGACCAGCGGACCGGCGTAAAAACCATTATAACTGAAGGCAGTACCCTGATAACGTGAGTTTTGCGTATACGTAATTTCAGACCAGTGCTGAGCGTACAGAATGGGCTGAGCATCACTGGCAGTTACGGCAGCTCCAAAGTTAACTTCTGCTCCTGAAAGCAAAGCAGCGGTACTGGCAACCGAGGCCCGGTTCGGGTCTACGTTCATGTCGCCGAAATCACTACAGGAAGAAACAAGAGCCATTAAGCCTAACAGACCAATAATGGGTTTCTTGAATGCTATTTTTTTCATGCTTATGTTTTGGTCAAAAAGAGAAGGAGTAGCCCTGAACGGCACCTGCTTTTCAGGGCTCTCTTTACCTTTAAATGCTATGATTAAAGTCCAAATTTCACGTTGAAACCAACCGAACGAACGGGGATTTGCTGACCACCTTCGCCCCAGAACGTTTGCGTTTCAGAAGGATCGATACCGCCACCCACTTTGCTGTAAATCAGGAAAGGGTTACGAACCATGAATGCCACATAAGCCGTTTTGAAAGGCGTATTGCGAATCCAGGCTACGGGCAGGTTATAACCTAAGTTTACTTCCCGCAGTTTCACGTACGTTTTGTCGAAGATCCAGTTTTCGTTCAGATCGAACAGACGGCTTTCGTACAGAGTCTGAGCGTCGGCGTAAGTCGTGTTAGCTGAACCATCGGCGTATACGGAGTTCGGGAACAGTACACCACCACCATTCGCCGGATCATCCCGTTTCGGATTTCCTTTGTCGTTCAGACCAGCCGTTTCAGCACTTAAACCTGAACCTGCCGAGAACATACGGGTTGTGGAGTAAAACTTGCCACCCAGTAACCAGTCAATGTTGAAACGCAGCGTAACGCCTTTATAGTTGAACGTACTCAGGAAGCCCCCTTTCATTTTAGGTAATACGGTAGCTAAATCCTGACCCGCAGTTGAAAGCGGTAAGCCATTGGCGTCTACGATAATTTTTCCATTGTTAGGGTTATCAATTTTGTTACCATTACCATCAACTGCCTGATAACGTTGGAATTGACGACCTACGATGGTTCCCCAATCAGAGCCCGCACGAGCGATGAACCCTAAGCTAGTACCGCCGAAACGAGGTACACCGTTGAAAAGTGAGTTCTGAAGCAGGTCATACGTTTTCAAACCAGCGGCGAGTTCAACCACTTTTGATCGGCTACGATCTAAGTTAATGTCAAAATCCCAGGTAAAGTCTTTCGTTTTAACGGGTACGGCATTGATGTGCAATTCCATACCTTCGGAACGAATGTTACCGGCGTTAACCAGAGCCGTGTTGTATCCACTAGAACCCGGTACGGCCAGGGGCAGAATCTGGTTGGTATTATCCTGACGGTATACCGTGAATTCCAAACCAATCCGGTTGTTCAGGAATTTCAAGTCGATACCACCTTCGTAACCACTTGACAGACCTGGTTTCAGACTCTGGTTCGGTAATTGCGTAGGGATGGATTGCGTGGTGTTGCTACCATATTTTACGCCCGTGTTGAAAACGGTATAAATTTGATAGGGATCTAAGTCAGAACCCACCTGAGCAAATGAACCGCGGATTTTACCGTACGAGAGGATGCGTTTATTCTGCAGGAACTCCGAGAAAATCAAACCAGCCGTAACGGATGGGTAGAAGTACGAGTTGTTGTTTACGGGCAGCGTAGAAGACCAGTCGTTACGAGCCGTCGCTTCAATGAATAACAGATCGTTATAATCGAAACTTACAAAACCGTACACGCTTCGTACTTCTCTGCGGGCGTTGTAGTTCGTGAACGTTCCTGGTGTCGCCGAGTTAACAATGTTGTAGTAGTTCGGGATCGAAAGACCACCATTGGTGTTCATTGCTACGTAATCACGCGTATTCTTCCGAATGTTACCACCTGCATTGGCGTTCAGTGTAAACTTGCCAAACTTCTTGTTGTACGAAAGCAATGCTTCGTAGTTGTCTTCCCGACGGCTATCATTGGAGGTACCGTAGTAAGCCGTGTTTTTCGTATTAGAGGCTACCCGGCTATCGAAATAGCGATTGAGGAAGTCGCGACGAGCTACTACAGAAACACTCAAATCATCCGTAAACTTGTACGTCAGACCAAAATCACCAAAGAGACGTTCGTTTTTCTCATTGCTGATGTTTTGATAAACCTGCGTATACGGGTTATCCCAGTACAGTGGTGTCGTATTTTCTGGACCTGTAATGTTCCAGCTACGGTAGGTTCCATCGGGGTTTCTGTACGTACGCAGTTGCGTCATGTCCAGCTGACGCTGGAACCACTGGTTGAATGAACCAATAGTTTGGTTTTGTCCACCGTATCCATCCGAAGGACGGTTACGCGTTTTCTCCGTGGAGTAGTTAACGTTCAGGTTAGCCGTGAACTTAGGGGTAATGTTGACACCTAATTTACCAGAAAGGTAATCACGGTGCTGCTGGCTGTTCGGAATGGTACCTTTTACGTTGTAATTCGTGTAAGATACCCGAGCATTAAAGAGTTCACTCGACTTGCTGATGGCTACGTTGGTGTTGACCGTTGCACCCGTCTGGAAGAAACTGCGAACGTTATTAGGCTGTGGTGAGAAAGGAACTTCTTTACCAAAATCCGGATCAGAAGGAATCCAGGAATACCAGGGACGGTACAGCGAACCATCCATCCGGGGACCCCAGCTTTCATCAGCCGAGTAATCAATCGTTTTCTGTCCGTTAAAGGCAGCCCAGCTGGCGGGGTGAATCGCAGGATTGTATTCGAACGTACCGAATTCCTGAGAATAACCACCACCGTACTCGTTTTGATACTTAGGCAATAAAGAAACGTTATCGAAGGTCGTACTGTGGTTTACATCAATACCCAAACCTTGCTGATTCTTACCCTTTTTCGTCGTAATAACCACCACCCCGGCAGAAGCCCGGTTTCCGTACAGAGCGGAAGCTGCGGGGCCTTTCAGTACGTTCAGTGACTCTACGTCGTCCATGTTGACGAAGTTCACATCCGTAACCGTACCGTCCACTACGTATAAAGGATCGCCACCCGTTAGTGAGTTCACGCCACGAATCCGGATGCTAGGTGTACCGAATTTAGCACCTGATTGGCTAAATACTTGTACCCCAGCTACTTTACCCGCTAAGGCGTCCGCTACGTTGTTGTTCCGGGCAATGGCCAAGTTGGCTCCCTTTACTTCCTGTACGGCGGAGTTAATGGCCTTCTTTTCGCGACCAATGTTCAAAGCCGTAACGACTACTTCCTGAAGATCGTCATTGGTGACTTGCAGTACTACGTTTACTTCCGTACGATTATCAACGCCCACTTCTTGTCTAACAAAACCGATAGACGTGAAAACTAACGTAGCATTAGCTCCTACGTTCAGTTTGTACTCTCCATTAGCGTTCGTGGAAATACCCCGGTTAGTGCCTTTAAGCGTTACGTTGACTCCGGGAATGGGAGAACCGTCATCACTGGAGGTGACCTTACCAATCACCACACGATCCTGTCCGTACGCATGCATAACAAGCGTACTGAGCAACATAACTGTTGCCAGTAGAATTTTTCTCATTTGTTTTGGTTAAGGAGTTAGGGATTTATGTTAAATCCTGTCTACAAACATAATATAATATTTGCATTCTTTCAAAACGTAAAATTTATTGTAAGGTCAAGGTTTGAAGTATTTTTAAAATAATCCCCTGTTTTTTGTGAAGATTACAAAACAAAAGAGTCCTCTTTAGTAATATGTACAAAAAAAATAGAATAAACGGTTTTGAAATTTTCTGTGGTCTTCCAAAAGCTTAAATAGGATAATTTCAGTATTTGACTTTTATACAAGATAAAATGAAGGTATACGTCAGATAGTGAACACCTTAGACTGCAAGCCTGCATACATCTATTAACCCACAGTAACGAGAAAGAGCCAAGGCCGGATGAGGATTTCATCTGGCCTTGGCTCTTTCTGGAAATAAAAACCTTTAAGCGATAATAAACACCACCAAACTCCGGGCCCCGTGTGCCCCTACCACCAGCGACTGCTCAATGTCAGCGGTTTTGGACGGACCAGCGATAAAGGTGCCAAAACCCGTCTCATCGACCTGAATCCGTCGGTAGGCTTCGTGCATATTAGGAACAATCGTTTCAGCCCGAATGATCAGTACTAAATGCTGCGTAATAAAGGGCAAGGCCCGATGCCGCATTTCCTGTTCCGTTACCCAGATAGCTCCATTTTCGGCCACACCGTATCGCCCTGGGATCACGGCAAGTTCAATAGCTTCCAGTTCGTGGGGATCGCTTACCTCAAGATCTGCGTTGCCCAGGTCAGCTAACTCGGGTAACGTTATAGCTATACGAGTCAAATCTGGGTAAATCTCTTTTAAACGTTCAGCAACCCTGGCCAGATCCGGTACTACTTCCACGGTGCCGCCAATCATTTGCAGCGTTTGCTGATACTGAGCCAGCACATCCGGATAATTCGATTCGAAGGTATACACGGATGGTAGCGGCAATAAATCGGGTTTATTCGCCCGAATGGCCTGTAATATGGTTTCTCGACTCGAGGACATGGCTAACAATGTTTTATTTACGATTCTTCTCCCACCACTGCCGGAAACTGTCTTTAGGAGCATCGGGCAATTCGCGGTGAATACTCCAGGCATTCAGCGGATTGTTGGCCGCCCAGGGAGCAATCCGTAAGGCCGTACGAGCCGCGTTGAAACTCAGTTTAAATAAGGTAGGAGAGGCCAGTACCTTCGAAGCCAGTTGTAAGCTGGTTTTTTTGATGCCGCCCACGTAGCCTTCCTGAGCCAGTACCTGCCGCCATTTATAAAGCTGGTCATGAATATCGATTTTCACCGGACACACATTCGAACAACTGCCGCAGAGGGTACTGGCGAAAGGCAGATCCGCATTTTTCCGCATATCCAGATTCGGAGCCAGGATTGAGCCAATCGGTCCTGCCACGGCGTTGTGATAACTATGACCGCCACTTCGCCGGTATACGGGGCAGGTGTTCATGCACGCTCCACAGCGAATGCACTTGAGGGAATTCCGGAAATCGGGTCGGCCTAACTGCGTAGTACGGCCATTATCAACAATGACAATGTGCATCTCCTGACCGGGCCGGGGCCGGTGAAAGTGACTGGAATAGGCCGTTACGGGTTGTCCGGTTGCACTACGGGTCAGTAAGCGGAGAAACACGCCCAAATGATCAGCTCGCGGAATGATTTTCTCGAAGCCCATACTGGCAATGTGAATCTCGGCCAGGTGAGCCCCCATGTCTGCATTACCTTCATTGGTACAGACCACAAAACCACCCGTTTCGGCAATGGCGAAGTTGACGCCCGTCAGGGCTGCCCGTCGGGTCAAAAAGGTTTCGCGGAGGTGTTGCCGGGCTGCTTCCGTGAGGTACTGCGGATCGGTTGCTCCTTTTTCCGTACCCAGGTGCTCGTGGAAGGTATCTCCCACGTCCGATTTCTTCAGGTGGATGGCCGGGAGTACAATATGGCTAGGCGGTTCTTGCCGAAGCTGTACAATGCGTTCACCCAAATCCGTATCGATCACTTCAATACCCTTGCTCCGGAGAAAGTCGTTGAGGTGACATTCTTCGGTGAGCATGGACTTGGATTTAATCATCCGGTCAATGCCCTTTTTATGGAGTAGCGACCAAACAATCTCATTATGTTCCTGAGCATTCGCGGCCCAATGTACCGTGATACCGTTTTCCTGAGCCTTACGTTCAAAGTTTTCCAGCAGGGTATCCAGGTTCGATAAAACGTGGTGCTTGATTTGCGACGCTGCTTCCCGTAAAGCTTCCCATTCGGGTAATTGCATGGCCGCCCGGTCGCGTTTCTGGCGTACCCACCACAGGGTTTCGTCGTGCCAGTCTACCCGGGGCTCGTCTCTATTGAATACTTCCGAGGCGGCAGCGTGATCAAGTGTATGCGGACTCATGGCGTTGATGTTAGATTACTGGAAGAAGAAGATCTTCTTCGTTTCATACTATTATATACTTAAACTAAAAACAGTTTAAGCATTCCAATGAAGCTTTCTTTTTCAGTACATCCAGTTGTAGGAATTTAATTTTTCCCAGAATGTAAAGCAAGGGCTTGATTTCTTGTTCCTAAGAACAGATGGGGCTTAAACCATTAGAAAAATACGTATAAAGCGTATTTAGTAAAATTTATGAAGCTCAAAAATCCATTATACAAAGCTTTTTTAAAGTTTTCTTCTGATAATCATTAGAACTTTTCTAAGTCGAACCTTTTAGTGCGAAGCTTTTTTTACTCAACTACTCCAAAAAACGGTAAAAAAACCATTGGACTTTTTAAACAACTTTCGGCACTAAAAATAGAAATGTTGTATTATTCTAAGTTTATGGTGGCACCGTAAGAGGAACTTTTCGGATTTAACATTTAGGTAATTGACTCATAATCAAACTATGTGCACCTTTGTATCACCCAAACGGCAAAACACAATCAAAAAGCTGTTTGCACTTGTTTTGTATTTTTCCCATTTGAAAAACATATCATCCCATGAAAAAGTCCATCAACTTCATCCTTGCAGCCTTCGTGGCTTTTAGTAGTGTAGCTTTCAACGCCACTGCTACCGTAAATTCTGATCCTGCGAAAGAAACGGTAAAAGCAAATCCGTACAACGCACAACTGGCTCAGGATTCTCAACTGCGTTTCCAATTGACGTTCCAAAATCCTGATAAAAAGAAATTGACGATTGCTATCAAGGATAAGGAAAACACGACGCTGTTCACTGAAACGACTACTAACGAAAACTACCTGCGTCTGTTCGATCTTTCGACCTTAGGCGATGGTAAATACACGTTCGAAGTATTGGGTGGCAAAAATCGCTACACGCAATCATTCGAAATCGCTACGCAAACGAACCGTACGGTTTTAGCTCGTAACTAATTAGAATCCCCCATTTTTTGCAGCGTCCCGTAAGCCATGGCTTACGGGACGCCTTTTTTTATTCCTGGGCGTTCAGAATTTCGGCGATGTGTACAATCCGAACCGGACTTTTCTGGCGTTTCAGAATACCCTCCAGGTGCATCAGGCACGACATGTCGCCCGCCGTAATGTATTCAGCTCCGTGGCGTTGGTGATCGGCCACGCGATCTTTCCCCATTTTCGAGGAAATCGATTCTTCACTGACGGCGAACGTACCGCCAAAACCACAGCACTCGTCCTTACGGTCCAGCTCAACCAGTTGCAGGTCTTTTACCATGCCGAGCAGTTTGCCGGGTTTGGAAAAAGCCGGGCAGTTCAATTCGCTCATCTGCGAGGTTTTCAGTCCCCGCTGGCCGTGGCAGCTTTGGTGCACGCCCACCTTATGCGGAAAGCGGGCTTCCAGTTTTTCGACCTTCAGTATGTCCGTCAAAAATTCCGTGAGTTCGTACACCCGATGCCGGATTGTATCCGCCAGCGACTGATTTTCAGGATAGTGTAAATGCTCCTTCACGTGCAGTACGCAGGAACCGGAAGGAGCTACGATGTAATCGTACCCCGTAAAATTGCGTACGAAATTGGCGTCGCAACCGCCGTTGAGGTGGGCAAAGCCCGAGTTGGCCATGGGCTGCCCGCAACAGGTCTGATTACGGGGAAAATCTACTTCACAACCAAATTTCTCGAGTAATTCCAGGGTAGCAACGGCTACCTTCGGATAAAATTGATCGACGTAGCAGGGAACAAAAAGAGCAACTTTCATCAGCTTTGAGCTTGTCGCTATTGGCTGTGTACTCGGGTTTCTGCTTTCGGATCAGCGAAAAGCGGACGGCCAATAACGATTTATAATTCCGTACAAACTGTTTTCTTCAACGTAAATAAACTCCCATCAAAGGGCTTTTCCTTATTCCAGGCGTCCTCGATGACCAGAGCCGCTCCCAGAGCCGAAGCCTGGGCAATTTCCGAAGCCAGTACTTCACATTCCGGAAAAGCCTGAGCCAGCAGATTCAGGTAAATTTCATTCCGGCTGAAACCACCGTCCACAAAAATTCGCCGGATGGCCGTGTTACCTTTGGCTAACTTGACCGAAGCGATTTGCTGGGCCATCAAATCCATAATCAACTGATGGTATGCTTCTTCGTAACTACTGAATTCATTCAGGTTTCGTTCCGAAAAAGTGGAATCTTCCAGCGAACCCAGCCGTACCGAATCGGACGAAGCCTGGGTGAAGCGACTGCGTAAGGACAAAAGAATCGCTTCGTCGTATGATACTCGCTGATACTGCGAAAGATCCGTTTGAAAATAATCCGCGAGGTGTTTAACGGCCCGTTCGTGCTCATTTCCGGCAAACAGGCGGGAAGCTTTGACCGGATCGCCCCGGAAGGTCAGGTAACTGAGGCAGTCCTGACGTAACTCGCTGATCGTTAGGGGTTCATCGCTGAACGGATTCATGGTAATACACCAGGTGCCCGTTGAAATCAGCAGAAAAGGCTCTTGCCCAAAAGCCCGCAGGTACGGTACCAGAGCCGCCGAACTGTCGTGAATACCCACGCCCACCTGCATATCGTCTTTTTCTACGGCGGGGGAGGTCACAAAGGAAGGCAGTACCATCTGCCCCAGCGAATGAAATCCTTCTTCGAATACCCAGCGGTGGTACTTGCGTTGCGTAAAATCCCAAAGCCCCGTATGGCAACCGACGCTGGTAATTTCAGAAACCGGACGCTTGGTAAAAAGATAGCTGGCGTACTGAGGCAGGTGCAGCGAGTGCTCAATTTGCCAGTACAACTCGGATTTCTCGTACTTGAGCCAGTACAACTGCATCCCTGAATTCAGCATACCCAAAACGGGCGAAGCCGTACGGGCCGACCATTCCAGTCCCGGACCGTAATGATCGTTAAAGCGTTGCTGAAGTTCCAGTGGGAACGTTTTTAGGTAATTATAGAGGGGCGTGATAGGTTTTCCATCGGCGTTAATATGAACGAAACTCGCCCCGTACGCGGAAAAATTCAGAGCCCGTACGTCAAATCGGCCTTCGTTCAAGACTTCCGCTAGACTGTCGATCAGCCAATTGCTCAATAACTGTAAATCATCCCCGTGGAATCCGTCATCGTCCGGAATTTCTTCGAAAGGTGTCTGCTTCTGGTACACGATCTGGTAGTCCTGATCAAAGAGAAGCAGTTTCTTATTGGTTTTCCCAATATCAAAAATGGCGACGCAGGGGATAGACATGGGGCGTACAGAATGAATTAATGAATGGGTGGATTAAAAAAAACGTCAGGTACAGGGAAGGCCTGTACCTGACGTAGCTATTAGAGACCAGTAGCCACGGCTTTCAGACCACGGGCTTCGATCAGTTTGTTGCGAAGGGATAACTCACGATACAGGCCGACTGGATTCAGAGCGGCATCGGCCCGCAAACGGGCTTCGGCCAGCAAGGGCCGTAAATCCGTACGGAAGGCATTCTGTAACAACTCCTGAGCGGCGGCTACATCATTATTAGTACGGGCTTCTTCCAGAGCCAAGCGATCCACGAGCAGTGCCTGAGCGTAGGCGAGCTTGATAGCTTCTACCGATTGCAGCAAATCTTCCAGCGGGTCTTTGACGTTGTGTGACGCATCAATCATCCAGCCCAGGTCCGAGGCGTGATTCATACCCCGAGTATCCATGCCATCAACTAGTTCGTTGAAAATCAAGAATAACTGATACGGTTTGATGCTGCCGGCCGTCAGATCGTCGTCGCCGTATTTCGAATCGTTGAAGTGGAAACCACCCAGCTTTTCTTCCATCAGCAATAGCGATACAATTTGCTCGATGTTGGCATTGGGCAGGTGGTGACCCAGATCGACCAGCGTGTAGGCTTTGGGTCCTAACTTGCTGGCGTACAGGAACGACTGTCCCCAATCACCCACCGTAGTTGAGTAGAAGTTGGGTTCGAAGGCTTTGTATTCGACGAAAATCTTCCAGTCGGCGGGAAGAGCCGCGTAGATTTCCTGCAAACCTTCTAAGGTACGCTGGAAGGCCTTGCGGAAGTTCAGTTGTCCGGGGAAGCTCGAACCATCGGATAACCAGACCGTCAGGGATTTGGAACCCAGAGCTTCGCCGTAACGAATCACGTCGATGTTATGATTGATAGCTTGTGTGCGAACAGCAGCATCGGTATGTTGCAGCGAACCAAACTTGTAGCTCAGTTCCTGATTCGGCTGATCCTGAAACGTATTCGAGTTCATGGCATCGAATACGAGTCCGTAGCTGGCCGCCAGTTGTTTGATGGCCTCGCCGTCGGTCGGAATATCCCAGGGAATATGCAGGGAGATGGCTCCGCTCGAACGGTTCAGAGCGTGTAGCAGGCCTACATCAGCAATTTTTTCTTCGAGATTCCGGGGTTCTCCACCACCCGCAAAGCGACCAAAGCGGGTACCACCCGTACCCAAAGCCCAGCTGGGGATGGCAATCTGAAAATCAATGAGTTTACCAAGGATACGCTCGGTTGTTTCGGAGCCCAGTTCTTCGGCTAAAAACTCAAACTTCCGGCGATGAGCAACTTCATGCTGCTGGTTATATTGGGCTATTTGATAGGATTCGAGAGGCATATGTTGGTTAGTGTTAGCGTGTTGAGTTTTGGGTTTAGGGTTTTGAGTTTTATCACATCAGAAATAGGGATAGTTAGATTCACTCATTCATTCAAAATGGACGATAACCGCAGCGGCGGCCACTCAAAACCCTAAACTCAAAACACCAAACTCATTTCAGGTAAAAAACTTCCGGTAAAGCGACCTGTACGGGTGACTGATCAGGATTGGTTTCCATGAGATCAGCCATGTACGCCCACCACTTCTGCATGACGGGATTTTCGGGTAACTTCCCTGTAACGCTCAGATCATCGACTTCCTGTACCCCGAAAAGCGTATTCGTGCTTTCGTCCAGAAAAATTGAATAGTTATGAATGCCGCTGGACTGGAGTAATTCCACCAGTTCCGGCCAGATTTCGTCGTGTCTCCGGCGGTATTCGTCCACGTTTCCCGGAAACAGCTGCATTTTAAAAGCAACGCGAGGCATACAAAGGTTTTGAGTTATAAGTTTGAAGTTTAGAGTTTTGAGTTCGCGTACCCTCTTTCATGCGAGCATTTAACTCAAAACCCTAAACACCAAACGCTTAGCGGTAAAAGCCCATTGCAACCCCACCATCTACATTCAGAGCGTTTCCGGTGGACTTATTGAGAAGTCCGCCTACGAACGCGAAGCAGGCATTGGCGATGTCTTCCGGTAAAATGATTTCGTTCAACAAGGTCCGCTTGGCGTAGAAGGCGGGCAGCTCTTCCACCGTGATACCGTACGCTTTAGCCCGACCTTCGGCCCAGGCACCCGCCCAGATCTTCGAATCGGCAATGACAGCGTCAGGGTTAATGGTGTTGACCCGGATCCGTTCGGGACCCACTTCCGCCGCCAGCAAACGTGTACCGTGGGCCTGAGCCGCTTTCGCGGAGCCATACCCCAGGTTGTTGGGTCCACTCACGACAGCATTTTTCGAAGCAATATTGAGGATGTCACCCCCCAGAGCCTGCTTCCGCATGACAGCCACGGCGGCTTGCGATACCAGGAACTGACCTTTGACGAGAATATCGAAGAGTAAATCCCAGTCCTTCTCCGTATGATCTTCGATGGATTTGGAAATGGAAATACCGGCGTTGTTCACGACAATATCCACGCCACCGAAAGCCAGCGAGCAGGCATCGAAGGCCTTGGCAATGGATTCCACCGAGGTAACATCGAGCAACTCGGAAGCGGAAGAATCTTTCCCGTAGCTTTTCAGGAATTCTTCCTTGGCTCCGGCCAGGCGGTCGGCGTCGTTATCATTCAAGAAGACGACGGCACCTTCAGCCTGTAATTTCTTGGCGATGGCTTTACCAATACCTCCCGCGGAACCCGTAATCAGGGCAATCTTGCCCGAAAGCGGCTTGGGCTTAGGCATGCGTTGCAGCTTGGCTTCTTCCAGCAACCAGTATTCAATGTCAAAAGCTTCCTGACGGGGTAGGGACGTATATTCCGAAATAGCCTCGGCACCCCGCATCACGTTGATGGCGTTGACGTAAAATTCTGATGCTACGCGAGCGGTTTGTTTGTCTTTGGCAAATGTAAACTGACCCACGCCCGGCCACAGAATCACCACCGGATTGGGGTCACGCATGGCGGGACTGTTGCTGCGTTTGCAGCTTTCGTAGTACTCGGTGTACATGGCCCGGTACGCTTCGAAGGCCGGAGCCAGTTTTTCCTTCAGAGCTTTGGTATCCGAAAGATCCGCGTCGGCGGGCAGGTCAAGTACCAGCGGCTGGATTTTCGTACGCAGGAAGTGGTCGGGACAGGAGGTGCCCAGCGGAGCCAACTTGTCCAAATCATTAGAATTGATGAATTGGAGTACGCGTTCATCATCCGTAAAATGACCGATCATGCGTACATAGCTGGAGCAGAAACCCCGCAGTACGGGAGCCAGTTTAGCCGCCTGCTCTTTACGGTTTTCAACGGTTTGCACTTTCTGACCACCGAATACAGGGCCTTTTTTGCCGTAGTTTTCTTCCAGATATTCCGCACAACGTTCAATCACTTCGAGCGTGTTGATATAGCTTTCATAGGCTGTATCACCCCAGGTGAATAAGCCATGGCTACCCAGGAAAATGCCGCGAATGCCCGGATTTTCGGCCAGACAGCGTTCCAGTTGCAGGCCCAGATCGAAGCCGGGACGCTGCCAGGGGACCCAGCCGAGCGTACCGCCAAACAGGTCTTTCACGATTTGCTCGCCGTCTTTCGCCGCCGCAATGGCAATGGCCGCATCGGGGTGTAGGTGATCGACGTGATTGAAGGGCAAAAAGGCGTGTAAGGGAGTATCGATGGAAGGAGCTTTCGAGTCCAGATCGTAGATACAGTGGTTAAACAAATCCACCATCTCATCTTCAAATTCGAGGCCCCGGTACCGGTTTTTCAAGGCGTGCAGACGATCCAGATACAAAGCCGCCAGTCCCGATTTCTTCAGCGTACCTAAGTCACCACCGGAGCCTTTTACCCACATCACGCGGGTATCTTCGCCCGTCAGCGGATCGGGAGAAGTCACTTTGCAGGACGTGTTGCCACCTCCGTAATTGGTCAGGCGAAGGTCGGCACCTAACAGATTGGAACGGTAAATCAGGAGAGCGACTTCATCGCCAGCCAGTTCGGCGGCTTTCGCATCATCCCATAAATAACTTACGTGCTTGAAAGAGGTAGTCTCGGTCATAATTGTATACAAAAAATGATATAGGCCTTAGTTAGCGGTACAAATGAACCAAAGGAAAAAGAATGAGCTGTCATGGTCTGTTAGGGTGAACCATCCTGCTCTGTATGGCTATTCGGTCGAAGAAGTTCGTAGCCAGAAGGTTAAAAAGAGGCTGTTTGAGTGGGTATCAGGTTTGAGGAGTGGTTTAAGGTTTCAGTAGCATCAAGTCCGAATCCTTTGAAAACCCCAACGGGGTTGAATTGAATTAATTCGGGGTTACAACCCCGGGCTTCCCAGTAGCAGAGCCAAGCAAAACATCCCGGAAAGATTACGTACGTTAATCCAATGAATCATAAGCTTACCGATTAAGAATGAATAACGTATGGATTCGTTCCATGCATAAAAACCGATCCACGCGAATACGTAAAACTGCTTTTTATACGATCACTTCAACGAACACGACTCGAAATTTTCAAGGAGTGTCCGTTGAAGTAACGAATCTTACCCTCGTTCGGATTGGTAGTTTATGAACTAACCAGGATTTCTGACCTAACGCGATCCAACCTACTGAATCTCCACTCGGTACGACCCCGGAGCCAGCGTAGTTGTATTGGTTTTGAGTTTCTTCCCGGCCAGCGTAGCGGTCTGGCCCGCTGTCAGGGGCAGTACCAGTTCGGCCTGCGTATTGGGGGGCACGGTGACGTTCAGTTGCAGTTTTCCGTTTTGGCGTTCCCAGTTGGAGACAATCGGGCCGTACAGCGACTGATACGAAAACTTTACCCAGTTGAGGTCTTTCGGTGGCTTGGGAGCAATGCGGAAGGTTTTGAAGCCTGGATCGATCGGTTCCACACCGGCCAGATACCGGAAATACCACTCAATGACGGAACCGTACGCAAAGTGATTGCGGGAGTTCATGCCTTCGGGTTTTTCCTTGTCCGAATTCCAAAGTTCCCACATCGTCGTAGCTCCATTTTCGGCCATATAGCCCCAGCTCGGGTACGTTTTCTGCGTAGCTACCTGATAGGCCAGGTCATTGTACCCGTAATCCGACAGGCGGGGCAGAATCTGCTGAGAAGCGATGAACCCCGTCGTCAAGTGATTGTCGTGAGCCTTCACATCATCGGCTACGTTCTGAGCAATGCGGGCTCGCAGGTTTTCCGGTACAATGCCGAAGGTAAGCGGCATCAGGTTAGCCGCCTGGGTTTTGCCTTCGTAATTGTTGTCCTTGAAATAGAGATCGTTGTACTTCGAGGTGTACTGTTTGGCCAAGGCTGCGTACTTCGTAGCATCTTCCGTTTTGCCAAGGACCGTAGCCGCTTTTGCCAGGAGCGTATTGGAATAAACCTGATACGCCCCGCCAATGGGCTTACTGGGCGAGGCCACCACGGGAACCCAGTCGCCGTAGCCGAACCATTTTTCACTGGGATCAGCGAAATAGTACAGTCCCGTTTTTTTCGTAGAAGCGTGCTGGTTCATGTATTCTACCCAAGCTTTCATGCTGGCGTAATTGGTTTCCAGGATTCGTTTGTCGCCGAAAAATTCGTAGGAAGTCCAGGGAACAATCAGCGTCGCATCGCCCCAGGCGGGTTTCGACGGACCACCCACTACCATCTTCGGATTAACGTCGTACACGTACCCCGAAGGGTGCTGGGAATCCGCAATATCCCGCGAGTACTTGGCCCAGAAACTATTGATGTCCATCAGATAGCAGGAAGAAGCCACGAAAATCTGAGCATCACCCATCCAGCCCAGTCGTTCGTCGCGTTGCGGGCAATCGGTGGGAATGGACAGGGCATTACTTTTCAGCGTCCAGCGGGCATTTGAGTAGATTTTGTTGAGAATATCCTCGGAAGTTGAGAATTCGCCAATCGGCTCAAAATCCGTATGAATGACTTTCGCTACGACCTGGTCGGTAGTGGGTTTACCCGGAAAACCGATTACTTCGACGTAACGAAATCCGTGGTACAGAAACATCGGTTCCCATTCTTCTTTCCCGCCATTGCTTTTGCAGATGTACCGATCCGTAGACTTAGCCGAACGCAGGTTTTCCTGAGCTACCGTTCCATCGTCGTGGAGCAACTCCGCAAAATGCAGAGCTACTTCCTGCCCGTACACGCCTTTCGGAATACTCAGATGCACAATCCCCGCCATGTTCTGACCAAAGTCAAAAACGAAATGGCCGGGCTTGGGTTCAGTCATTTTTACGGCTTTGCGGGTTTCTGTGACGCGGATCGGTGGAGCTTCTTGAGCCACTACCTGTAAGGTATTCATGTCGAACGTGGCTGCTTGTTCGTTCGCGTTGGCGTCGGCACTGGGGCCGAACAGGGTCGTCTGGTTTTTGGCCGTGTTCAGTACGACGGGCGTTACCCAGCCGTCTGCTTCCGTACCTTTTGCTTCCTGACGGGCATCGTAATGCTCGCCGTGGTACATGGAGTCGTAAATGACGGGCGACAACCGAATTTTCCAGCTGGGATTCGAAGTAATCAGCTCCCGCGTACCATCGGCGTAGGTCAATTCCAGTTGGCATAGCAGTCGCAGCGGGCCTTGTGAATACCGATGAAAACCGCCGCCCCAGCCGAGGCCACCGCTCCACCAGCCGTTCCCCAGAAAAGCGTCGATCTGGTTGTTGCCTTCCTTAAGTAGCTCCGTGACGTCGTAGGTTTGGTAGTATACTTTCTTGAGATAGTCCGTCCAGCCAGGCGTCAATAGCATATCACCTACCCGTTGGCCGTTGATTTGCAGGGCGTAATCACCCAGGCCCGTAGCGTATACCCGGGCCTTCGCGAGTTTGCCACGTACCAAGAATTCCTTTCGGGCCTGCGTTGAGCGGGGCGGTTCGCCCACTACGCCCGCCATGCCGATCCAGTCTGCTTTCCAGTCGTCTTTGGCGAGCAGGCCCATTTCCCACCAGTCGGGTTTGGACCAGCCCGAGGCTTTTCCTTTTTCATCCCAGATTTTTACCTTCCAGAAATACCGTTGCCGGCTTTCCAGATTTTTTCCCTGATAATCGACGTAGACGGATTGCGAAGTATTGATCTTACCCGAATCCCAGACATCCCCCTGGTTTTTAGCCAGAGCTTCTGCGGAAGAGGCCACCAGGATTTGATAGGCCGTCTGGCGGGCTCCGGCCTGTGTAGACGCAAGCTGCCAGCTCAGGCGAGGCTTTCTAACGCCGGTTCCCAGACGAATATCGCCGTATTCGTAACGAAGTTTGTGAGGGGCCTGTTGGGCCTGAACCTGTGATAAGAGCCCAACTAAAACCAGGCACAGCCAGGTGTGAAGAAAACGTTTAAGCATAAGTTTAGAGTGATTAAATACTAACCATACAGGCTTGAGTTTAAATGTACGTAACCTGTCTATTCGGTAAGTGTAGCCAGTGGTTTTTTTCTACTCAAGCCGTACGGAAAATATTCTATGGGGTATTTAGGACGTAACTTACGATCTTTACGGTTCAGTTTGCCTCCTATTCGCATGAAACAAACGGTTCGTCAGGTCTTTGAAATCATTCAAATTGATGAGTATTCAACGACCCCTAAATACAAGCAGATTGTCAATTCAGTAATCGCGGCCATCGAGAAGGGGCTGATCAAGACCAAGCAGGGGTTGCCGTCGATTAATGAATTGTCGATGCTGTATGACATTTCCCGGGATACGGCTGAAAAGGCGTATAATGAACTCAAGAAGCTGGGTATTCTGGGCTCCGTACCCGGAAAAGGATTTTACATTGCTAGTGCTAGTTACCGGCAGAAGCGTCGGATTTTTCTGCTTTTCAATAAGTTAAGTCCCCACAAAAAAATCATCTACGACGCGATGGTGGAGATGCTGGGCGAAGAAACAGCGGTTGATTTTTACATCTACAACAACAACTTCCGGCTGTTTAAAGAGCTGATTCAGAATCGGGCCGGGCATTATACGCATTACGTCATCATTGCTCATTTTCTGGAAGGTGGCGAAACGGCGGCGGAACTGATTAATCAGTTTCCCAAGGATCAGCTACTGATTCTGGATAAACTGGTTCCCGGTGTGGAAGGTCCGTATGCGGCGGTGTATCAGGATTTTGAACGGGACATTTTTACAGCTCTGGCTGAAGGGGAGGAGCTGTTACGAAAGTATCAGGTACTCAAGCTGGTTTTTCCGCTGTATACGTATCACGCCCGCGAAATCCTGATTGGTTTTCAGAAATTTTGTACCGAATACGGCTTTCCGTACAAGATCATTTCGGATGTATCGAAAGAGGTGATGTCGCCAGGCGATGTGTACATTAACTTAATGGAAGACGATCTGGTGACGCTGGTGAAGCAGGCGAAAACCAACGGGTATCGGGTAGGCAAGGAAGTAGGGATTATCTCCTACAACGAAAATCCGCTCAAGGAAATCATTCTCGACGGAATCACGGTACTTTCCACGGATTTTGAAGCCATGGGGAAACAGGCCGCCGAACTGATTCTCAATAACTCGACCCAAAAGTTAGCGAATCCATTCCGGTTGATTGTCCGGCAGTCGGTGTAGTAAAATATGGGAAGTCCTAGTGCAAGTTTAGAAACCTGCACCAGTGTTCGTCCCTCTTTCAGCGAGTACTCTAACTCCGGAGGGGTTCAATCTGAATAGCCCAGTATACCATGCAGGGAACAAACAAACCGACTGCATCTAACGCAAAACATAGAAAAAAGGGTACGCCGTTCAGAAACAGCGTACCCTTTTGGTAATCAACTAAAAACGACCCATTACCGTCTTCGGCGACCGCCGAAATCTTCTTCGTCATCATCTTCCTCCTCGTCGTCATCGTCAAAGTTCATGCCGGCAATTAGGCTGTCGGTCAAATCCTTGAATTGTAAGCCTTTGTCGAGGGGTTTCTTACTGATAAGCGAAAACTCGGCCATCCCGTGCAGGGCAAATTCCATGAAGAAGAATTTTTCGTCGCCCGTGAGTTCCGGGTGAAATTCTTCCACCAGATCATCCAGGCCATCGATGGCCAGCAGTCGGTTCTGGTAATCTTTATCGGACAGATCGCTCAGTAAGTCCAGCGAGTGTTCGCCAAACCAGGTTTGCACTTTCTGGAAGGGATTCTTCTTATTTTTGATCTGTTTTTTCAGCTTTTCCGGATCAGGGAAGTACTGCAGAAACTGCGTTTTAATGGCTTTACTGACCAGATTCATCGCTACGATATAGGGCCCTTCCACTTCGCCTTCGTATACCAGCTCTACCTTGCCCGTAATCGCCGGAATAACTCCGTACAGATCCGCAAGACGCACGTACGTACGCTCTTCACTGTTGAGCAAAGCCCGACGTTCTGCCGCGGAAACCAGATTTTCGTACGCCGAAATCGTCATCCGGGCGGATACCCCCGACTTGGCATCGACGTATTCACTTTGACGGGCTTCAATGGCAATTTGCTCGATCAAGTCTTCCGTTACTTCATTGATCGAGACGATTTCCTGACCTTCTTTCACCTTCGCTTCCTGACGGGTGATGCGTTTACCGATCTCCAGCGTACGCGGGTAGTGCGTCAGAATCTGGCTGTCGATCCGGTCTTTCAGGGGCGTTACAATGCTACCCCGGTTGGTATAATCTTCGGGGTTCGCGGTGAAGACAAACTGAATATCCAGCGGTAAGCGGAGTTTGAAACCACGAATCTGAATATCTCCTTCCTGCAAAATATTGAAGAGTGAGACCTGAATCCGGGCCTGTAAATCGGGTAACTCATTGATTACAAAAATACCCCGGTGCGAACGTGGAATCAGACCAAAGTGAATCACCCGTTCATCCGAGTAGGGTAGTTTCAACGTGGCTGCTTTAATCGGGTCCGCATCGCCAATCAAATCGGCAACGGATACGTCGGGTGTGGCGAGTTTTTCCGTATACCGTTCATCCCGGTGCAGCCAGATCACGGGTGTCTCGTCGCCTTTTTCGGCAATCAAATCCACTGCATAACGAGATAAAGGCTGTAGGGGATCATCGTTGAGTTCAGAACCTTCGACGACGGGAATGTACTCGTCCAGCAAGTAGATCATCAGACGGGCAATCCGGGTTTTGGCCTGTCCGCGAAGACCCAGTAAGTTGATATGGTGCCGGGAAAGTAGGGCTCGTTCGACATCCGGGATTACGGTGTCTTCGTAGCCGTATACGCCGGGAAACACTTCTTCTCCCGAACGCATTTTAGTGATGAGGTTGCGACGAAGTTCGTCTTTAATGGATTCAGGCTGATAGCCAGCCGCCTTGAGCTGACCCAGCGTAGTAATATTGAGTTTATCGGAAACAGAAAGCGAGTGATACGACATCAAAAAAGGGTTTAGCTACGTAAGTGGGTAACGTTTTCAGAATCAAAAAGGTTTGGGCTGGCCGTACCGACGGTCAATTAACTCAAAGATATACGATGAAAGAGACGGGCAGAATACAAAAAAAGGTGAAATCATTTGGGGTATTAATTTTTTATTCTACGTTTGTAGAGTAAAATCTATGAATGTAGAATATGGCCCAGTTAACCAAAGCCGAAGAGCAACTGATGGAGCTGATCTGGCAACAGGAAAAAGTATTTATGAAGGACTTACTGGAACTGTATCCGGAGCCGAAACCCGCCGTTACTACTGTGGCTACCTTACTGAAACGGATGCAGGAAAAAGGCTTCGTGGATTACACGGTGTACGGTAATTCCCGGGAGTATTACGCCCTGGTTAAGAAGGATGATTACTTCGCCAAACACGTAAAAGGAATCATTAAAAGTTACTTTGAAAATTCGGCGTTAAAGTTTGCTTCCTTTTTTACGAAAGCCTCTGATTTATCGGTTGATGAACTGGAAGATTTAAAGCGAATCGTTGACGAAGAAATCACTAAAAAGAAAAAGTAATGGACTATCTCCTGAAGTCTATACTCTGCTCCATCCTGTTCGTATTGATCTACAAAATATTGCTGGAACGGGAGACCCTGTTTGTGTTCAATCGTTTCTATTTACTGATGAGTCTAGTAGCCTCCTTAGCGATTCCATTACTGACGATAGAATTGAACAACCCGGAGGTAATTCCCGCAACAGAAGTAGTATACCAATTGACTGGCAACGAAGTAAATAGGCCGTTGATAACGGTTGAAAAGCAAGCTATTACGTTCGAACAGTATGCATGGTTAGTATATGCCCTAGTTACGGGTATACTCGCCATTCGCTTTCTGAAAAATGTACTGGCCGTTGTATGGAAAATCAGGAAATCAACGGTAATCAAGGGTTCAGTAAAAGTTGTTTTACTGGATAATGATGAATTGCCTTACAGTTTCATGAATTACGTTTTCGTCAGTAAACGTAGCTATCAAAATCAGGAAATAGAATCACAGATCTGGCAACACGAATTAGCCCATATCCGGCAGCGGCACACCTGGGATATTTTGTTTATGGAGTTAGTACAGGTATGCTGGTGGTTTAATCCGGCGGTGTATGTCTATCAAAAAATGATCCGGATGAATCATGAATACTTAGCGGATCATGCGGTCTTATCCATCGATCCGGAAGTAAAAAAGTACCAGCATTTATTACTGAGTAAAGTGAGTCAAGGTTTATTTCTTACCAGCTCGTTTAATTATGTAACCACGAAAAAAAGACTACTCATGATGACAAAAATGACTTCCCGGTTTCAACGCTTAATCAGACAGGTTAGTCTGATTCCAATGCTCATACTTACAATTGCTTTGTTCAGTAAAGTGGAATACGCAGGGGCTCAGACCGAGCAACCAGCGGTTCAGGTACCCTCAACACCAAAAGGTGTTTCTAACGAATTGCTGAGAGAGTATGAAGCTATTACGAAACGAATGTATAAGCCTATGGATAATGGCTTCCGCCGTTACAATTTGTCAAAAGTCGAGGAAGAACGAGTCATCTCGATTTATCATCAGATGAGTAAAGAACAGCAGGACAAGCAAAAAATTGTTGTATACTATCTGCCTCCACTTAAAAAAGAAAGGCCAACCGCAAAAGAATTGGAAATTTGGAAAAATCCTAAAATGAGTGGCGTATGGATAGATGATAAACGCGTTGCTAATGAAGAATTGAATAAGTATAAACCAGAAGATTTTTCATATGCTTCTGTAAGTAAATTATATAAAAATGCAGCTAATTACGGGAAACATTATTATCAGGTCGATCTAATGACCAACCGTGCGTATGACGAGTATCTGAAAGAAGAGACAAAGAACCCGACTTATATGGTTCGCGAAAGAAGAACGTGGAGTAAACCAGCCAAATAAGAATGGAGTAGTCAAAGAAAAAGCGTGAAGTTTTCTTCACGCTTTTTCTTTGATCAAAACTATTTTAGTTACGCCACTGTATTCACCAGCGTACCAATGCCATCGATGGTAATTTGCACTTCATCGCCGCGTTGCAGGGTGAAATCATCCGGAGGAACAATGCCCGTTCCCGTCATCAGAAAACAGCCGTAGGCAAACGAGCATTCGCGGAACAGGAACGAAACCAGCTCCGTATGCTGCCGCTTCATTTGGCTGATGGAAATTTTATTATCGTATACACTTTCCCGGTTCCGGTGAATTTCCAGTCGAATGTGCGTATGTGGATCAATCGGCGTACCGGGCACGTACAGGCAGGGGCCTAAGGCTGCACTACCATCGTACGATTTGGCTTGGGGTAGATACAGGGGATTTTCTCCCTCAATATCCCGTGAACTCATATCGTTGCCGCAAGTGTACGCTACAATTTTTCCCGAAGAAGTCATGAACAAAGTCAGTTCCGGCTCCGGAACGTTCCAGTGTGAATCTTTCCGAATGCGTACCGTACCTAGTGGGTCTACGACTCGCTCGGGGGTAGCTTTGAAGAAAATTTCGGGCCGTTCAGCATCGTATACGCGGTCATAAAAACTACCGCCACCGGCATCCTGGGATTCTTCCATCCGGGCATCGCGACTCCGTAGGTATGTAACCCCGGCAGCCCAGACTTCCTGCCGACCGATGGGAGCCAGCAAGTCCGTATGCAGCCAGTGGTGCAACTCCGGAGAAGGACTTACCGACGTAGTAACGGCCTGTAGTACTTCGTGCAGATTATCCTGATTAATGAGTTGATCCCAGTCGGTTGCTTCGATAGGATAATACTGCTCGTCAGCTTCCAGAACGATGCCCAGGCGGGTTTTGTATAATCTCATGGGTTTAGAAGAGATAGAAGGAATGATGGATATGTTTCGAGAAAGAGGTTGGTTTGCGTACGCCACCCTGTACAAAGCTTGTATTTACTGAGGCGTCACAAGGACAAACGTACGTTTATATTTCTGATCAGAGACGGTTTTCAGATTTCCAAACGTAGAAAAAAGAAACCAGTAGGGATTTCGCTTGAAAACAAGAACGCCCCGCATAACTAGGTGCAGCGGGGCGTTGGTTACGTAACTTATCGGCGATTCAGCTTTGCCAGTAGTTTCAGAATTTCCAAATACAGCCAGACGATCGTTACCAGCAGACCAAAAGCGGAATACCATTCCATAAACTTGGGAGCCTGCTGAGCTACGCCTGCTTCGATGAGGTGAAAATCGATCAGTAAGTTCATCGCCGCAATTCCCACTACTACCAGCGAGAAAATGATGCCGATCCAGCCCGCTTCATGAATATAGGGTACCATGATACCGAAAAAACTCAGAGCGAATGTCAGCAAATAAAGCAGAGCCACGGCTCCGGTAGCGACCATCACGCCCCGCATGAACCCTTGCGTAACGCGAATCAAGCCCGTTTGGTAGACGACTAATAGCAAAGCCAGTACGCCAAAGGTGAGTACGGCCGCCATAAATGCTAATCCGGAGAATAAACTAGAAATACTACCCACAAAAGCTCCCTCCAGCACGGCGTAGAGCGGAGCCAGCGTTGGGGCTAGAGTAGGTTTAAAAGCTAGTACGAGAGCAATAATCAGGCCACCAATGGCTCCTACGGGTAATAGAAGCGAGGTCCATTGCTGACCCTGAAGGGCGGCGTAAAAGGTTACTGCCGCTACGCTGATGGTAAGCGTTAATAAAAGGGCAATCTTATTTAACGTGCCCTGCATCGTCATGACGTCATCTGACGCCACGGAAACTTTGTCAAAGGTTTTTTCTGAAAAAAGTGGATTTGCCATAAAACAAGGGAGGTTTACTAAACAGTCGCCAAGAAAAGGGGATTTTCCTGGAATTCAAACACCGTCATCCACAAAGGGAAGATTGGAAGTAGTAGTGGGAAATGGAGCGTTTGAGGTAAATCTAGCAGGGATAAGAGATACGATGCAATAGGGTCTAAATGAATGATTTAAGATCAGTTGCTTTATCTTCTAAATGTTAGTTCGAGGTGAGCAACTGCCAACCTGTCTCATCTACCACTAGATTGGCTAATTAATTTCTCATGAATGATGATTAGCTGCCTTAAGGATAGTAATTTAATCAGGCAAGTTGGCGATATAATGCTGTATTTTTCTTGAGTATGTAGTTGGTGGCCGCATCAACTTCTGCATCAGAAGCATGTTGCCTGAATTTTTCCGTTAATAACTACGAAGTACTGTATCTGGCATTTTATCAACCAATTCGATAATAGTTTTCTTTAATTCCTGAGTTTCCATACTTAATACAGAGTTAAATCTTGGTTGGGTTTTATAAAACCCAACCAAGATAAATCAATACTCTCTTACCGTACATTCTTCTTCCGATTCCGTTCGAAATCTTCGAAAATAAACTCACCCAATCCTTTCAGGCTCGAGTAATAGGCCCGGCCATTATTGGTTTCCGTAAACTTGCGAACGAAATCCTGTAGGTACGGATCGCGGGCGATCATGAACGTGGTAATTGGAATCTTAATCCGGCGACACTGGGCGGCCAGTGTCAGCGTTTTATTCAGGATTTTACGGTCCAGACCAAAGCTGTTTTTATAGTAGCGAATGCCTTCTTTCAAACAGGTCGGTTTACCATCCGTAATCATGAAAATCTGCTTGTTTTTATTCTTCCGACGGCGGAGTAAATCCATCGCCAGTTCCAGTCCGGCTACGGTATTGGTGTGGTACGGACCCACTTCCAGATAGGGCAGATCTTTCACCTGAATCTGCCAGGCGTCGTTACCGAAAACGATGATGTCGAGCGTATCCTTGGGGTACTTCGTCATAATCAGTTCCGACAGGGCCATGGCTACTTTTTTCGCGGGCGTAATCCGGTCTTCCCCGTACAGAATCATCGAGTGACTGATGTCGATCATCAATACCGTACTGGTTTGAGCCTTGTATTCGGTATCGACGATTTCCAGGTCATTCTCGGTCATCATAAAATCGCCAATGCCATTGTTGATCTGGGCATTCCGAATGGATTCGGTCATAGCGATTTGTTCGAGTGAATCCCCGAACTGGAAGGTCCGGCGATCCGACGTTGCTTCATCACCCGTACCCGCGTGCGAAGTCCGGTGATTGCCGCCCGAACGTGATTTTTTGAGTTTCCCGAAAATTTCATCGAGCGACTGTTTCCGGATGGATTGTTCACCCTTCGGCGTCAGTACCGTTTCGCCCTCGGCGTTTTCTTCGGTGATATACCCTTTCTTTTTCAGGTCTTCGAAGAAATCCCCGATGCCGTAATTTTCGTCGGTAAGCTTGTATTGTTTGTCGAGTTGCGTCAGCCAGGACATTGCCTGAGCCACGTCGCCACTGGTCATGGTGAGCAGTTGATTAAAAATATCCAGCAACTGGTCAAACTTGGCCTGCTGGGAATTCTGCTGAATGTCGGGTACAAATTCGGAAAAACGGTGACCGAGCATAAATGTCTTGGATAAAAGCGTCAGGCAGAACCTGTCGGCTTAGTTTAGCGAGTAATCAAGGCCTGTAAGCTGATTCATCAGAAACAGGCGGTTTAGAAAAGCGATCCACGTACCAACTTGGCCTTTCTACTAATTTAACCCTTTTTTCAGGGATTGAGTTTGTCCAGTGGCTAAAACTTGCTCCCGGCATCCCGCGTAAAAGGTTATCTTTGCGTGATCCGATTGAGAGATACACATTTATAACGAATAGAAAACGGCGATAGTACGCTCCAAACGATTCGCCGTATCCCCTAAACTAACGGGTTAACTGCTTTATTATGAGCGTTCCTAAAACACAGCAATCCGGTTTTGAAGCCCTGGCTCAGCAGACGCTTTTGTATCCCCAGGAGCAGCTGGCTCCTATCAAAACCACGCAGCATTCCTTGCTGATTGGATTGCCCAAAGAAATTTCATTTCTCGATCACCGCATTGCTCTGGTTCCCGAAGCGGTTTCGTTACTGGTTCGGAATGGTCATCAGGTGATTCTGGAGAGTGGAGCAGGCGAGGGGGCTCAGTTCAGTGACCACGATTACCGCGAAGCCGGTGCTCGCATCGTCTACTCGCCCGAAGAAGCCTACGCCGCCGATGTGATTTTGAAAGTAGAGCCCGCTACGGAAGATGAATACAAATACCTGAAACGCGGCAGTACGCTGATTTCAGCCCTGACGCTTCCCAATCGCACGCAGGAGTATTTCGCAGCTCTTAATGAAAAGCAGATCACCGGGATTGCCTTCGAATACATTGAAGACAAATCCGGAGCCATGCCCATCATTCGTACCATGAGCGAAATTGCGGGGAGTACCGTGATGATGATTGCCGCCGAATACCTCAGTGGCGTACACGCAGGAAAAGGCATCATCCTGGGTGGCATTACGGGCGTTCCCCCGACCAAAGTCGTGGTATTGGGAGCGGGTACGGTGGCGGAATACGCAACCCGAATGGCTCTGGGACTGGGGGCTCAGGTACAGGTTTTTGACAAAGATATGTACCGTCTACAGCGATTGCGGTACGCGGTGGGGCAGCCCATTTATACCAGTATCATTCACTCCGAGGTGCTGTCCGATGCCATTCAGCGGGCAGACGTGGTGATTGGAGCGATCCGCAGCGAAGAAGGTCGCAGTCCGATGGTCGTGACGGAAGATATGATTTCTCGGATGCGGCCGAACTCGGTGGTAATCGACGTATCCATTGATCAGGGAGGGAATTTTGAAACCTCGGAAATGACCAGTCATAAAAATCCGACTTTTAAGAAACACGGCGTCATTCACTACTGCGTACCTAATATTCCAAGTCGCGTGGCCCGCACGGCCAGTATCGCCCTGAGCAACGTATTTACGCCTTTTCTCTTGAAAACGGGCACTTTGGGCGGTATCGAGGAAATGATGTTCGCCAATAAATGGTTTATGAAAGGGGTGTATGTGCACAACGGTTCGGTAACCAACGCCCACATCGCCCGCCTGTTCAATTTACGCTATAAAGATTTAGGTCTATTACTAGCCGCGAGAAGATGAGTTTAGTGGACAGTTTACAGTTGTCTGTTTTCAGTTAAAAATATGTAAGTTACTGGAAGTGAAGGCAACAGCGAGAACAGTGAACAATTGTCTGTTTTAGTTAGTGATCTGGAATGCATTATTTGCTGAACAGGAAAACTGTAAACCGCAAACGGAAAACTAAAAGAAATGATCGACGAACCCGAAGCACTATCCAATGCCCCCAATTCGCCGGAATTGAGCGGGAAATACCTCGGCATGATTACGGCCGACTTTGTGAAAGTATCCGAATTTATTCAGGAAGCCGCCCACCAGATCCGGCAGCGGGGCTTTTCTAATTATCCTATTTTTGTGGCTTGTCAGCAGCCGCAACCGCTTGGTTCGGTGTTGATTGGTCGGGGAGAAATGAACGATAACCAGTGGTACTACTCGGCTACGTTTCTCGAAGAATTCCTCCAGCGGGAAATCATCGGGGAAGATGGCGAGGAGCTTTTCAAGGAAAGCTACAAAGACCCCGCCGAGTACGCCTGTTTGTTCATTATTGACTCCGATTTCACCAAGTTCATTTTCGTTCCGTATCCCGAAGATTAGGCAACAGAATACCAAAGCTAGCGGCCCGATGAATCATTCGTCGGGCCGTTTTTGTTGAGTCAAAGGCTGGCCGACAACGCTTCCGTCAGGGCTTCCAGATCCGCCGCTTCGTTGTAAACGTGCGTCGCAATACGAAGGGTAGTCCCCCGCGTGGAAATGTATACCTGATGGCGTTCCAGCTCCGTCCGCAAACGGTTCATATCCAGCCCTTCGTGACGTAGTCCGAACAGGTGGGAGCTTCGATACGCCTCTGCTTCAATCCAGAAACCCAGTTCCTGCCAGTGGGGCACGTGCGGACGAACCAACGCCTCACTGTACGCCTGCACGGCTTCGGGCGTCCAGGCCAGGATTTGCTCCAGAGCCGTCGCCAGCATCGGTATCTGGATGAAATTGCTTTGTTCCCCCATGGAATAACGACTAGCTCCGGGCCGGAATTCTGTCGTATAGGCCATCAGTAAGCGGAAATTATCACTGCCTTTGCGATTAATCCAGCTTTGTTCAATGGAGCGACCTTCGTCAAAGGCGGGACCGAAATACGCCAGTCCCATCCCGTATGTACCCAGCAGCCATTTGTAGCCGCCGACGATCAGAGCATCCACCGATACCTCAGTCAGATCAAGTGGCAGAGCTCCCACGGCCTGCGTACCATCGAGTACAAAACGGGTACCCGTTTCCCGACAGCGTTTGCTGAGAGCTTCGATGTCAAATCGCGTTCCGTCCGACCAGTGTATCGGAGCGATCATCAGTAAAGCGGTTTCTTCGCTGATGGCATTTAAAACGGCTTCGTTCCAGCTTTTACCGTCGCCCGTGCGGTTAATCGTTTTTAGAGAAATGGCCTGTGTTTGGCAAACTTCTTCCCAGGCGTATACATCCGAGGGGAACTCATCGGCTACCAATAAGATGTGCTGACCGGGCCGGGCGTTTAGGTTCTTTGCCACAATTGCCATTCCGTACGAAACCGAAGGGATAATGGCGACGCGTTCGTACGGAACGTGTACCAATTGTCCAAACAGTTGCCGGACGCGGTCCACATCCGTAAAGTAATCTTCCTGGTGAATCGTGTGGGGTTGCGATTTGCGTAACAATCCCTGGATACCCGCTTCTTCGACGCTTTTAAGCAGGGGAGACATGGATGCTCCGTTGAGGTAATGAATGGCTTCGGGGAGCGAAAAAAGAGGTTTCTGGCAGGTAAGCATGGAAGAAAGAAGTTGGTAGATGTTAACGGATGAGTGGACGTTTTGGCCTTCACTTTCCGGAAAAGTCCTGCTCAAACTTAGTAAACGGCCGAGGAATTCCGACTTTCTTTTTTCAGCTTCAAAAAATCGCAAAAAAGGGCTGAATTATTTGTGATTTTCTTTGGAAAAAGCACGGTTTTATGGTAAAAAAATTGTATTTTTACCAAGTTTATTTCGAAAGGTGAGGCGAGTTTTATTGTTTGCCCAGTAGTCTAAAAACCAAGTATTTATGACCAACGAAGTTTTGGAAGAAGATAAGGTCGTAACGGCCCGCAACGATTATGGTGCCGATAATATTCAGGTGTTGGAAGGGCTCGAAGCCGTACGGAAACGGCCTTCCATGTACATCGGAGACGTAGGAACGAAGGGACTTCACCACCTGATTTGGGAGGTAGTAGATAACTCGATTGACGAAGCTCTGGCGGGGTACTGTGATACGATCCGGGTAACCATCAACGAAGACAATTCAATTACGGTTGAAGATAATGGCCGGGGTATTCCTACGGGGATGCACTCGAAAGAGAAAAAGTCGGCTCTGGAGGTTGTAATGACCGTTCTGCACGCCGGTGGTAAATTCGACAAAGGCTCTTATAAAGTTTCAGGTGGTTTGCACGGCGTGGGGGTTTCCTGCGTGAACGCCCTGTCTACGGACTTGAAAGTTAACGTTTATCGGGAAGGAAAAATCTTCCAGCAGGAATATAAAATCGGTGTTCCCCAGTACGCGGTTAAAGTTGTGGGTGACGCCGGCGAGCGTACGGGGACGACGGTTCGTTTTCAACCCGATGCTACCATTTTCACCGTCACCGAATACAAGTTTGAAACCGTAGCTCAACGCTTGCGGGAGTTGGCTTTCTTGAACAAAGGCATCCGCATCTTCCTGACTGATTTACGGGATCTGAATGAAGCGGGTGAGCCTCTGACCGAAGAATTTTTCTCCGAAGGCGGTCTGATTGAGTTCGTGAAATACCTCGACGGTACGCGGGAAGCACTTTTGGCCGATCCCATTTACATGGAGTCGTCGGATAAAGCGTCGATTCCAGTACAGGTGGCGATGGTGTATAACAACTCGTATTCCGAGAATGTATTCAGCTACGTTAACAACATCAATACCATCGAAGGTGGTACGCACGTGGCAGGTTTCCGGGGAGCATTAACGCGGACCCTGAAAAACTACGCCGATAAAAACGGCATGCTGGCCAAGGAGAAAATTGAGATCTCGGGCGAAGATTTCCGCGAAGGTTTAACGGCGGTTATCTCTGTAAAAGTAGCCGAGCCTCAGTTTGAAGGGCAGACAAAAACGAAATTAGGTAACGGCGAGGTTTCCGGAGCGGTTTCGCAGGTAGTAACCGATATGTTACAAACCTGGCTGGAAGAACACCCCAAGGAAGCCAAAACGATTGTTGATAAGGTAGTCATTGCGGCCAAAGCCCGGATTGCGGCCCGCAAGGCTCGTGAAGCTGTACAGCGTAAAACGGTACTGGGGGGCGGTGGCTTGCCCGGTAAACTGGCTGACTGCTCGGAATCGGACGCGGAACAGTGCGAATTATTCCTCGTCGAGGGGGATTCCGCTGGTGGTACGGCCAAACAGGGTCGTAACCGGAACTTCCAGGCGATTCTGCCCTTACGCGGTAAAATCCTGAACGTAGAAAAAGCTCAGGAGTATAAGATTTACGAGAACGAGGAAATCAAAAACATGATTACCGCTCTCGGGGTACAGTTTGGCAAAGAAGGCGACGAAAGAGCCCTGAACCTGGACAAACTGCGGTATCACAAGATTGTGATCATGACCGATGCCGACGTGGATGGTAGTCACATTCGTACGCTGATTCTGACCTTCTTCTTCCGATACATGAAGGATCTGGTCGATCAGGGATACGTATACATTGCTCAGCCTCCTTTGTATCAGGTGAAGAAAGGTCAACAAAGTCGGTATTGCTGGACGGAGCAACAACGTGAGCGGGCAGTGCTGGAAATTGGCGGCGATCGTCCGGATTCAGTAGGGATTCAACGCTACAAAGGTCTGGGTGAAATGAACGCCGAGCAGCTTTGGGAAACCACGATGAACCCCGATACGCGTACGCTGAAGCGGGTGACTATCGAAAGTGCCGCTGAAGCCGATCACGTATTCTCGATGCTGATGGGAGATGAAGTAGCACCCCGTCGCGAGTTCATCGAACGCAACGCTAAATACGCCAAAATCGACATTTAACGATTTGATTTGGCAATAGTTACGGGTGGTGGGTGTAAACACCCGCCACTTTTTTTATGAAAATTTGGGTAGGCAACGCCTACTCGTTTTTAGATGCTCATTAGTCGGTAGGTACGACCTACGTAAAATGCGATCCCGTATGACATTCGATTTCAAATCATATCACATCCGTTCCATCAACGCCAGTGATGAAGAACGAGCCGTTATTAATCAGGAATTGAAAGATTTGTACGCTTCCCTTTCTGCGGAAGATAAGGCCATTTTTAACGAACAATTGCAGACTTTTCTGGTTAAGGAGATGGCTAACATTGGGTCGGAATACGCAGCAATAAAATCCCAGTTAAATAATAATAACTAGGGTTATGATCGTTTTTTGTAACGAAGGTCTGACCGGATGGTCTGGTTATTTAACAAAACCATAATCGAATATTCGTCCGGCTCAGCGATAAAATAGGTTTGTTTTGTGTCGAGAAGAAACTCAATATATCACCGTTTATCGAAAGGCTCGCGGACCTCGGGCCTTTTGTCGTTATTTCGACGGCTGATTCGTTTTCGTACCTTTATGGAAGATCAGAAGCGTCTGGCACGTAGCCAGGAAAAAGTTAGTTCAACCATTGAACAATCCCCGTACCTCAGCCGCGATTTGAGCTGGCTGGCCTTCAACGAACGGGTACTCGACCAGGCTCGCAATCCACAGCGAACCTTATTTGACCGACTTAAATTTCTAGCGATTACGGCTTCCAACCTGGATGAATTTTTTTCCATCCGTTTGGGAAGTTTATATAACTACCTGGATTACAAGAAAGAACGGATCGATTATTCCGGCTTACGGGAATGGCCCTTCCGGCAAACGCTGCTGACGATGAGTCAGCAGTTTTACGAAGAGCGTAATCGGATTTTCCGGGAAGAGCTGTTACCGCTATTCCCCGAAAATGAACTACGTCTGGCGAGTTGGAGCGACCTAACGGAAGGAGAAGCGGCGGCGGCCATTGGGCACTTTGACCGCACCATTTTTCCGATGCTGACGCCCATGGTGTACGATCAGACGCACACCTTCCCCAGCCTGATTCCGCGTACGCTGACGTTTGCTGTGGTAACGAAAAACCCGAATGTAACCAAGAAAGATCAGGCTGAGAAAAAGCTGTCATTCATTCAGATTCCACAAAACCTGCCGCGTTTCTTTGTTATCGATCGGGTGGAAGAAGTCGTATTTCTGCCGATGGAAGAAATCGTGCGGCATGAGATCCACAAGCTGTACCGCAACATCGAGATTCTGAACGTTAGTCTGTTACGGATTATCCGGAATGGAGACTTTTCGGTCGATGACATTGACGATGTCGAAGACGATATCGTGGACGAGATTCGGCAAAAAGTGAAAAACCGTCGTCTGGGCCGCGTAGTGAAAGTGGCCGTGGAACCCAATTGTTCGGAATGGGTGATTAACATCCTGAAGAAAAAATGGGAAATCGACGATCTGAATATTTTCTACGCGGATCAGCTCATCGACTTTACTTCCATGTGGCAGATTATTCGTCACCCGGAATTTCGCGATGAACTTCCCAAATCTCCATCGCCCGTACCGGCTTTGGGGCTGCCTCGTGGACCGATTGACGACATCTTTTCCGTCATACGGGAACGGGACATTTTTCTTCACCACCCCTATAATAACTTTGAAGCGGTATTACAACTGCTCGAACAGGCTGCTGAAGATCCGAACGTACTCAGTATCAAGCTGACCGTTTACCGCGTCGCGAAAAATTCCCGCGTGACGGCTGCTTTGCTCAAAGCCGCAGAAAACGGTAAAAACGTAGCCGTGCTCTTCGAAGTAAAGGCTCGTTTTGACGAAGAAAATAACATTCGCGAAGCCGAACGCCTGCAAAAGGCGGGTTGCTTCGTGATCTATGGTATTGGTCGGTTCAAGACGCATACTAAGCTGTTGTTGATTGTACGGGCCGAGGGGGATGGCGTGAAACGCTACGCCCACTTGTCGAGTGGAAACTATAATGAAGATACGGCTAAGCTGTACACGGACGTTGGGTTGCTGACGGCCAATGAAGTGTACACGAGTGATGTGGCGGAGTTTTTCAACGTAATTACGGGTCACTCCTTACCCAGCAGTTACCAGAACTTGATTACGGCTCCGGGCGACATGCGGAATAACCTCATCGAATTGATCCGAGCCGAAGCCGCGAATGCTAAGGAAGGGAAACCTTCGGGAATTTGTCTGAAGATTAACTCGCTGGAAGACCGCGAAACCATCGACGAGCTGTACCTGGCTTCTCAGGCGGGCGTCCCCATCAAATTGATCGTACGCGGCATTTGCTGTTTGCGTCCAGGTCGGGAAGGACTGTCTGAAAACATTACCGTACGCTCGATTGTTGGCGATTTCCTGGAGCACACGCGGTTATTCTACTTCCATAACGAAGGCGAACCCAAAATCTATGGCGGAAGTGCTGACCTGATGGTACGGAGCTTTGATAAACGGATCGAATCCCTGTTTTTACTGGTGAATCCGAAAGTACAACAACAGGCGGTACAGATTCTGGAGTACAATATGAAGGATAACGTCAATGCGTATACGCTCAAAGAAGACGGTACGTACGCGAAATGCCCACGGAAGGCCGACGAAGAGGTTTTCAATATTCATGAGAAGTTCTTCGAGGTGACCGAAGCCAGTCTGCCGGAAGCACAAGTGTTTTAAGCGAGTATCGTTCAAAAGCGGTGAAGAGGTTTTTGTATCCTGGGTACAAAACAATCTTCACCGCTTTTTAGTATCAAAAGAAATCCGTTTGTACTTCGGAAAACGACGACCAACTCTTATCAGACCGCTGATTAGCTATGCGTTATTTCATTGCCTTCTTTCTGGGATGTATTGCCATTACTACGCAGGCCCAAAATATTCGCTATTCGTATGTGGCCCGACCTGACTCGGTGCTGAACATTCTGGTATCCCAACGGCAGGGCCTGTACAAGCAATGGGCTCAGGATCAGCAGGAGCGAAACGCTTTTTTCGGTGGCCAATCCAAGAAAGACCTACGAAATATCATCACTACGCTGGAGCAAATTCTGAATAAAGACAATGAAATTCTTACCGAGCTGAATCGGATGAAACAGGCCGAAGTGACGGAACTTCGCCGTAAAAACTCCGACGTCTCCAAACGCGTCAATTCGTACCTCGACGAAAGCGGAGCGCTCATGGAAGAAAATAAGCAGTTGCGGTCGCAGGCCGAGCGTAATCGAAAACGGGTAGAAGCACTGGAGAACCAGTCCAACTACCCGTTTCAGATTGCGATTTGTCTGTTGATTGCCTCGTGGGTCTTGTTCTTTTTCCTCCGTCGAAAAAAGTCTACTGCGGAGCCGCAGCGGAACTCTGATTTACGATAGGCCAAACGCCCGGACGTGGTACGCTAACGCCCTTGGTAATCCCGCGTTGCATGTTATCCGGACCGAAGTAATACAGCGGCCAGCCTTTGTACACCAATTGCGTACGACCAAAGACCGTGATGGTTTTAAAGTCTGCGGCATCCAGCAATGAGGGAACGTTTTTAGCAGAAAACTCGGCTAAGGGCCAGGTCGCATTATTACTGAAATCGGATTTGGTATAGGTGTTGGTATCCCGTTTATCCGGAGCAAAGGCGTATAAGGTACGGCCCAGACTATCGACCAGGAAAAGCGTTTCACCCGTTCCTTCCGCGTACGTTCCGTTGTATTTCTTTCCATCATTGCCCACTAGCTGAGCCATGCCGAGCATGACGCTGAAATGCGGCTTGGCAACAAACCAGACGTTATTTACCTTATCGCCTTTGGTGTCGCCAGCGGCGGCATCATTCTGGTAATAGTACAGCGGCCAGCCTTTGTAGGTCGTTTGCTTACTACCGTCAGCTCGGGTAATCGTAGCGAAATCAGCGGTGGCCAGGCCCGAAGCCAGTTTAGGATTTTCTGCGTAGAACACGGGCCATACGCCCAAACAGTTGCCTTCGCATACCGATGCTCCGGCAACGTCGCGGGCGAAGAAGTACAGCGTTTTCCCTTTGGAGTCCGTCAGCACTTGTCCTAGAGACGTTGATTGAATGGAAACGTCCGCGGCGGGCGTAGTTTGATCATCCTTGGAATCAGAAGAGCAGGCGGTTAATAAAACAGCGGCTGCCAGGGTGTAAAGAAAGTTTTTCAGGTACATAGAGTTCATCGTTTACGATTCATCTAGGGTACTCGGAGAAAAGGTCGGAAAAGTTGTTTCAGCCGAAAAATTTATCCATCTGTCGAAAAGCCGGGCTCTTGTGGAACGTAAACCGCAGGATTGGTTTTGTCTTCGGGTCGAAATGGGTTAATTTCGCAGGGTTTCATCACACACTAGCAGTAGCTTCCACTTACCATATGGATCGATTTACCGGATTGATTGGCATTATTGTTATTCTGGGCATCGCTTTTGCCTTATCCAATAACCGAAAAGCCATCAATTATCGAACAGTAGGCATTGGCCTGGCCCTTCAGGTCGGTCTGGCTGTTTTCATCTTAAAAACTTCCGCCGGTCAACAACTTTTTGGAGCTATCGGCGAGCTCGTCAAAAAATTACTCGATAAAGCCAGCGAAGGAGCCACCTTCGTTTTTGGTCCTCTAGTTAATTCACCCCTGTTAACCAGCGTTTTCGGAGCTTCTAACAACTTCATTTTCTTTTTCCAGATTGTTCCTACGATCATTTTTGTGGCCGTACTGGTGAACATGATGTACCACTTAGGAATTATGCAACGCATCATTTCCGTATTGGCTCGGGGCATGTACTGGCTCATGGGCGTGAGTGGGGCGGAAGCTCTTTCTAACGTATCGAGTGCTTTCGTAGGGCAGGTGGAGGCTCAGATTATGATCAAGCCTTATCTGAAAGACATGACCAAATCCGAATTGATGTCTTCCATGACGGGTAGTTTTGCCTGTATTGCCGGAGGGGTCATGGCGACGTATATCAAATTGGGCGTGGATGCTTCGTATCTGTTGGCGGCTAGTCTGATGGCGGCTCCCGGAGCCCTGGTTATTTCGAAAATCGTCTATCCCGAAACGGAAGAATCAGCTACGAAGGGCGTCGTGAAGCTGGAAGTCAAGAAACATCATGCCAACCTGCTGGACGCCATTGCTGCCGGAGCGGGGGAGGGCTTGAAAGTGGCTTTCAACGTAGTAGCGATGCTCATCGGTTTCATTGCGTTGATTGCTCTGGTGGACGCCATTTTTTGGCGGATCGGTTACTACATTTTTGGAATGAGCGATTTAAGCCTGAACTGGTTTTTAGGAAAGATATTTTCCCTTTTTGCCTGGTGCATGGGCGTACCGAGCCAGCACATTGAAGAAGCCGGAGCCCTGATGGGTACAAAAATGGTGGTAAACGAATTCGTGGCGTACTTGGATCTGGTAAAAATCCGCGAAACGCTGGACCCGAAAACTATTGCCATTACCAGTTTTGCTCTCTGTGGATTTGCCAACTTTAGCTCCATTGCCATTCAGGTGGGGGGCATCGGTGAGCTGGCTCCGACGCGGCGTTCGGATCTGGCCAAGCTGGGTTTTAAAGCTCTGATCTGTGGAACCTTGGCCAGTTACATGAGTGCGACTATTGCGGGCTTGTTACTATAGAGCTGACGTAAAACTTAAGAAGAGATGGCGGGCACATGACCCGCCATCTGTGTTTTCGGCGTATGAATCAGTTGCTGGATTACTTTCATTTCAAACCCGGTGAAGTCATCGGCAGTCTCGGCTGTGGTGGTGGCTTGTGGGAAGTGGGCTGGGGCGTACAGGTGGATCAACTGACCTTTGTATTGATGGACCTGGTACCGGAAATTCTGAATGAGGAAGAAATTCAGGCGGCGGTGCAGTACTGGGAAAAAAAGTATAAGAAAACGTGTACCAGCCAGTTTATCCCCTGCATTGGTACAGAAACACAGATTCCCTTAGATGATCAGCAGTTAGATAAACTGCTGGTAATTAATGCCTTTCACGAATTTTCTGAGAAAGAAGCCCTATTAGTCGAAATGAAACGGGTACTCAAACCTGGCGGCTGGCTTTTCGTGGAAGAACCCCTGGCTCAATATCCCGGCGAAGTACACGAAGGTTGCGGAAAACCACTCTACGAACCCGCGACTCTGCGAGCAGTCTTTGAATTTCAGGGCTTTGTCTATCAACAGGCTGAGTTCACTTCACCTATTTCTCAAGTATTTACATTCCAAAAACGATGATTGACCTGCGTTCTCCCCAAACCGCTGAAGAATGGAAAGCGTATTACCAGTTACGCTATGACGTGTTACGCGAACCCTGGAATCAGCCCCCGGGCAGTGAAGTGTTACCCGACGATCAGACGGACATCATCCACGTGGCTGCCTATGACACCGACGGTATTACTTTAGGAGTAGCTCGCCTGCATACCAATGCCGATGGCAGGGGGCAGGTTCGCTGTGTGGCCGTCTCAAAAGCCGCTCAGGGCAAGGGCGTAGGTAAAAAACTGATGGCTCATCTCGAAACGCTGGCTCAGCAAATGGGCGTTACGGAAATCATTCTTGAGGCTCGGGAAAATGCTGTCCCCTTTTACCAGGCTTTGGGTTATGATGTTACGCAAACGAGTTATTTACTATTCAATGAAATACAGCATTATACCATGCTTAAACGATTAGCCTAGGGTAAGCTGGCATGTTTATTTTTCGGGGATGGGCAGACAATTGCTTATCTACCCATATGAATATGAATGCAAATCGTTTTCACTCCAGCTTTTCAGCCTTAAGTATATTAGGAGCCGGCATGATGGTCGTTATGTGCACGCAGTGTGTACAGAAATCCAAAGATGACGCGTCCCAAACCGATTCTACTGCTGTTACCACGCCGGTAGCTGAACCCACCGTACAGTTGCCCGAACCTTCGAAGCCTAAGAATAAATTCAGTAATATCATTGGCTGGTCGGATGGACAGATGCCTCAGGCACCCGCTGGATTTGTCGTTACCGAATATGCGGGGAACCTTAAAAGCCCCCGCTGGGCCTATCAGTTGCCGAATGGAGATGTGCTGATCGTGGAATCCAACACGGAAACGAAAGGAGCCAAACGCGTTCAGGAGCAGGTTTCCGGTAAAATCAAATCCCGTTCGGATGACGGACTGAGTGCCAACCGAATCACACTCCTGCGGGATAACAATAAGGATGGTAAGCCCGACATGCGGGAAACGTTCCTTTCGGGTCTTAACCAACCTTTTGGGATAGTATTGATCAAAAAGGATCTGTATGTAGCCAATACGGACGGTGTCTACAAGTTTCCGTATAACGAAGGCGATACGAAAATTACGGCCAAGGGACAGAAAATTCTGGAACTGCCCGCGGGTGGCTACAATAACCACTGGACTCGAAATCTGCTGACCAACGCCGACGGTTCGAAGATTTATATTTCCGTAGGATCGGGTAGTAACGTGGCCGAGCACGGCATGGAAAATGAAGTACGCCGAGCTAACATTCTGCAAATTAATCCCGATGGTACAGGGGAGAAAATTTTCGCCAGTGGCTTACGTAATCCCGTAGGAATGGACTGGGAGCCCCGTACCAAACAACTGTGGACGGCCGTCAACGAACGCGACGAACTGGGTGATGAATTAGTGCCCGATTACCTCGCTCACGTGAAAGAAGGAGCTTTTTATGGGTGGCCTTTCGCTTACTGGGGAGCCCACGAAGATCCGCGAATGGCTGGCAAAAATCCGGAACTGGTGAAGAAAACGGTGGTACCCGATGTTGATCTGGGTTCGCACACAGCTTCTTTAGGTCTGGCGTTTTATAAAGGTGATAAGTTTCCTGAAGCTTATCGGCAGGGAGCATTTATTGGTCAACATGGTTCCTGGAACCGCTCCGAGCTGGTCGGCTACAAAGTAGTATTTGTTCCCTTCAAAAATGGAAAACCAGCGGGTAAACCTCAGGATTTTCTAACGGGTTTCATCGCCAATCCTGAATCGGGTGAAGTATACGGACGACCCGTAGGAACGTTCGTACTCAAAGACGGCTCGATGTTAGTCACCGACGATGGGGGCGGAAAAGTATGGCGAGTCGCTGCTAAATAAACAGTTATTATTAATCACACCTATACGCCCCGCAAGGGCTGCGGAACTGATAATCCGGATGATTTGAGTCGTCGTGACTTAAATGATCCGGATTTCTTTTTACGTTTTCCCCACCAAATGAGAAAACCCGTAACGGGCAAGGACGCAGAAATCAGGCTGATAATCACAAACAGGATTTGCGTAGGCCAGCCGTAGATACGACCTGTATGCAAATCCAGATTTGAGTTTCGCCACTTCATCGCCAGGGGCTTTTTTTCGTGATCAATCCGATCAAAAAATTCTCCCGTAAGACTATCAAAGAAGAAGTAACTAAAGCCCCGCCAGCCGTCGGAATTATTCCTTAAAATACAGTAACAGTTCAGCGGTTTGTCAGCTTTGTCCGTATAATTGATACCAATGATTTTGTATTGATCCTGTACAAAATGGCGGATTTGTGTGAAGGCCAGATCTTCCGCCGGAGCCGTAGGGAGTTGGGTAGAGGGCGTCTTGAATTCCCGGCCAAAAGCTGGTTTTTCCTTGACTCCCATTAAACGATAAATACCGCCTTCCCACCATTTAAACGACCAGACCAGCCCCGTAATCGCAATGAATAAAACCACGGGCAGAATGTAAAAGCCCAGCGTATTGTGCAAATCATAGTTGAGACGTTTCCAATGGCCGCTCGTCTTCACGGTCAATCGATTCTTCAGGTTTTTCCACTGGCGGGGTATCCACAGGACAAAGCCCGTAAGAAGCATGACCATGAAAATCAGCGTCGAACCTCCAACGATGAAACTGCCCATGGGCTTAACCAGTAGTAAATGCTGATGCAATTGCCGATCCAGATTGAAAAACTCGTACTTCCGGTCAACGACACCCAATACGGTTCCCCGGTACGGATCGATGAATACGTCATCCCAGTACGTGAGTTGAGTGAAGTACGTCAATCCGGCTTTTTCGGGAGGAGCCACTTGCTGGGCCATGAACAGGTACGGGTCGGTAGGATCCCCGGAAATTTTGACCGAAGTGATCTTTTTTCCGGGGATCGCCTGCTGGGCAATCGTTCGAAGCTGAGATAGATTCAGAGGTGGTTGCGTAGGTTTGAGGTGGTACAATTCCGAGTGAAAAAGACGGAACAATTCCTCATCAAACACGTATAAAGTGCCGGTAATCGAAACGATGAAAACCACCAAGCCGGTTAGTAAACCAAGCCAGAGATGCACCAGCCTCGTAACGGTTCTGAATCTACCCTTTGCCATCAGAACGTGTAGTTAATGGTTACTAACGAATTGGAAGGAGCACCCGGGAAAAGGCGGATGTAATCATACCCACCTACCCAGTACGTTTTATTCGTCAGGTTGTTGAGGTTGTATTGCAACTGAACGCGACCTACGTTGTAATACAGAGCTGCATTGAAAATCTGAAACGAAGGAATGCTCTGGTCAAGACTGATGGACAGATTGCGTTTATCCACAAAGTTGGTGCCGAAGCCCACGCCAAGGCCCTTCAGGGCACCCTGCGGAATGGAATAGCGGGTCCAGAAGTTGAACATATTACGCGGAGCGTTGGGCTTTTGAATGTTACGCTCAGCTTCGGTTAGCGTTTCGGTGATCTGTGCTTTGTTGAACGAGTAAGAGGCAATGACGCTCCAGTTTGGGAGAATCCGGCCAATAATGTCGAACTCGAACCCACGCGATTCTTCAGCACCAATCTGACGCAGCAAATCCGGGTTCTGCGGATCGTTGGCGTTATAAAGCGTGTTTTTCTGCTTGATTTGATAAACCGCGAACGAAGCTGTCAGTCGGTCGTCGAACCAACTGGATTTACCACCCACCTCAACCATGTTGCTTTCTAGGGGTTTGAATGGACCACCTGCGTTGGGGTTAGCTATGTTAGAAGCCGTTTGTGGGTTGTAGCCTTGTACATACGTCGCATACAGATTGATGTTCGACGTAGCCGTAAATACTAAGCCAAAACGAGGCAGCCACGCCGACTGATTTGTCTTCTTCTCATCCTTGGTTTTGTACTTGTCAAAGTCGGTGTAGTTTTCGTACCGTACGCCCAGTAAGGCCTGAAAACGACCAATCTTGATCTGATCCTGAATATAACCGGCGTTCAGATAGTAGTAAGTAGGATCAAACGAACGCTGAGCGTAAAACAGCTTGCTATCGTCTTGAATGCGTTGCGAGTTCAGAATATTGCTTAAGTCAAAGTGAGGAACGTTCGGCACCGGATTCCCGCTGGCATCCAGTAAATAGCGGGATTTGTTCGCCGGATTGTAGGTAGCGATGAATCCGTTATTGGCCGCATTACGGTACCCACTGGCTTGCAGTTGCGATCCACCCACGGGCAGTTTTTCACTACCGTAATCATACCCCGCTACAATACGGTGTTCCAGAGGCCCCGTCGATCCTTCCAGGTTGAAGTATCCAGAAAAGTTATCGATGTACCGGTTTCGTTTCCGCATAAATACCTGCATGGCGATTTTGTCAGGTTGCGTAGCTCCGGTAGCATCCACACCATAGGCGTTGGCTGAACGGTGTTCATACAAATCTTCCGAATAACCGGTCTTCATGTAAGCCGCATTGAAACTCAGCCAGTTGGTTAGCTTCCGACTCAACGACAGGGAAACGTTGTACGTCTGCTCGTTGAGGTAGTCATTGCCGGTACTCAAAGCCAGGGAAGTGGGTGTGGAGTACAAATCATTGGTATTCATGATCGACTGGCCACGATCCAGACGGCTTTTGGAGTTGTTGTACACCAGATCAAAATTGATCCGGGTTTTGTCGTTAGGCAGGAAGGAGAACGAAGGAGCGATAATTAGGTTTTTGTCGAACTGCAAATCCCGGAATGACTGGGCATCTTCGTAACCCAAATTGATGCGATACAGCAGCGAACTGTCTTTATTGGCCGGACCCGTAAAGTCGAGTAAGGTTCGTAAGGTATTGAAACTACCCAGCGATATACTAACGGATTTCCGGTTTTCATCGAGTGGTTTCTTCGTAACCCGGTTCACCGTTCCGCCGGGGCTAGCGTTGCCGTATAATGCGGATGACGGGCCTTTCAGTACTTCTACCCGTTCCAGATAATTGGCTAGAGGTTGCTTCCAGAAACCCGTGCTCGTACGCAGTCCATTCAGCAATTGCGTATTGGACTGGCCGTTGATCCGGAATCCACGGATGGTCAAATCATCGTAAAAGGTAAACTGCGTCACGCCACTGAAGTTTTTTACTACTTCACCCACTCGCATCAGACCCTGATCAGCAATCAGTTCTTTACTGGCGTACGAAACCGACTGCGGTAAATCTTTGATCTGCGTAGCTGATTTACTACCGATAAAGGTCGAGCTGGTTTTGTAGGTGGTTTCTTTGCGACCCACAATTTCCACCTGTTGCAAAGCAGTACTCGTCGAGGCCAGTACAATCGTCAGGTCAATACCACCCGTAGCGGGCAGGCGTACGGTATGTTTCTGCGTTTCGTAGCCCACACTGCTAAAATGGAGGGTATAGGAGCGTCCAGATTCGAGCTGCAGTTGAAAAACACCCGTTTCACTGGAACTGGTGCCCGTATGATGCGAAGGAACCGTAATGTGAACAGCGGGCAGGAAGTGACCCGCAGCGTCTTGGACTAGCCCCTGAATGACACCGTTGGGCAAATCGGCATTTTTTTTCTGATCCTGAGCTTGGACCAGTTGAAAGGATACTAATAAGGCAAGGTAAACCAGGGAAAGAAAGATAGATTTCATCGATACATAGAGTTAGTTGTTATTTAGATTAAATAAAAACAACGCAAAAATAATCGCGTAACTGATATGTACCAGACGTATATAGTGAATTAATGTGTATACAGCGATCAAAACGAAGCGGAAGCTTGTAGTAGGGGGCTTCGTATTATTTTTTTAAGACCGTAGAAAACATTCAGCTGATGAAAATTTTGAACTATTGTATCACCCTGCTGACCGTTAGCATGTTGGCTCTGGGAACGAGTACGGCCCAGCAAAAAAAGTCTGATTCCATGAAACGCTATACCAAAGTGCCCGCCGGTTATTTGATGGTTTTACGTCAGGATGATGATGTACTAAAGCAGCTTGAAGCTTTTGCTGAACAGGAGAAGATTCCTTCGGCTACGTTTACGGGCATGGGCTTCGTGAACGTGACCTTTGGTTTTTTCAATTTTGAAACCAAGGAGTACGATCCCCGGGAATTTAAAGGAGTAGAGCTGGCGAGTATGACGGGAACGATTGCCTGGCAAAAAGGAAAAGTTTCACTCCACACGCATGGTGTGGTAACGGATAAGACCTTTGCGGCCTACGGGGGACATATCCTGGCGGCCAGTGTGGGGACGGGCTCCGTCGAGATTCTGATTACCGTTCACGATAAAAAACTGGACCGGGTGATGGAACAACCTCTAGGGGCCAATGTCCTGCATTTGGAACCCTGAGTGCTACCCACAAAAAAGCCACTTCCCTGATCAGGAAGTGGCTTTTTCTTTAAATGTATCGTATTATCGGATTCGTACCTCGTAAGGCAAACGAGCCTGAATACCATTGAGGGTTTGTAATTTCTTGAGCTTCTGCACGTAAGGTACCAGATCGCCAAATGTGGCCAGCATGACGCGTGCTTCCTGCTCGTCTTCAGCTGTATCGAAAAGAGTTTGGTAGAAGTCTTTCTTCGCCGGATACCGAACCCGGTATTCACCAGCTTTGAGTTTGGCTTCACTGGCGGCAATCTGAATAGCCTTTTCCAGTCCACCTAATTCATCGACCAGGCCGTTCTGTTTTCCTTCCAGTCCTGACCACACGCGACCTCCGGCAATGGCCCGGAGTTTTTCAACCGGCATTTTACGTCCCTGAGCCGCTTTTGCGGTAAAGACTTCGTAGAAACGATCGGTCGATTTCTGGAAGCGGTTCTTCTCAAATTCGTCCATTTCCCGGGTTAGGGTAGGGTAATCGGAGTGAGCGTTGGTGTTGACGCGGTCAAACGTAATGCCGAGCTTATTCTTGGTGAATTCATCGACGCGGAAGAACAAGGAGAATACCCCGATGGAACCCGTAATCGTCGTGGGTTGAGCCACGATCTTGTTACAACCCATGGCCATGTAATACCCACCCGAAGCCGCGTACGTAGACATGGACGCAATAATGGGTTTCTGCTCTTTCGCTTTCTGGATTTCCCGCCACATCACTTCTGAAGCTAAGCCAGAACCACCCGGCGAGTTAATCCGCAGGACGATAGCTTTTACATTCTTGTCTTTACGGGCCTTACGAATTTCGGCTGCCATCTTCTCCGAAGCAATCTGATTATCGCTGTCATTATCACCGTCCACGATGTCGCCCTGGGCAATGATCACGGCAATTTTGTTATCTGTATTCGGAGCTTTGGAGTCATCGGAGGTTTTCAGGTATTTACTCAGCCCAACGTACTTGAGTTTATCGTCTTCCTTAAGCTTCAGATTTTTCCGAATCGCTGATTCAAATTCGTCGTAATAGCCCACGTTCGTAACCAGTTTGTGCTTGAGAGCATCCTGTGGTTCGTAAGCCTGCAAAGAATCCGCTACCGTTTTCAGTTCGGGTACCGAAACGCCCCGGCTTTCCGAGATTTCGGCAAGCACCTGATTATAAATGGAATTCAGAAATGACCGAGTCTGCTCGCGGTTTTCATCACTCATATTCTCCCGTAAGAAAGGCTCCACGGCACTCTTATAATTTCCTACGCGGAATACAACGGGTTTAATGTCAAGCTTATCAAAGGTGCCTTTGTAGAATTCGTATTCAGCGTTCAGTCCATTGAAGTCAATACCACCGGCGGGATTCACGTATACTTTATCGGCCATCGACGACAGGTAATAGCCCTGCTCGCTATACGTTTCGCCGTAGGCGTACACAAATTTGCCCGATTTTTTAAAGTCGTTCAAAGCGGCCCGTACTTCTTCGAGTACCGCCCAGCCCGCACTTGGGCTATTCGCTTTCAGATAGATACCTTTGATTTTGGAGTCGGCTTTTGCTTTCGTCAGTGCTTCTTTCAACTGAACAACACCTACTACTTCTGTATTAACAAAGGGACCGCCCAGGTCGGAAAAGGGGTTGGTTTTATTATCGTGTTCGGTAAAGCTTTTATTCAGGTCCAGCTTCAGGATGGAGTTCTCTTCAATCACCACATCACTACTTCCCGATCCGGCTATGGAAGCAATGCCTAGCAGCACGAATACCGAAAGAATGGAGAAAAGCACCAGACCCACCAGGGTAGCTAGTACGTATTTCAAAAATTGCAACATATGGAATGCCTACTAATGTTTTGGTAAAAGGAATAGCCTTGGTTTTGTATCGTATAACTCCAAAAATAACAAGCCCGTTTTGCAACGGGCTTGAAAAAGTCTGAACGGGAATTCCCGCGGATGAAAGGCTGAAAACCAACGTGAACTCAGCGGTTAGATTACCGGAATTTTGGAAGTCAGGGTTTGGTAATCCTGACGGCTTTTCCGAATTACTTCGTGAGCAACGTCACGACCGTATACGCTGTCGATTTCGATAATGGCTTTGGCTTCGCCAGGAATGTTTTTGTACGTCAGGAAGTAGTGAACAAGACGGTTCAAAACGCTTTTAGGGCAGTCATTCAAATCCGTCCAGCCACCGTATACGGCGTCATTTTTCAGTACAGCGATGATTTTATCATCCGCTTCACCCTTATCAATCAGGCGAATACCGCCGATGGGGATGGCCTGAAGAATGATGTTACCGTGGGGAATCGTTTTTTCGGCCCATACACAAATGTCGAGTGGGTCACCGTCGCCTTCGGGAATATCGCGGCCGGACTGTTCCGTTGCGTATTGAGCAATGGCATCGCCGCAGTACGTCTGGGGCAGGAAGCCATACAAGCAAGGCATGTAATTGGAAAACAGCTGAGGACGATCGATTTTCAGAAAGCCCGTTTCTTTGTCAATTTCGTATTTGACCGTATCCGTAGGTACAATTTCAATAAAGGCGGTAACTACTTCAGGGGCATTTTCCCCGATGGGAACCCCGTGCCAGGGGTGTGCAATTTGCGTCGAAAAACTCATACAATAGAACCGATTTAATGCGGTTTGACAGACAATAGTGGCTAAAATTAGCTGATTATATAAATAGAAGTACTCGTTCTGAAAATCATCCCACTTTTTCTCCGATTCCTGCCTTTTCTCTGACTTTGTATTCCGTCGTTCGCTCGGAATTAGAAGCCATCAGTTCGCCCAGAAAGCCCGCGAGAAAGAGCTGAAAGCCAACGATAATAGCCGTTAAAGCTAAGAAAAATTTAGGATCGTCCGTCAAGTTTCGAAACTTATGACCTGCAGATACACTGTAAATTTTATCAAAAGCCAGCCAAAGCGTTGCTACAAAGCCCAGCAAAAAGGAAATAACCCCGAAACTGCCGAACAAGTGCATGGGTCGTTTGCCGAAGCGATTCACGAACACAATGGTCAGCATATCGAGTAGCCCGTATATAAAACGCTCTAAACCGAATTTGGTTTTACCATATTTTCGAGCCTGGTGCTGTACGGCTTTCTCTCCAATCTTGCCGAAGCCATTCCACTTAGCTAAAATGGGAATATTCCGGTGCATTTCGCCGTATAGACGTACCGATTTAGCAACGGGTGCGTCGTAGGCTTTTAAACCACAATTAAAATCGTGCAGGTTTACGCCCGAAACCCAGCGGGAGACGGCATTAAACAACTTGGTTGGCAGCGTCTTCGTGAGTGGATCGTAACGTTTCTGCTTCCAGCCCGAAATCAGGTCGTAGCCATCTTCCGTAATCAGGCGATAGAGTTCCGGAATCTCGTCCGGGCTATCCTGTAGATCCGCGTCCATGGTAATAATAACCTGACCCTGAGCGGCTTGAAATCCTGTATGTAAAGCGGCCGACTTTCCGTAGTTCCGGCTAAAACGTAGTCCTTTGATCTGCGGATTTTCAAAAGAAAGCTGGCGAATCACCCGCCAGGAATGATCGTTACTTCCATCATCTACCAGAATCACTTCATACGTAAACTGATGTTGATTCATTACCCGTTCAATCCAGGCACAAAGTTCGGGAAGCGACTCCTCTTCGTTGTACAGGGGGATGACTACGGATAGTTGCAAAGGATATGGTGGCATTTGCGTAAAGTCCGATAAACGGAAACGTTTGGCGTTTTAAGAATAACCCTCGAACGGCGAAATTCATTTCATTTCGGAAAATGGTACGGACCGCTCTCCCCTTAAAACGCTCACCTCTTAAAAAATCAGGTAGTAATCTTTCAGCAAAGCTACGAAATCCGGCGTGTACTCATTCGTTTCGTCGCGGATACAAAGTACTTCGGGCGTAATTTCTGCGATAGGGGCCTGTCGGGAGAAGAGTGTCAATAGCCTGAAGGCGGGTTTTCCGGGATCATTTTTTAACGCCAGTTGCTGCTGTATATGCAGTCCGTAGGGACGTATTCCCTTCGCTAGTAAATCGGTTTCGAATACGGGCAGTAAAACGGCAAACCGACCTTCAGGGGCCAGATGCCTGTCGACCGCCGCTGCCAATTCGGCCAGCGAAAGACGTTCATCGTGGGCCGCCCGGTTTCGGCCTTCGTTGGGCGAACGCAGGTAATTCTGAAAAAAAGGAGGATTGGAAATAATGAGATCGTACGGATGCTCAGACGTAAAGGCCTGAATGGACGTTTCGTAAATGTGTATGGTTTCAGCAAAGGGACTTTCCTGCACATTGGTGCGAGCTTGCGAAGCCGAATTAGGGTCAATTTCAACCGCGTGGATGTGGTACGGGGCCGTGAGTCGCTGAGCAAGCATGAGCGGCAGTAGTCCCGTTCCGGTACCAATGTCGAGAATGCGATGACTCTCTTTCAAGGGCGTCCAGGCACCCAGCACGCAGGCATCCGTACAGACTTTCATGGCCGTCTGGTCCTGCCAGATGGTGAATTGTTTGAAGCGGAAGTATGAATTACGAGCCAAGGTCTATACGCTACTGAAGAAAACGCATCTAAAGATTATTTCCGACCAAAATCAGCCGGATTTTCACCCCAGTATTCGGTTTCCCACTTTAAAATTTTCGTTGAAAAGGTATTGTTCTTGAGCCAGGTTTCGGCCCGGTCGATCAGCTCAAAAAGAATTTTATTCTGATCGGTCTCGGGAAGCTTAGTGTTGGCGTGTTTGTTGCGTACCCAGCTAATAGCCGTCCGCGAATCGGAGTAAAGCGGCAGCGGACTGTTGTGCTTTTTCAGGTGAGCCAGTCCGTGCACAATCGCCAGAAATTCCCCTACATTATTGGTACCATCCGCAAACGGACCCATGCGAAAAATGAGCGTACCCGAGGGATACTCGACTCCCTGGTATTCCATCACACCGGAAGCCGTATTCCAGGCCGCATCTACGGCCAGGGCAGGAGTGATCGGTTTACCCACCAGTGACGCATTTTTCGGGGCAGCGGGTTGTTTTTTGGCCGTTCCGATGTGTTTGTAGGGATTCTCTCGAAAAGCCATAACGGCCTGCTGTTTGTCCTCAAATGACTTATACTGTGCTCCATTAAAGCCTTCAATTTGGGCTTTGGCGTCCTCCCAGTTATCGAAAATACCGGGGTGCCGTCCCTGCCAGACTACATAATATTTGGTTTTCTTACTCACGAAGACAAAGGTAAGAGGGATTTTCCGTTTACAGTTTTGGGTTTACAGTTTTCAGTTTGAGCGGCCGCAGTTGCAATTTCGCTACGATAAACTCGGTAAAGGTAGCGGGACGGGTTGTCCGTAGCAGTTGATAGGTACGTAGGAGTTGACAAGTTGGGGGGCGTACCTGCTTGAAATAGTACAAACGATTCCAAATCGCAACGGAAGCAAAAAGCATTTGCGAAAATCAGGCTTTCCGCAAGTGTTTTAGTAATGCAAGGGGACTGAAACGATTCGGGTTGTAAAAGATCAAGGCTTCGCTTACTGATCTTTTACAACCCGAGTATAACATGGAATGAACTACTGCAAACTATACCAATTCCTTGTACTGCATTCGGTGAAGATTGGCGTAGGCTCCTCCACTTTCGAGGAGTTCTTCATGTCGTCCGGCTTCAACGATGTGACCTTTGTCGAGTACCAGAATCTGATCGGCATTCTGAATGGTACTGAGGCGGTGAGCAATTACGATCGCCGTACGACCTTTCATCAGTTTAGTAATAGCCGCCTGAATCAGCTCTTCGGTCTCCGTATCCACCGAGGCCGTGGCTTCATCAAGGATCAGAATACGCGGATTGCGTACCAGTGCCCGCACAAACGAAATCAACTGCCGTTGCCCTACGGAAAGCGTAGCCCCGCGTTCCATGACGTTGTAATCGTAAGAACCCGGGAGACGTTGGATGAATTCGTCAGCTCCCACGAGGCGAGCGGCTTCAATGACCTGCTCCCGCGTAATCGTTGGATCGCCCAACGTAATGTTACGTTCGATTGTATCCGAAAACAGGAATACATCCTGCAATACCACGCCGATCCGGCTTCGTAACCAGCCCAGCTCGTAGTTTTTCAGATCGACATCGTCAATGAGAATTTGACCTTTCTGAATTTCGTAAAAACGACTCAGCAGGTTAATAGTCGATGATTTACCCGCTCCCGTAGCTCCGACCAAAGCGATGGTTTTTCCGGCGTCAACCGTAAAGGCAATGTTTTTTAGAACGTATTCCGGGTCATTGTAGGCAAACCAGACATTTCGAAACTCTACTTTTCCCTGCAGTTCGGCGGGCGTATACGTTCCTTCATTCTGGGTGTATTCTTCAGAATCCAGCAATTTCAGAATACGGTCGGTACTGACCACACCCATTTGCAGAGTATTGAAACGATCCGCCAGCATTCGAATGGGTCGGAAAAACAGGTTAATAAACATGATGAAGGCAGTGATGGTACCGTAGCTGGTCTGCAGGCCAATAACCTCCTTCGCTCCGTACCAGACAATCATCCCCGTAGCCATGGCCGCAATCACCTCAGCTACCGGATAATAAATCGAATAGTACAGAATAGACTTGACGTTCGCGTTACGGTGCTCCTGATTGAGCGTCTCAAACTTCTTCTGTTCGATGGGTTCGGCACTGAAAATCTGAACGATATTCATGCCCGTAATGTGCTCCTGAACAAAGGAGTTCAGATTAGCGACCGCCGTCCGTACTTCAGTAAACGACTTCTTGACTTTCTCCTTGAAGATGTACGTGGAAATCAACATCAGCGGAACTGTACTCAGACTGATTAGTGAAAGCCGCCAATCCGCGTACATCATCACCGCAATGATCAATATGAGTTGCAGAATATCTCCGGCGATGCTGGCTAGACCTTCGGAAAAGACATCCGCGAGTGTTTCTACGTCAGAAATGGTACGGGTAACCAGTCGGCCAATGGGTGTATCGTCGAAGAATTTTAACCGCAAGTACAGAATTTTTTCGTAGAGTTGAACCCGGATATCCCGAATGATGGTTTGACCCAGCCAACCCGACAGGTAACTACTGGCAAACTGCGTCAGGCCCTGGACCACTAACAAAGCTACCATGGCAATAAGCATGGTAGTCAGGCCCTGATAGTCACTGACGGCAATGTGATGGTCAATGGTATAACGAATCAGCAGGGGTGTCAGGGGAGCTAATACGGCTCCCAGCAGAATCAGTACCACCAAACTGATAAACTGTAGGTTGTAAGGTTTGATAAACTGAAATAATCGCTGAATAATTTTCCAGTCTACGATCTTACCACTAACTTTTTCTTCGGCCACGTGAGGAAAAGATTATTATTTCTAAAATGGGTATGCAATCCCTGAGCGAAGGTAACGATTTCCCCGTGATAGATACGGGGTTTCACCGGAGCCTTTCTGTCGCCGTAGCGGGTAGATAGGCTGTCCACCGGGCAACATGCAGGGATACAATGCGATTATCCGTACAAAAGTTTCAACGAATGAACTCCAACTGGATTTTGATTATCAGCAGCAGTCTGATTCTGGTTTCTTACCTGTTTAACTTCATTACTAAAAAAACGAACATTCCCTCCGTTTTACTACTGATTAGTTTAGGCGTAGGGTTACGACTTTTCGCCGATAGCCGGGGTTTTTACGTGGGTCGGGTCAACGATACGCTGCCCGTGTTGGGTACGGTTGGACTCATTCTGATTGTACTGGAGGGAGCTATGGAACTGGAGTTGGACCGGAAAAAGAGCAAGCTGATCTGGCAATCCTTACTGGCGGCTTTAGGCATTTTGCTGGCTACGGCTTTCACGATGGCTACGCCACTAGCCATTGCGTACGGCGATTTTCACCGTGGACTGCTCAATGCGGTACCACTGGCGGTCATCAGTAGTGCGATTGCCATTCCCAGTGTAGCCAACCTGACGGACCCCCGCAAAAAAGAATTCATTACTTACGAAAGTTCGTTCTCCGACATTCTGGGCATCATGCTCTTCAATTTTGTATTGATGAATGACGAACTGACCATGGCATCGATGCTTCACTTTATCGTGGAAGTCGTCGGTATTCTGCTCATGTCGCTGCTGGGTTGTATCGTACTGGTGTATTTGATGAGCCGGATTACGCAGCACGTCAAGTTTTTCCTCATCATTGCTCTACTCATTCTGGTCTACTCGCTGGCCAAGCTCTTTCACTTGTCGCCGCTGCTACTGATTTTGGCGTTTGGGCTAATGATGAACAATATCAATCTGGTCATTCCTAACTTCCTGCGTAAATACCTGATTCACGATAAACTGGACGAAGAATTACCCGTATTCAAGTCCATTACAGCCGAAAGTGCCTTTCTAATTCGTACGTACTTCTTCGTACTGTTTGGTTTCTCGATTGATTTACAATCGCTTACTAATCCCAAAGTCTGGTTGATTGGTGGGATCATGGTAACGACGCTGTACGCCATGCGGGCCATGTATCTGAAGTGGATTTTAAATATTCCCTTATTGCCGGAATTGTTCATTGCTCCCCGGGGATTGATTACGATCCTGATCTTTTTTGGGATACCAGCTACCATGGTTCTACCGGATTTCAGCGGGGTACTGTTGTTCACGATCATCAGTACCAACGTTATCATGTCGGCAGGCCTGATTTACTACGGACGACAAACCGGAAAAGTGATTGCGGCTCCGGAGCTATCCGATACTTCGGATCTGCCAGCGGGGAGTTAACAACGAAAAGCCCCTTCCGAACACGTGCGGAAGGGGCTTTTCGTTGTTAGAAGATGCGTTTATTCACTCAAATAATTGCCGTAGCCAACGACCATAACCGACAGGATGATAGTCGCAATACCCGTCAGAATGGTACGATACGTAGCGGGTTGTACGCCTTTCCATTCCTTCAGGTACAAACCCCAAAGGTTGGAAATAATGATGATACTGGCCGTGTGCAAAATCCAGGAACTGGCTCCGTTGCCCAGCTTGCTTTCACCCATGCCATAGAAGAAGAACTGGAGGAACCAGGTCGTGCCCGCGATGGCCGAAAACACGTAGTTATTCAGCAGGGGCGTTTTGGAATCAGTATAGTTACCAAAGGTTTTATTGCGGAAATTCAGCAGTAAGGACCACAGGAGGTTAGTAGTCAGTCCTCCCCAGAGTACGACGACGAAAATGACATTATTCTGAAACAGCGGATTACAACCCGCGGTGATCGCTTTCAAAGCCATCGGCTTTCCGGCTTCGATACCGAAGTTGAAACAGGCACTCAGAATACCGGAGAATGTAGCTACAATCAGACCCGTCCAGAGGTTGAATTCCTGTACACTGGCTTTTTTCTCTTCTTCGGAAAGATCGACTTCTTTCATGACGCCCGCCCGTCCGCAAATTACAATGCCGATGATACAGATGAGTACGCCCAGGAGTACTACTTTGCCACCCGTAGAATTAATCATTTGCGTAATCGTTCCTTCGGTTTCCTGGGTAAAGAAATCGCGGTAAATCGGGGGAATCAAAGCACCGAAGGCTGAGCAAAAGCCCAGTACCACTGACTGGCCAAGGGAGAGGCCCAGGTAACGCACGGATAACCCAAACGTAAGGCCACCGATGCCCCACAACAGTCCCATCACGTAGGTCCAGAAAAGCGTATCGCTATCGGTTTGCCGAATGATGGCCATGAAATCAGGAATCGTAAGCCAGGCGGCCACGTAAGGAGCGATTAGCCAGGAGAATAGACCACCAATGATCCAGTAACTTTCCCAAGCCCACTCTTTTACGCGTTTGAAAGGAATATAGAAACTGCCGGAAGCGAACCCACCAATGAAGTGGAAAATGACACCAAAGAGAGCCTGCATAAAGAAAGAGTAGAGGTATTCGTAATTCCCAAAGCTAGGGAAGTTCGGGGATTTTAACCATCCCGTACTGTCGGGGAAATAGGCTTTTTCGGGTGTTTGCTTGAAATATTTGAATACTTTTTCTATCAAAAAACGAATAAGAGCATCGCATGAAAATGCCACGGATCAGTAATCCATGGCATTCCGACGAACCTTCAACCTTTTTCTATACTACACGCAAAACGTGTGTTCGTGTGTAGCACACAAACTGGGTATACAACGAAGGCCGTTCGTAAGCGGGTATGAATCAGGGAAAAAGATGCGATGGAATGCCGGACAAGTACGATCAAAAACCTTAAAAAATAGAAACCCCGTCCGAGTACCTGGGACGGGGTTTTAGGCTTGATAAAGAGAAGCCTTAATTTAAAAACTCGTAGATACCGGCTACGCCCTGACCGCCGCCGACGCAGGCCGTGACCATGCCGTATTTTTGCTGCCGCCGACGCATTTCGTGGAGCAATTGCACCGATAAACGGGCTCCGGTAGATCCCAAAGCGTGACCTAAGGCAATGGCTCCACCGTTTGGATTGACCAGCTCGGGATTGATACCCAGCTCCTGAATCACCGCCAGCGACTGGGCCGCGAAAGCTTCATTCAGTTCCACCTGCTCAATATCGTCCAGTTTCAGTCCCGCCTGTTTCAGAGCTTTGGGGATAGCCGCCACGGGGCCAATGCCCATGATCCGGGGTTCGACGCCCGCCGTAGCGTAGCTCATCATCCGGGCAATGGGTTGCAGGGCCAGTTCCTTCACCAGCCGCTCGGACATAACGACGACGAACGCCGCTCCATCGGAAGTTTGGGAGGAATTGCCCGCCGTAACGCTACCATTGGCCGCAAAGACGGGTTTCAGCTTTGCTAACGCTTCCAGACTCGTATCTGCCCGGGGGCCTTCGTCGAGAGCTACGGCGTATTCTTTCGTTTTTTTCTTACCGCTCAGGGGATCAAAAAAGGTTTCCTGAACTGGAATCGGAACAATTTCCTGATCGAAAATTCCTTCTGCCTGAGCTTTCAACGCTTTCTGATGGCTAGCCAGAGCAAAGGCATCCTGAGCTTCCCGGCTAATTTTGAACTGTTGTGCTACCTGTTCCGCCGTAAGACCCATGCTGAGGTAGTAATCCGCGTGATTTTTGGCAATGTCGTAGTTGAGAGCCGTTTTCCAGCCCATCACCGGCACCAGCGACATGGATTCCGTACCACCCGCAATAATGCAATCGGCCCAGCCCGCGTGGATTTTGCTGGCGGCCATGGCCACGGCTTCCAAACCGGAACCGCAGTAGCGGTTAATCGTCAGGCCCGAAACGGTTTCGGGAAGGGCCAGTAGCGAAATATACCGACCCATCTGCATGCCCTGTTCGGCTTCGGGTACGGCGTTGCCGACGATGAGATCGTCGACGCGGCTGGGGTCCAGTTGAGGAATCGTTGAAAGGGTATGTTTAATAACCGTAGCCGCCAGATCGTCGGGGCGAGTAAAGCGTAAACCTCCCTTGGGAGCTTTACCGACGGGGCTACGGAAACCGGCTACAATGTAAGCGTCCATGAAATTGTTGAATGATTTGAAGACAATTTATTTACTTTCTGGGAAAGAAGAACGTGTACGTGCGTTTTTCTGATTCAATCGCTCCAAGATTATTTTTAAAACGAATGAGACCTTCGTTGCGTTCGCCGTTCTCAGTGGAGATTCCCAGATCCAGTAGTTCGTACCCTTCGCGTTGACAAACCCGATACAAACCCGCATACGCCAGAATGAGCGGACTGGAGCTTAAAAAAGTCGGATCATCAGCAGGATACAGGGTATACAGAATCCGGTCATTGATGTGAACCGTTACGATTAAAGCCGCCAGCACGGTATCCTGCCGCACGGTGAACACCCGAAAAATGCCGGGCAACTGCTGGACAGACTGCCGTAATTGCTCCAGCGATAGGGTCATCGGACGGTTTTTCCGCCGCCGGGCTTCGGCTATGAAGGCGTGTACCTGCGGCCAGTCGGGTTCCACCCATTCAGAAAACTTAAAACCTTCCCGCTCGCTTTTCCTTAATCGACGTAAAGTGGAGGTGTGTAAGTGCTGTTCAATGGGTAGGGAAGAAACCGGAAGGTGCTGATTCAGTTCGCTGGTCGTGACCCGAAAACCAGCTTCTGTAAACAGCCGATGCAGGTGAGAAGCTAAATCGGGATTGAGTCCATCTGGAAAACTGCGGAGTTCAAGAAAAGGTACGGTTGAAACTTCGGAAAGAACAGCCTGTACGAATATCTGCAACGCTGTAAGCGGAACGTTGGTACTTGTTTCGATGCCGCCAAACGTCGCCCGGCGGGGACTGATGGCTTTTTCGGGCGTCATAAATACCGTAAGCCGGGCCTGTATCTGCTCCGCTTTCAGTAAAAAAAAGGTCAGTACCCGGTCGCCCGGCTGTACCTGGGTTTGAAGGTGAAGGGGTTCATTAAACAAATAACGTTCAAAGGGGAGGGTCGGAATAGCTTCTGAAAACTCAACGATCCGTACCGTATACGTAGCATCCATAAGAGGAGCAAAGTACAAAAATCCTGGTTTCTGGTTGCGAGTTGTTGGTTGATTGTAACGTTGATCAAGGGAAATTAGGTAACAGATTCTTTAAAGGTAGCCTAGTATAGCCCTCTATTTCTTACTAATAAACGCATTGCCCTTCACGTAGAAACGATAGGGGAGTTCTACGCCTACTTTAATGCCAATCCGTGTCGTCTGGACCACGTCGAAATCGTGTAAAACGGCCGGTTCGATAAACAACGGACTATCCTGAATCATCCAAAAATTCATCTCCTTGGTAATAGCCATGGCGTGTACCAGACTCGCCGGTCCCTTACACAACTGCGTCGGTTTCAGTACCCGATCGGCGTAAGTTTTCCCAAAAAACTGCTGAATTCGTTGCTGGGCGGCAATACGACGTTCGGCCATCAAATCCAGCCCTTCCGTCGGTTCCAAAGCCCGGATCAGAACGGCCTCGCCAATACCTTCGCCACCACTGGAAATATTGACGCAGTAATACTGACCATAAATCTGGTAAACGTAAATCATGCCTACTGGACCGAACATGGGGGCATTGCGAACCGTCTTTCGCGTGTAGGCGTGGCAGGCCGGATCGTCTTTTAGATACGCTTCTGTTTCGACGATAATCCCCGCCGTGCGGCCCTCGGGACCGTTATGAACCAATACACATCCCAGTAAATTACGGGCTAAATCGAGGGAAGGTTGCTGATAGAATTCGGTAGTGAGCGGCATAGATATACTAGAATAAAACGCAATACGGCGTACGGAATAAAACCATTCCATACGCCGTATCTATTTGGGTGGTTCACCGTGACTAGCCTAGTATGTAATCCGAAGAACATTCAAAGGCTCACTATTTACAACACGTTCGCCGTTTGTTCCTTAATTTTCTCCAGATCGTCTTTCATACCTACGACCAGTCGCTGCAGGCCCGCATCATTGGCTTTCGAGCCGATGGTATTGATTTCTCGGCCAATTTCCTGAGCCATGAAACCCAGCTTTTTGCCGTTACCTTCCTGGATGATTTCCCGGAAATAATCGAGGTGCGTTTGCAGGCGTACTTTTTCTTCGGAAATGTCGTATTTCTCGACGTAGTAGACCAACTCCTGCTCGAAGCGATTTTTATCGAAACCATCTTCCCCGAGTAAATCCGTAATGGTTTTCAGCAAGCGTTCGCGTACTGCCGGAATCCGCAGTCCATCCTGTTCGGAAACTTGCTGTAAGCCTTTTTCAATCCCGTTGATGCAATCGCTGAAGATCCCTTCGAGCACCTGTCCTTCGCGTTCGCGGAAGGCCTGGCATTCGGTCAGGGCCAGACGTACGGCTTCCAGAGCGGTTTTCCACTCGTCTTCCGAGCTTTCTGTAACTACTTCGGTATTTTGGGCATTCGGCCAGGTCAGAGCCAGCTTGAACATTTCCAGATCGTCGAAACTGTTGCTCAGGTGGTAGAAGCTTTCGCGTAAATCCTGAAAATACGCCTTCACGAGCGGACGGTTTACTGAAACGGAGGCTTCGGCCTGTGCCGTCTTAGTAATACTGATATTCAGCTCAATCTTTCCGCGTTCAAGTTCAGCCGAAAGGAGATTACGCAGTTCAATTTCCCGACTTGATAAACTTTTGGGTATGCGGCAAAAAATGTCTAACCCTTTGGAATTTAACGTCTTAATTTCAGCGGTTACCTGAAAGCCATCCGCTTCCAGTACGCCCCGACCAAAGCCGGTCATCGATTTCAACATAGCACAGAAAATATGAACAAGAACGACTAAGCTTCAGGGGTCTCGTCCGGTTTAGCGTTGGTTGGCGGCGTTTTGGCAATCAGTAAAGATTGAGAAATCGCTAATAATTTTACCTGGGCTTCCCGATTTTCCGAAGGGGTTCCTTCCTGATCCGGTTTAGGCCGCTGGTTCTGATTTTCCCGCCGATCCGGGCGTGGCTGACGCTCGTCTCGCTGGAAACGGGGGTTGTTATTCCGATTTTGCCGGTCTTCCCGCCGGGGGCGTTCATTGGGACGTTGTTCTTCGCTGCCGGAAGGGGTCGCGTCAGCACTGACTTCCTGCGGGGGCCGCTGGTTTTGATTTTCCCGCCGATCTGGGCGTTGCTGACGCTCTTCCCGTTGGGGACGGTTATTCCGATTTTGTCGGTCCTCCCGCCGGGGGCGTTCGTTCGTTCGTTGTTCTTCGGTTTTGGGCTGAAGCGGTTGTTCGGCTACCGGGTCCGATGCGGGCAAGTCCGTAGCTACGGGTGAGGCAGCTGGACGGCGGTCTTCCCGGGGTTGCCGATTTTCGCGGTTGGAGCGGTCTTCCCGATTGGGCCGATCCTCCCGGGTCGCTCGTTCTTCGCGGGGTTGCCGCTCGTCGCGATTCGGGCGATCTTCCCGGTTGGGACGCTCTTCCTTATTGGGACGTTCCTGTGAGCGGGTCGAAGTTTCCGTTCGAGGATCCCGTTCATCCGTGACGGGCAGTTCCGTCATGGCTGCACTATTCTGGTGCTCCAGTCCTTGGGCTTCTAGGCTTTCCCATTCGGTACGATGCCGTACAATGTCCAGAGCCGAGTACAACGCGTGTAACATGGAACTGGGGTCCGCTACATTTTTACCCGCAATATCGTAAGCCGTGCCGTGATCAGGACTCGTCCGGACAATGGGCAGACCTGCCGTAAAGTTCACGCCGTCTTCAAAAGCCAGCATCTTAAACGGCATCAGGCCCTGATCGTGGTACATCGCCAGAATGGCGTCGAATTTCTTCCAGCTATTGGCCCCAAAGAAGCCGTCAGCGGGAAAAGGTCCGTACACCAGATGATTTTTCTTCCGGAATTGATCGATTACGGGGGTAATTACCTCCTTTTCTTCGTTACCTAAAAGTCCGTCTTCACCCGCGTGTGGGTTCAAACTCAGGACAGCGACGCGGGGTTTCTGGATACCAAAATCTTCCTTTAAAGATTTAATAATCTGGGTTAATTTCCGGGAAACCGCATCCTGATTGATGTTCGAACGAACCCGGCCCAAGGGCACGTGACCCGTCACGACGCCGACTTTCAGGCGTTCAGAAACCATGAACATCAGGTATTCAGAACTGCTGAAGGCTTCGGCGAGGTATTCGGTATGCCCCGGAAACTTGAATTCTTCGGATTGAATATTGTACTTGTTGATGGGAGCCGTCACCAAAGCGGCCAGATGTCCCGCTTTTAGATCTTCAACGGCTTTGGCCAGACTCTGGTAAGCCGCCTGTCCGGCTTCGGGTACTACATTACCCGGTTCGACATTGGTTTGGCTATCATCAAAACAGGTGATAACGTTGACCATTTTAGTGTTCAACTGATCCGCCGCCGGGGCCGGATGCAGTTGCCAGTCTTTCATGTCGTACAGATGCTTGTAACGGTTCAGTACCCGCATCGATCCGTAGACCACCGGCGTAAAATGTTTATTGAGTTGATTTCCGTGTAAGGCTTTCAGGATTACTTCGGGTCCGATGCCGTTGTAATCGCCCAAAGTGATGCCAATAACCGGTTTCTGTGCTTGCTCGCTCATGATCGTTTCATCCAGTCAGATTTGGGGTTATACTGACCTTGAAAATCAGGATAACTGGGCGAAGTTACGGCATCCGTCAGGGAATTGGCCCTGCGGGAAGTCTTTTTTTGGCAAAGACCGTAGTAGGGAAAGTTTATTTCTGGCCTACGAGGAATATTCAAAATATCCTTTCCTATCGCTTAGGGAAACTCTGAGCCTTGAAAATGGGTTGAATTATACGGACTTTCATGGGCGATACGAAAGTTTTAACTTTGACTTTTTATTAGCAATACCAGCCCAGCTTTGGCTAACTCCTTCTGCAATGAAACGAATTTTTGTTTGTGATGAAATGCACCCCAGCCTGTTCGAAATGCTTGACAAAGCCGGGTTTGCCTATACCTATCAACCCAAAGCCAAGCGGGACGAAATTCTCGAACAGATTGCCGATTACGAAGGATTGATGATCCGTAATAAAACCCGCGTGGACGAGGCTTTTCTACAGGCCGCCACGCGTCTGGAATTCATCGGTCGGGCTGGGGCCGGACTGGATCTGATTGACCGGGAAGCCTGCGATCGCCATCACGTACGCCTGTTTGCTGCGAATGCCGGAAATATGGACGCCGTGGGCGAACACGCCCTGGGTATGCTACTGGCTCTGCTCAACCATATCCATACCGCCGACCGGGAAGTACGCCAGAAAATCTGGTTACGCGAAGCCAATCGCGGTACCGAACTGGGCGGCAAAACCGTTGGTCTGATCGGGTACGGGCATAACGGACAGGCCTTTGCCAAACGACTGAGCGGCTTCAACGTGAACGTACTGGCTTACGATAAATACCGGGATAATTATTCCGATGCCTATGCCAAGCAGGCCACGATGGAGCAGCTTTTTGAGCAGGCCGATGTGCTGAGTTTACACATTCCGCTGATGGATGAAACGAGTTACCTGGTACGCGAAGACTTCATTGGCCGTTTTCAGAAGCCTTTCTACCTGATCAACTGTTCGCGGGGAGAGATCGTGCAGCTGGCCGCCGTGTTGCAGGGATTACAATCCGGAAAAATACTGGGAGCTTGCCTGGACGTACTGGAAAACGAAAAACTCCACCAGTTACCCGCCGGTCCTGACGAAGTGTTTGATTCCTTGATTCAATTGCCGAATGTCATCTTTACACCCCACGTAGCGGGCTGGACGCACGAGAGCTACGTCCGGATTAATGAAGTGCTGGTGCAGCAGATTGCGGAGGCGTTTGGGCAACCGCACAACAACCAACTAATAACCAAAAACTAACTTGCTTTACCCAAAAAACATAGAAGAAAAACTCGGATTCGACCGGATTCGTCAGATGCTGAGCGAGGCTTGCCTGTCGTCGCTGGGCCGGTCGTTTGTGGAGAAAATACGCTTTTCCGATCGCTTTGACCAGATCCAGAAAATGGTAGGTCAGGTGGCCGAAATGAAGGAAATTGTGGCTCACGAGCCGGATTTTCCGCAGTCTAATTACATCGACGTTACCGAACAGATTGCCAAAGCCCGTATCGAAGGGGCTTTTTTGAACGAAGAGGAATTTTTCGATCTCAAGCTTTCACTGCGTACCATTCAGAGCATTCAGCGATTTTTCGAGAACAAAGAAGAACCTAGCTTTCCGTACCTGCGGGAACTGACCGTACAGGCGTTTCAGGAACGCAAAACCGACGACGAGGATAAACCCCGCCGGAGCAAAAGCGATGAGCTATCGCAGCTACTGAAGGAAATTGACCGGATCATCGATGATCGCGGTCGGTTGCGGGACAATGCCTCGGCGGAATTGCAGCACATCCGTCGCGAACTGATTGCTGAACAGGCCCGTCTGCGGCGGACGCTCGATTCGATGTTACGCACGGCTCAGCAAAACGGATGGGTACCCGAAGGAGCAACCATGACGGTACGGAATGGCCGGATGGTGATTCCGCTGGTAGCCGAGCACAAACGCAAAATTCGCGGCTTCGTACAGGATGAGTCGGATTCGGGGAAAACCGTTTTTCTGGAACCCGCCGACGCTCTGGAATCGAACAATGAAATTCGGGAACTGGAATCGCGGGAACGCCGGGAAATCATCCGTATCCTGACCGATCTGACCTCGAAAGTGCGTCCGCATACCGAAGAACTCAAGCGGGCGTATACCTTTCTGGGGATCGTGGATTTCATTCGGGCCAAGGCTAAACTGGCTTTGGAAATGAACGCCAACGCTCCGTTTTTTGTCCAGCAACCTCTTGTGGACTGGCACGGAGCCCGGCACCCGTTGCTATTGATGAGTTATCAGAAACAGGGTCGGTCGGTGGTACCGCTGCACGTGAAACTGGATGCCACGCAACGCATTTTGCTCGTGTCGGGTCCCAACGCCGGGGGTAAGTCGGTAATGCTGAAAACGCTGGGTCTGATCCAGTATATGTTCCAGTGCGGCCTGCTGGTACCGGTGGATGATTTCTCGACGATTGGGCTCTTCCGGAATCTGTTCATGGACATTGGCGATGAACAAAGTCTGGAAAATGACTTGTCTACGTACTCATCGCACCTGACTAACATGAAGCATTTTCTGTTGCATTCGGACAAAAAAACGCTGTTTTTGATCGACGAATTTGGTACGGGAACCGAGCCGAGTCTGGGTGGTGCCATTGCCGAGAGTATCCTCAACGACTTGAATCGCTCGGGAGCCTACGGCGTCATCAACACACACTATTCCAATCTGAAAACCTTCGCCGACCGTACGGAAGGGCTGGTGAATGGAGCCATGCGTTTCGATGCCGAACACCTGGAACCGCTTTACGAGCTGGAAATTGGTAAGCCCGGTAGTTCGTTTGCCTTTGAAATTGGCCGGAAAATCGGCTTGCCCAAGCCCGTACTCGACGCGGCCCGGCAGAAGCTGGATCGCCATCAGGTGAATTTTGAGAAGTTATCGAAGGAACTGGAAATCGAAAAAAAGGTCTTCCAGGATCGGAACGCTCAGAACTTACAGCGACAGCAGGAACTGGATAAACTCACCGAGCAGTACCAGACGCTGAAAAGTTACCTGGATACGGAGAAGAAACGGCTACTTAACGAGGCTAAGGTTCAGGCGAAAGAACTGCTGCGGGAGGCCAATGCCAAGATTGAGAATACCATTCGGGAAATCCGCGAACAAGGAGCTGAAAAGCTGGCCACCAAGGAAATTCGTCAGCAATTAACCGATTTCTCGGCTCAGAAACTCACGCAGGAAGTGATTGCCCCACCCAAAGCCGCCCCAGCTCCGACGAACGAAGTGGAAGTCGTAGGAGGGACCATTACGGTAGGATCACTGGTCCGCATCAAGGGACAGAGTACGGTGGGTGAAGTACTGGATCTGAAGGGAAAAGACGCCGTTATTGCCATTGGCGATCTGCGTACGACGGTGAAAGCGAACCGTCTCGAAAAGGTGTCCCGCAAAGAATTCAAAGCCGCTACGGGCGACGATAAACCCCGGGCCAAGCTCACGGGTGTAGATCTAAACGAAAAAGCTATCAACTTCTCGTTCAACCTGGATGTACGGGGTAAACGCGGCGAAGAGGCAATGGTGGCTGTCGATAATTTCATGGACGATGCCATTATGCTGGGGTACCCTGAACTGCGGATTGTACACGGGAAAGGTGACGGTATTCTGCGTCAACTCCTTCGCAATCACCTGCGTACCTACTCACAGGTAGCCGGTATGGCCGACGAACACCCTGATCGAGGTGGGGCAGGGGTTACGGTAGTTCAGATGAAATAACCTTACGGATTCCATAGCTTATCAAGGCTCATTCGTTCAAACTAGCGAACGAATGAGCCTTTTTGCTTTTCTGGTTCTTCGCTCTTTTTTCTCTAGTACATTCGTCGGAAAATGCTATTTTGCGGCAGTCCTTCACGACGCTATGGTTCGGAATTTTTATCGAAACCGGTACTAACCAAACGAACGCTTTTTAGTTAAGTATTCAGAACCCCAGTCCGACTTTCAGGAATTTCCAAACCCTTGCGGCAGGTCTGAAATAGGTTACTCATTTGCAGCCTTTTATCATTTGTTTTACACCACGTATGGCGAAGTCAAGCATTCAACTAGAACCTCAACCTCAGGAAAGTTTGTCCGGGCAATCGGCTGATCCGACTTCCTCTGTTTCTTTCAAAGCCGTCGAACCGCTCAGTCGCTTTTCTGAGTTCGATATTCATTTGTTTGCGTCGGGTAAACACTTTAAACTGTACGAAAAGCTCGGCTCGCACGTCATGGAGCACGAGGGCGTCACGGGTACGTATTTCGCCGTATGGGCTCCGAATGCCAAGTACGTATCCGTGATTGGTAACTTCAATTACTGGAATCGCGGAGCGAATGCTCTGTACGTACGCTATGACAGTTCAGGAATCTGGGAAGGTTGGATTCCAAACGTGGGCAATGGCGAGGTATACAAATATTTTATCGTAGCCAATTCGGGCGAAGAACTGGAGAAAGGCGATCCCTACGCCCTGCGTTGGGAAGAGCCACCCTCCACAGCCAGTATCGTTTGGGATACCTGGTACGAATGGAACGACGCCGACTGGATGCAGACGCGAGGGGAGAAGAATAAACTCAACGCTCCCGTTTCGGTGTATGAAGTCCACCTAGGCTCCTGGTTACGCGACCCACAGGACCCGGATCGTCGTTTACGGATTCCCGAATTTGCGGATCGTCTGGTCGAACACGTCAAAGAATGTGGCTTTACGCACGTCGAGTTCATGCCCGTCATGCAACACCCCTACGAACCTTCCTGGGGTTATCAGATTACGGGGTATTACGCCGCTAACAATAAATACGGTACGCCACAGGAGATGATGATGTTGTTCGAAAAACTGCATCAGAATGGCATTGGCGTGATTCTGGACTGGGTACCGAGCCACTTCCCGGGCGATACCACTGGCTTGTTTTACTTTGATGGTTCACACCTGTACGAACACGCCGATCCCCGTCAGGGCTATCACCCCGACTGGAAATCCTATATTTTCAACTACGGTCGGAACGAAGTACGGAGCTTCCTGTTGTCAAACGCCGTTTTCTGGCTGGATCGCTACCACGTCGATGGCTTGCGGGTGGATGCCGTGGCTTCCATGCTGTATCTGGACTACTCCCGGAATGCGGGTGAGTGGATACCCAACGTATTTGGGGGCCGCGAAAACCTGGAAGCGATTTCACTGTTCCGCGACCTCAATACGATCATTTATCAGGAATACCCCGACACGCAAACCATTGCCGAGGAGTCAACGGCGTTTCCGGGCGTATCGCGTCCGGTATATACGGGCGGGCTGGGATTTGGGATGAAGTGGATGATGGGCTGGATGAACGATACGCTGAAGTACTTCGAACGAGATCCAGCCTATCGTAAATACCACCAGGATCAGTTCACCTTCAGTACGGTTTACGGTTTTACCGAAAACTTCATGTTACCCCTCTCGCACGACGAAGTGGTCTACGGCAAGGAGGCTCTGGTTTCAAAAATGCCCGGGGATGAATGGCAGCGTTTTGCGAACCTTCGATTGTTATTCACGTACATGTTTACGCACCCCGGAACCAAATTACTGTTTATGGGGGGCGAATTCGGTCAGACGTCGGAGTGGAACTTTAAACAATCGCTGGACTGGCACCTCTTGCAGTACCCGCCGCATTTGGGTATGAAAGCCTGCGTGACGGAATTGAATGCTTTGTATAAGAAAGAACCAGCCCTCTTTGAGCATAGTTTCTCAGCCGAAGGCTTCGAATGGATTGATACGACGGATCGCGAAAATACGGTGCTGGTGTACAGCCGTAAAGGCCATTCACCCACCGAAAAACTGGTAATTGTACTGAACATGACTCCGGTACCCCGTCCCAACTACCGCATTGGCGTGCCAATGCAGGGGATGTATACCGAAATCTTCAACTCCGACGCCATTCGTTTCTGGGGTACGGGCAAGTACGAAAATGGTACCTACATGTCCGAAGCCATCGCCTGGCAGGGCAAAGAACAATCCATCAGCGTAAACATTCCTCCGCTGGCAGCGATTGTGTTGAAGGTTTGGTAGGAAGCGTTTTGAGTTTTGGGTATTGGTGGTGGGAAGAACAGGCGGGGGGAGCTGAAAGTTTGGTAGGAAGCGTTTTGAGTTTTGGGTTAAGTCGTTAACTACGACGGTACAAAGACACAAAAGTTCACAAAGAAAAACCCCAGCATTACTCCGAGTATAATATGACTCAGAGTAATGCTGGGGTTTATGCTTGCCTTTCATTCAGATCTATCTTAGGCCAGTATTCAGCTGAAAACCCAAAATGCTAAATCGGATTCTGCTTCAAATTCCCATTCAGCACAATCTCCGATTCGGGAATGAGGTGGACAACCTGTTTATCCGTGGCTGGAACCGTCTGCTGACCGGTCTGGATATTGTGGTAGCCGGGGTAATTTCGTACCAGGCTACGGTTGTTGCGGTACAGATCATAGGCCCGATGCCCTTCGAAGGCCAGCTCCAGCCGACGTTCCTGTAGGACCACGTCCAGCACTGACGCCAAGCCTTTCAAATCCGACGTACTGAACAAGGCCGTACCGCTCAGTCCTGCCCGCGTCCGGATGGTATTGACATCGGCGATGGCCTGATCCAGCTGGCCTTTCTTGGCGTAAGCTTCGGCCCGGTTCAAATACATTTCCGACAGGCGTAAAACGACGGGTGAACTGAGCGTAGGAATGCCACCCTGATTGGAGAACTTGGTAATGTATACCTTATCGATGCCATTCCGCTTTTCCTGTTGGCCTGTCGAGGTCAGTTTCCGTACCAGAAACGAACGCCGCTGATCATTCGGAAACTGATTGATCAAATCCTGGTACGCCTGTGAAGCGTAGACTTCACCCCAACCCACGCCGCCGGGCGAGGTGTAGTACATGGACCCAATGGCACTCCAGGTGCGGTCATCCCGGAGCGTATGCTTGATCGCAAAAATGATTTCGGGATTCTGCTCGTTTTCGAGGGTATAAAAAGTCGGCACTTGCGTGGGCGTCGACAGGGTATAACGCTTGCTATTGATAACCAGATTGGCTTCTTCAATCGCCAGATCATTCTGATTCTGGTAGAGATACACCCGGGACAGCAGGGCGTGGGCCGCTTCCGCCGTAGCGTAACTGCTGCTTTTGGCAATCGTCATCAGTGAGGCCGCCTTTTTCAGGTCCGCCACAATGAAATCGTAAACTGCTTTCACCGTAGCCCGGCTGGCGTTGTCGTCGGGCGTCAGGTCGGTTTTAATGACGATGCCCAGATTACTTTCGGGGCTTTGCGTATAGGGACGGCCAAACAGGCGTACCAGGTCGAAGTGGATCATGGCCCGCAGAAACAGGTTTTCACCCAGCAGCTGATCCAGTTCTTTCGACTGCCCCGCCGTAGTTGCCGTGATCACTTTATTACAGCCGATAATCGCGGCGTAACCTTTCCGGTAAATCTGTAGAGCATTGCCCTGATCGGCCGTATGGCGGTAGGTATAGGTCAGAAACAGCGGATCAGTGGTGGTACCGCTCAGCGTCACATTATCGCCCTGAAATTCATTCATGATGTAGAGATTTCGGGTATAATCCAGCGACTTAATGATGGTATAGTTGCCATCCGTAGCGGCCCGCAGGCCTTGTTCATTAGTCAATAATTCCGACTCGGAAAGGCCGTCGTAGGGCGTTTTATCGATACTGCACGAAGCCAGCAACCCCAGAAAAAGCGGCAGCGTACGGATAAGAGAGAAGGTCTTCATACGAAGAAAAGATTAGAAGCTCAGTTGAATACCAAAGACGAATTTTTTGCTGAACGGATACTTCGTACCCACTTCACCCGTGCCCGGAATGTCCGGATCAATGCCCGAAAACTTGGTAAGGGTGAACAGGTTATCCGCCGACGCTGTCAGCCGAAGGCCCCCCAGCTTAGCTTTCTGCAGGAGTTCTGAAGGGAAGTCATAGCTCAGACTGATGTTCCGTAGTCGCAGGTAATTGCCATTTTCCAGAAAGCGGGACGAAGGCCGCTGCGAGTTGTTATTGCCACCCAGTACGTAGCGGGGGTGCGTGGCCACGTCGCCGGGCTGTTGCCAGCGGGACCAGCCATTAGACAGAGCCATGAGGCTGTAACGATCGTAGGCTCCATCGCTGTCGAACAATTGACGATCCCCGTTGTAGATCATCGCTCCGGTTGAGTACGAGAAGAAAGCATTCAGTTCCAGGTTTTTCCAGGTCAGTACCTGCCGGATTCCACCGAAGAGTTTGGGGTTGGCGTTACTGCCGATGAATTGCAGGGTGGCTTCGTTATAATTCCCCGTTGAACTGGCCGTCCCGTCGGCATTGACTTTCTCCCACAACGGATTGCCCGTTTGTGTATCCACGCCCAGCCAACGCCGCATGTACCAGCTATTCAGGGGTTGGTTCAGGGCGTAAGGCCGTAAGCTGTTCGCGATAAAACTGGTGTTTCCGTAGAGTTCCGTCAGCTCATTGCGGTTCATACCCGCGTTGATTTCCATCAGCCATTTAAAGTTCTTTTGCTGAATGACATCTCCGGAGAACACCACCTCCAGCCCCCGGTTTCGAACGGATCCGATGTTTTCGGTGATGTACGCGTACCCGCTCGTGCCCTGCAACGGACGGTTGAACAACAGATTGTTCGTCAAACGATTATACACATCCACCGTCACTGACAATCGCTTCCAGAGCGTCACATCCACCCCCAAGTTGGCATTATTGGAAACTTCCCAGGAAAGGTTCGGATTCTCAATTCGTGTGGGATAGGCCGAAGGCACGCCCGCGTACTGATCGGTCAAGTTGTACAGGCCCTGAGCTGCATAATCGCTGATGCCGTCGGCGTTGCCCGTAGTACCGTAGCTCAGGCGAAGTTTAAGATTATTGATGTTGCGGTGATTGGCTAGAAAGCTTTCGTTGGAAACATTCCAGGTAAAACCGACGGCGTAGAAATTCCCGAACTTCTTATTGCGACCAAACTTGGACGAGCCATCCCGCCGAAACGAGGTCGTCACGATGTACTTGTCGTTGTAGCCGTAATTAGCCTGAAACAAGTACGACGAAAACGCATTGTCATTTTTGGTACCCTGAATGCTCTCGGGTTGGGAGGCCGCATCCAGAATATCCAGCCCGGAAAAAATCCCCTTTCCCGTAGCACCCAGCGACTGGTAGTAATAGGTCTGGTACTCATACCCCGCTAATCCATCGAGCGTATGGCCCCCGGCAAATTCGTGTTTGAAACGGAGGAGGTTGGAAGTCAGCAGGGTATAATCCCGACTGTTAAACTGCGACAAGCGACCCTGTACGTCAGCGGCACTGTTGCCCCGAGCGTCCTCAGTACTTTCGGTTTCGTAAAACGTAGTTTGAGCCCGATTGGTCATCGAAAGCGTCAGCCAGGGCAGAAGTTCATATTCCGCTTTGAATAACACGTCGCCAGCCAGTGTATTTTCTTTGAACTTCTCAAACTGCTGGTTGTAAATGAAGTTCGCGTTATCGCGACCGTACCAGGTTTTAGCTCCCGTAATAGGGTTGTAGGGTTTTCCCTCATAATACGGATCATCGTAGGGCAGATAGGTATACGCTCCGTACAGGGAACCGCCGCTGTTGTCGTAGCCCCGCGTATACGTACCCGCTGTGTTGAGCGTTAGGTGCAGTTTTTCGGTTACATCGTGGTTGAAATTGAGCCGCAGACCGAAGCGATCTAATCCGGTCTCCTTCAAAATCCCTTCTTCCTGATAATAGTTACCGCTGATGAAAAAACGGGTCTTGTCCGAGCCTCCCGAGGCGTTCAGCTCGGCCAGCGTGTTGGACGCCGTGCGGAAGGCCTGATCAAACCAGTTGGTATTGGCATTGGCTTCGGGTGTGGGCAGAAAGCTGTTAATGTTCTGACCGGGGCGATCCCGTTCGAAGGCCTGTTTCTGTACGGCATATAATTCCGGACCATTCAGCAGCCGAAAATTCCCCAGATTCAGGGTACCAATCCCTTTGTTAAGCCGGGCCGTGAGTTTCGTTTTGCCCGCTGCCCCCCGCCGGGTCGTCACGACAATCACGCCATTGGACGCCCGTGCCCCGTACAAAGCAGTGGCCGAAGCATCTTTCAACACCGTAAGCGACTCAATATCGCTGGGGTTGGGGATTCCGCCAATGACACCATCCACCACGTACAGGGGATCGGAACTGGCGGTAAGCGTACCTACGCCGCGAATGATGATTTTCGGAGCACTCCGCGGATCACCGGAATTGGAGCCCACCTGCACACCAGCGGCTTTGCCCTGTAACATCTGCGATATATTGTTCGCCGTAACGTCTTTCAGATTTTTGGGCGTAATGGCCTGAGCCGATCCGGTCAGGTTCTTCTGCGTGGTGGAGCTATAGCCCAGTACAACCACTTCGTCGAGCTGCGTATCTGATTTTTTAAGCGAAATGTCCAGCGTTGTTCGGTTTTCAACGGGTAAGGAGGCGTTTTCGTATCCGATGGAGCTGAACTCCAGTACCGCCGTCGGTCCGACCTGAATCGTAAATTGACCATTGGCGTTGGTCGTCGTGCCTTGCAGCGTACCCCGAACCACGACACTGACGCCGGGTAAGGGCTGGCCCGTATCGTCACGAACGGTTCCGGTGAGCGAGATCTGCTGGGCAAAACTGCACAGACAGAACATCAGCCCTAACAAACTCAGGGAGAATTGTTTCATCGTTTTTTCTAGCTAAGTGAATGTATGAATCGACTTAAAACTTCAGGAAAGGGCACAGCAATACTGCCCTTGAAACGCTTCAAAGTAGGGTTGGAGTGAATGCAGGACATTCACCAGCAAAAGGAGTCATGGAGCCAGATCTGCCCGAAAGTCAGGGCCGATTCCGGAGATGGCGTTCGAGAATTGGATTAGTGTTCAGACGAAAAAGGAATGTCCCCAAAGCAGTTCATAGGAGTATCGTTTGTGAAATAAGAAGAGGAAGTGCGGCGTGTTCCTGCTGGAATCTGGAATGAAAGTACAACGCAAAAGATGGAAAGTAAAGAGCCTCACAGGTACTGGGAGGGCGGAAATTGGGCCTGAAAACATGTGCAAACGTTTGCTACGGGATGAACAACCGTTTGTGCAAAAACTAATAAATTCTTCGGTAAAAAGTAATTTAGGCGTACCGATACATCGCCGTACTACTTTTCTGCCGTAGGATCGTTGGTGCAGGCTAGTAAAAGCTTTAAATTCATTGGAAAAAGCGGGCTCTGAATAATCGTTCAGAACGCCTTTTCTTAACCCGAATGGTCATTTCTGAAGAAACTTTCCCGAACTTTGCCCGCCCCTTACACGTTCGGGGATTTGGAAACAATACACACTGATGTTCCTGACTATTATGAAATCAAAGCTTCACCGCGTTCGGGTAACGCAGGCGGAGCTCAATTACGTAGGTAGTATTACCATCGATGAGGACTTGATGGAAGCAGCGAACCTGCTTGAAAATGAGAAGGTTCAGATTGTCAATAATAACAATGGTGAGCGTTTTGAAACGTACGTTATCAAGGGGGAACGGGGAAGCGGGACGATTTGTCTAAACGGAGCCGCGGCTCGCCGGGCTCAGGTTGGGGACATTATCATCATCATCGCTTACGCCATGATGACTCCCGAAGAGGCGAAAGATCACAAGCCCATGGTCGTTTTTCCGGATGCCAATAATCATCTGGTGAAATAAAAAGGACCACCGATTAGTAGTAGAAGATGATGGTTTTTGCCGGGAGGTGATTCGGAAACGGGTCACCTCCTTTATTTTTGCCGGAAACCGGTCTGCTTACAGCGAATCATCGCATGAAAAACGTATTACAATATCTTGTCTTTCTGGGTCTGGCGGCGGGCCTGACCTGGTACGCCATCCACTCGGGTACCATCAATCCAGAACAATTGTGGGCTGATGTCTCGCAGGCTGATTTTCGCTGGGTGGGGGTTATGATGCTGCTGACCTTCGTGGCTCACGGAAGCCGGGCCGCCCGCTGGCGAATTTTACTGGAACCGCTGGGCTATCATCCGTCGTTTCTGCGAACCAATACCGCCGTCTGGCTGGGCTACTTTGCGAACAACCTCGTACCCCGATTGGGCGAAGTAACCCGTTGCAGTGCTTTGTACAAAAGCGATGAAATTCCCATCGAAAAATCCCTGGGTACGGTCGTTACCGAGCGAATTTTCGACGTGCTTTCCTTATTTATCCTCTTGGGAATCAATTTATTGCTGGACTTTGATCGACTACTGGCCTTTATCCAGCGGTCTACTTCAGCTACACCCGACTCCGAAAGCGGGGTACCCGTACTAATCTGGATTGTACTGGGACTGCTGATCGTCGGTGGATTGACAGTCTTCTTTCTCTGGGAACGTTTGCTTGAGTTGGCTATCGTAAAAAAGCTAGCGAAAGCGGGGCAGGGGCTACTGGCGGGTTTACTGAGTATTCGGAAATTACGCCAACCCGGTCTGTTTCTGTTTTATACGGTGATGATCTGGGGCATGTACTACGTGATGGGCTACGTGCTTTTCTTTGCGATACCCAAGTTTGCGGACCTCTCGCCGCTGGTGGCTCTGACCATTATGACCACTGGGGCACTAGCCATGATTTTACCGACACCCGGTGGCGTAGGGTCGTATAATGCCTTTGTTGCCTTTGCCCTGCATTCCATTTATCAGTTACCCGAGGCCGATAGTGGCACACTGGCCACCTTCATTCAAAGCTCGCAAATGCTCAGCACGCTGGCCATTGGCCTGGTTTTCTTAGTAATTTCTGTGATCAGTCGGCCCAGTCGCAAGGCGGTCGTCAGTCAACCGTAGGTTTTACCGCCCGTGTGGTCCGCATCATTGATGCACGGATGCCCAAATTTGTAGGCTTCGCCTACGCAATTCATGACGAGAACCCATGCACACAGCTTCAAAAATTAAAACCCTCGCCGAAGCGATTCCTCAGTTGGTAGAATGGAAAACCAGCGGTCAGCGAATTGTCTTTACCAATGGCTGCTTTGATATTGTACACTTAGGTCATGTCGACTACCTCGAAAAAGCCCGTAATCTGGGCGATCGGCTAGTACTTGGCCTGAATACGGATGCTTCAGTATCCCGGATCAAAGGACCGCTTCGCCCCGTCGTCAATGAATACGCCCGGGCCCGTTTGATGGCTTCGCTGGCCTTTGTGGATACTGTCATTTTGTTCGATGAACCCACGCCAAAAGAGCTGATTGAGTCCATTAATCCTGACATTTTGGTCAAAGGGGATGACTACACCGTCGAAACCATTGTTGGTTCGGATTTTGTATTAGGTAATGGTGGCGAGGTGAAAACGGTACCCTTAGTACAAGGTTTTTCAACTTCAGCGTTAATTGAGAAAATAAAGACTAGTTTTTGAAAGTTTGAATAGAGTATGAGGTTTGAGTAAATAGGTTAAAGTTTGAACCAGTTGTATTTGAGGTTTAAATAGCTTTTGAAACCGATAGAACGCTGTACAGCATTAAACCCTCAAACCCTCAAACCTGAAACTTAAATACGTCCTAGTCTAATAAACCACTATAACTATGGCAGGAGCATATTTAATTGGTATAATCTTCATGGTGATCAGCATGCTGGTCAGCTGGCGATTACGTAGCAAATTTGCTGAATACTCACAGGTAGGCCTGGCGGTTGGCCTCTCCGGGAAAGAAATCGCTGAGAAAATGTTGCGGGATAACGGGATTTATGACGTACGGGTATTGTCCGTAGAAGGTCAGCTTACCGACCACTATAACCCGGCGGATAAAACCGTAAACCTCAGTAATGATGTGTACTACGGCCGCAGTGTGGCCGCCGCTGCCGTTGCTGCTCACGAATGCGGACACGCCGTACAGCACGCTACGGCCTATAGCTGGCTGCAATTCCGGAGTTCAATGGTACCTTTTCTGAGCATTGCGTCAAGCTGGATGCAGTGGATCATCCTGGGAGGTATTCTTTTATTGAATACTACACCCATTCCGCTGGCGATTGGGGTGGCCCTATTTGCGGCGACGACGCTTTTCAGCTTTATCACGCTGCCTGTGGAGTACGATGCATCCAATCGGGCTCTGGCCTGGATTGAAAGAACCGGCGTAGCAACGCCTCGGGAACACGAAATGGCATCCGATGCTTTGAAATGGGCTGCTCGTACGTACGTAGTTGCTGCCCTTGGTTCGTTGGCTACGTTGCTGTACTACGTAAGCTTATTGATGGGTGGCCGTAGAAGCGACTAGTTTTTTATAGCTAAACCAAATACTTAGCCTGACTTTTTCAAAAAGTCAGGCTTTTTTTATATGAATTTCAAAGATCAGGGCCTTTGGCACGGTATTTTTGAACGATTAAGGCACGATTTAAAAAGGGCCGACGTTCCTTGATAGATAGAGAACCATTTAATACCGTAAAAGCCATGAATTATTCCTTCGCTACCCGTCGCCTTTTAGTAAAGCTCGGTTTAATTTGGAAACCCAGCCGCTCAACCAACGCCGTTCGCAAAACGACGTTACCCCTGAGCGTGTCAGGAGACAAATTCTTTAACGATTGGAAACTTTTAAACGGATAAATGGCTCTAGTAAAGAGCTTATTGAAATGTATACGCAAAAAGGCCGGATCAATTCCGGCCTTTTTGCTTTCGTAAGGATGAGTTTATTGGCGGCGAGCGGCAATGACGGCAATCTCTACACTAGCTCCTCCGGGTAAATCTGCCACGCCCACAGTGGTACGGGCCGGAAAATCCTTCTCAAAATATTTGGCGTACAGCGTATTGATTTTCTGAAAGTTCGCTAGGTCTTTCACGTAGATAGTAGTGTTGACTACATCCGACCAACTCAGCCCAGCCGCTTTGAGGATTTGCTGAATATTTTGCATGATTTGGGGAACTTCCCCATCTACGCCTCCCGCAACCAGTTTTTTCGTATCCGGATTAATACCGACCTGCCCCGCAACGAAAACCAAACCGTTGGCTTCCACGGCCTGACTATACGGACCAATGGGAGCGGGGGCAGCATCCGTTTGATGGACTTTTTTCTGGGCAAACGCAACGGTAGAAGCTACCAGTATCAACGAGAGCGTAAGGAGACGTAGTACCATAACAATTGAATTTAGGCTTTAGCCAGTTTGGAGTGTTTACGTCCGTAGCTGAAGTATATGACGAGTCCAATCAGTAGCCAAGCCACAAAAGCTCCCCAGTTCCAGAAACCCAGTTCCGTCATCAGATAGAGATTCGTAAGGATTCCTAAAACCGGGAGCAAAGAAAATTTGAGGCGGTAACTTAGTACCGATAGAATGGCCCATACAATCCAGAACACAAACAATAGCGGCTTTTCTTCCATGGCCAGTACAAAGTGATTGGAATAAATGGCGAAAGCAATCGCGATAACAAAGCCGATGCCTACTACAAATTGGCCATTGATGTACGGAACCCGGAATTTAGAATATTTCGTCAGTCCCTGGTAATCGAGGTACAGCACCCCACAGCAGACCAGAATAAAGGCAAAGAAGGTGCCTACGCTGGTTAAGTCTACGAAAAAACCCATGTCAAAGAACATGGAAGGAATCGCGACCACTACGCCCGTAACGATCGTCGCAAACGAAGGCGTGTGATACTTCGGATGTACTTTCGAAAACTTGGGCCAGAGTAAACCGTCGCGGCTCATGGTCATCCAGATACGGGGCTGACCGAGCTGATACACCAGCAGGGCACTCGTAATGGCGATGACGGCCGAGACCGAAATCACCCCTGCCACAAAATCAAACCCTACTTTGTGAAAGACATACGCCAGCGGATCATCCACGTTCAATTCCTTGTAATGAACCATACCCGTCAGAATCAAGGTAATCAGCACGTAAAGCACGGTACAGATAATCAGGCAGTAAATCATGGCCTTGGGCATGTCCTGCTGGGGATTTTTACATTCTTCAGCAGTTGTAGAGATCGAGTCGAAACCGATGAACGCGAAGAATACCGCGGCTACGCCACTCAATACACCACTTACGCCGTTGGGGGCAAAGGGCGACCAGTTTTCGGGTTTTACGTAAAATACGCCGGCAACAATCACCAGCAGAATAACGGCCAGCTTTAAAGCCACCAGCATGTTACTGACGTTTTTGGACTCCTTGATTCCGATGTATACCAGAGCCGTTACCAGTACCGTGATAAGTCCTGCCGGTAAGTCACAGATGAGCTTGATTCCGCCAATGGAAGGAGCCGAGGCCCGAACCGCTTCGCTGGCGGAGGAGGGATCGACGGTGAGCCACCCGGGTAGATGAAGCCCAAAACCCGCCAGCATAGAAGAAAAATATTCCGACCAGGAAATAGCTACTACCATGTTGGAAACGGCGTATTCTAGGATCAGGGCCCAGCCGATAATCCAGGCAAATAATTCGCCGAAGGATACGTACGCGTACGTATACGCACTGCCCGAAACGGGTACGGTCGAAGCAAACTGAGCGTAACTCAACGCCGTAAATACGCAGGCAATGGCGGTGAAAACAAAAAGTAAGGATACGGCAGGACCGCCATCAAAACTGGCCCGACCAATGGTACTGAAAATACCGGCTCCAATGATGGCCGCAATCCCCAGAGAGGTTAAATCGCGAACACCCAACACTTTCGATAAGCCATGCGACTCACCGGTAGCGTCAGTGTTTAGTACTTGTTGAATGGATTTCTTACGAAAAAAGGAGTCGTTGGCCACGGATGCAATGGTGTTTCGTGAACGTAATTAGGGGCACTCTGCTGATCTCGGGAAAAAGAAGTCGCGAAATGAACGTATTCTTTCAAAGAAAAGTAAAAATATGCCCGGATGAAGTGAATAATCAGGTAAAAATAGGGAATCATCGGAAGTTGACAAGATTCAAGCGGCAGGAAATCAGTAGATATACCACCTGAGCCAAGCTATACGTTTAAAGGGAGCGGGCCAGCAGGCATGTACATTTGCCGGTGAAACTCTACCTTTGCCTAAAGTTTTCAATCACCTTTTTCGTACCGAAACGTGTCCATAGTTGTCAAGGAGCTTTCCAAAATATACGGGCCGCAGAAAGCGGTAGATCAGATTAGTTTTGAAGTAAAGCCGGGAGAAATTGTCGGTTTTCTCGGACCTAACGGGGCGGGGAAATCCACGACCATGAAAATTGCTACGGGGTACCTACGGCCTTCCAGCGGTACGGTCGAAGTCGCTGGCTACGACGTCACGCAGCATTCAATGGAAGTTCGGCAACATCTGGGCTACCTGCCGGAACACAATCCCCTGTATTTGGATCTGTACGTGAAAGAGTTTCTGCGTTCAATGGGAGCGTTGTACGGACTAAAAGGTGAAACGCTCAGCCGACGGGTGAACGAAGTCATTGAGCAGGTAGGGCTGGGGCTGGAACAACACAAACGCATCGGACAATTGTCGAAAGGGTACCGGCAACGCGTTGGACTGGCTCAGGCCCTGGTACACAATCCTCAGGTATTGATTCTCGACGAGCCCACCACGGGTCTGGACCCTAACCAGCTGGCTGAAATCCGGTCAGTTATCAAAAATATCGGTAGGGAGAAAACGGTACTGTTTTCTACCCACATCATGCAGGAAGTCGAAGCCATCTGCGACCGGGCCATCATCCTGAAGCGGGGTAAGCTGGTGGCGGATGAATCCATAGAATCCTTTCGGCAATCGGGCAAATCACTGGAAACCCTGTTCCGTGAACTGACGGCCTAGCGTAGGACTTAGACCTTCCGGTCTTCAATCGTATACCCTTACAAAGCAATCTCCTGAACCTGGTTCGTACTCTACGCACTCGGTTCAAGAGATTTTAGCAATAATGTGTATGTGATTGGTAGTCAGTGGATTGGGTTCGAGCTATCGAGCTTAATTGGTCTTAAAAACGAATTAAAATCCTTCCTTCGGTAAGCCAAGATCCTGAGAAGATAGTTTGTACTACAAACTCAAAACTTGAACCATGAAAGGATTAGCTTGTGTTGCTTTACTCGTAGTTTCAAACGCTTTTATGACATTGGCCTGGTACGGACACTTGCAGGTCAAACAATGGCCCCAACTGGCCAAACTTTCGCTATTCGGCGTCATTGCCCTGAGTTGGGGACTCGCCTTTTTCGAATACGTCTTCCAGGTGCCCGCCAATCGGATCGGCTCCGAGGAAACGGGAGGGCCGTTTACGCTCTTTCAGCTCAAGATTATCCAGGAAGTAGTATCGCTGACGGTCTTTACGCTCATGACCGTTTACCTGTTTAAAACCGATCACCTGGCCTGGAACCACGCCGTCGGATTTGTCTTCCTGATCATTGCGGTGTTTTTCATTTTCAAGAAATGGTAAGCACTTCTTCTGTGGTACCGCAGCCTTCCCGACAAAGTCTATCCGCACTGGACAAAGCGAATTTTCTGCTGGCCGACGTTCGCGATGGGATGGGGCCTTATTTAGCCATTTATTTGATGGTGACGCTACGGTGGCAACCCCAGGACATTGGTATTGCTATGTCCGTCATGGGAATCACAACCGTTGTTATGCAGACGCCCGCCGGAATACTGGTGGATCGTACCACGCGTAAAAAGTTATTTACGGTGCTGGCTTCCCTGTTAATGGCAGTAGCCGCCTTACTCACCATTACGGTTCCAACGTATCCGGTGATTATGGCAGGTCAGGCACTAATGGGTATTTCGGCAGCCTGGTTCGGCCCTGCGGTGGCAGCCATTACGCTGGGCTTAGTCGGACATCAGGCACTCGATGCCCGCATTGGTCGTAATGAAACCTTTAATCACGCCGGGAATGTAATCGCTGCCTTACTGGCGGGACTCATTGGCCATTTTCTCAGTAGTAAAGGCATTTTCGTCCTGCTTGCCGTCATGTCTCTGCTCAGTAGCATCAGCATCTGGCAAATCAAAGACGGGGAAATCAACCACGAACTGGCTCGTGGCAGTGGGGAGAGTGATCACAAAACGGATGAAAGTCCCTGGCGGTCGCTGCTACGTAGGCCTTCTCTATTACTCTTTGCTTTAGCTTGTGTCCTGTTTCATTTTGCGAATGCGGCCATGCTACCCCTGTTAGGGCAACGGCTCTCGCTAAAAGCCCAGGCGGGCGAAGCCTCCGTCTATATGTCGGCCTGTATCGTTGTCGCTCAGATTGTCATGATACCTGTCAGTGCCTGGGTTGGAAAACATGCTTCCAAGGGTCGTAAACGTATTTTGTTGGTCGCCTTCCTGGTTTTGCCCATTCGTGGGGTACTATATACGCTAACCAACGACGAGATTTTATTGGTATGCATTCAGGTACTAGACGGAATAGGAGCTGGTATTTTCGGGGTTTTATCGATCCTGATTGTATCGGATTTAACGAAGGGTACCGGATTGTTCAATACCACGCAGGGAGCTATTGCCACGGCCGTTGGATTAGGGGCTTCGCTGAGTAATGCGTTTGCGGGCTTTCTGCTCCAGCGTAGTAATTTCCAAACGGTATTTCTGGTTTTGGCCAGTATTGCGTTAGTCGCTTTGCTGCTGGTGTGGTGGGGCGTCCCCGAAACAAAAGCGGCGGAAGCGTCAGCACAATAATTTTGAACAACTGCTCGGGGACTCATCAGGCCTGGGCAGTTGTTTTTTCTTCCCAACACTCTTGATTGGTAGGGCTCTTCTCTCTTTGTCAGACTTCATTTCTTTTGATACGGCTCTGCTGAGGCAGGCGACTTTCTACGCTTAACTTCTTCACCCAGTTGACAAGAGTCTGTTCTCAACTTTCCTCGGCAGGCCATCCCTTTTTAAGTTCCCACACTCAGAAGAATGGACTACGCCAGTCTGTGTGAATCCTTCCTATTAAACTGAATTTAGAGAAATGATTTTATTGTCTATCAAGTTGATATATTGAATTATTGACGATATTAAGTGTTTATAATTTCATTTATTGTTTTATTTTATCTTGAATTATGATTTTTGTAGTTATAAATGTTAATTATTAATTTTAAAACTATGTATTGGTATAGTTGGATTACATAGAATATAGTATTGGTTAATGCTTGTATTTCGTAATGAAAAATAGGTAATTGATAGAAAATCGAAATAATATTTGAATATTGTATAGGTTTTTGTAATATTGATCCCAGATTCTACAAAAATTGGCTTCTTCCCATTAATCTTAACCAAACATGAATGCTCTTTCTTCACGCTCTAACACTCCCCTGAGCTAAGCTCTGCTCGAATCCGTAGCTGCTTTTCCGGCCTGGCTGTCAGGTGGGATGGGACTGTATTTCATTCACAAAACGCGTACACATCTCATGAACAAACGTTTATCTATTTTGCTATTGCTGTTGAGTAGTCTCTGGGCAACCGCTCAGGATCGGCAGCTGACGGGCGTGATTACTTCTTCGGAAGATGGGCAGCCGTTGCCAGGGGTATCGATTTCGATCAAGGGCACCGCCAAGGGTGCTACCACCAATGCCGACGGAGCGTACCAGCTGGCTGTATCTTCGGGCAATACGCTGGTATTCAGTTATGTGGGTTTTACGAGTAAGGAAGTAGTGCTGGGGGATGAAAGTACGCTGAACATCCAGCTACAAATGAACGCCAGTAGCCTGAGCGAAGTCGTGGTAACGGCCTTGGGCATTACGCGAGAAAAGAAAGCCCTGGGATATTCGGTACAGGAAATCGGGGGTAAACAACTAACACAGGCTCGGGAGACCAACCTGGTGAATGCCCTGTCGGGTAAAATTGCCGGCGTACAGGTAACCAACTCCAACGGAGCACCGGGAGCTTCCTCACGGATGCTGATTCGCGGAGCTAACTCCATTGGTAGTAACAACCAGCCTCTGTTTGTAGTGGATGGAGTACCTATCGACAATAGCAACTATGGTTCGGGAACGGGCGTGGATTACGGGAACGGTGCCGGTTCGCTCAACCCCGACGATATTGAAAGCATGAGTGTACTGAAAGGCCCCTCCGCAGCGGCTTTGTATGGTTCGCGTGGAGCGAACGGCGTGGTACTGATCACGTTAAAGAGTGGTCGGGGATCCAAAGGAATTGGCGTTTCGGTGAATTCCAATACGACGTTCGATACGCCCTTCCGTCAGCCTGAATGGCAAAACGAATACGGTCAGGGGGCTAAAGGCTTATTCAAATTTGTGGATGGTCGCGGAGCGGGCGTGAACGATGGCGTGGATGAAAGCTGGGGCCCCAGACTAGACGGTCGCCTGATCGAGCAGTTTGATTCGCCCGTAGTGAATGGCGTGCGTACAGCAACACCCTGGGTAGCTCATCCAGATAACGTCAACCAATTCTTCCGAACCGGTAAAACGTATACGAATAACGTTTCCGTAACCGGTGGCAGCGACAAAGGCGATTTTCGTCTGTCGCTTACCGATCTGAATCAGTCAGGTATTCTGCCTTTCACGAACTATAAACGTCAGACGGTTTCGTTAAATGCCGGTTGGAACTTAACGCCGAAACTGAACATCCGGGCCACGGGTAATTACGTGAAAGACGGTAGCGATAACCGTACGAACTGGGGGCTGTACTTTATCTGGTTTGGTCGTCAGGTGGATATGGAAAACCTGAAGAATTACACGGCTCCGGGTAGTATTTACCAGAATAACTGGAATTACAATTACTGGACGAACCCCTATTACCAGTTAGCCAATAGCAAGCGGGAAAACGAAAAAGATCGTCTGTACGGAAACATTTCGGCTACGTACAAACTTACCGACTGGCTGTCTTTGATGGCTCGTACGGGAACGGATTACTACGCCGACCGTCGCAAAACGAAAAATGCGGCCCGTACCTCAAACCTGTTTGATGGCTACAATGAAGAGCAAATCTTCGTGCGGGAATCCAACTCGGATTTCCTGTTAAACGCTACGCATAAATTCGGTGAGTTTGACCTGACGGCTAATATCGGGGGCAACCACCGGAAGAATTTCTATCAGCGGGATTACATGTCAGCGGCGGAATTGGCCATTCCCCGGGTGTGGAACATGGGTAACTCCCGACTGCGTCCGGTAACGGAAAACTCATACAGTCAGAAGGTGGTGAATAGCCTGTACGCTTCGGCGAACATTGGCTTCCGGAATTATCTCTTCATTGACCTGACGGCTCGTAACGACTGGTCGAGTGCGTTGCCTAGCAGCAACCGTTCGTACTTCTATCCTTCGGCGGCCGTAAGTGCCGTACTGACGGATATGTTCAATGTACAGTCTTCCTTCCTGTCGTTTGCTAAAATTCGGGGCGGTATTGCCCGGGTAGGTAACGATACGGACCCTTATAACCTGATGCAAACCTACGAGTACGCGAATGCCTGGGGTAGTCTGGCTTCTCTGAAAGAAAGCAACGGCCTGCTGAATCCGGAATTAAAGCCGGAGTTGACCAGCTCGTACGAAATCGGTACGGAACTTAAATTCTTCCAAAACCGGATTGGACTGGACCTGACGTACTACGATAAGCAGTCGTTCAACCAAATTCTGAAAGTGGATGTATCCAATGCGACGGGTTTCTCTTCTAAACTGCTGAACGCAGGTCGTTTGCAAAACCGGGGTATCGAAATTCAACTGACAGGTACAGCGGTGAAAACCAACAGCTTCAAGTGGGACATTGCCCTGAACTGGGCCCGCAACCAGAACAAAGTCGTTGAGTTGGCTCAGGGACTGACGACCTACACGCTCGGAACGGTTCGCGGCATGGGCATCGAAGCTCGGGTCGGACAACCCTACGGAACCTTCTTTGGACAAGGTTTTCAACGGGCCCCGGACGGACAAATCGTATACGACCAGAGTGGGTATCCCGTGATTAATCCGGTACGTCGTGTGTTGGGTAACTTCACACCCAAGTGGATCGGCGGTCTGCAAAATACCTTCACCTACAAAAACCTGTCGCTGACGACGCTCATCGATATGAAGCAGGGCGGAGACATTTTCTCGCAAACCATCAATATTGGTCGCTACACGGGCGTGTTGAAGGAAACCACGGTAGGTCGGGAAACGGGTATTGTGGGACAAGGGGTAGTCAACGTTGGTACAGCGGCTAATCCGGAATACGTACCGAATACGAAAAACATTTCGTCGGAAGAATGGCACCACAAGTACTACCTGCTGACCAACAACGAAGAAACCATTTTTGATGGTAGTTACGTGAAGCTTCGCGAGGTACGCCTGACCTACGTCTTCCCCGGAAAAGTATTCAAGCGTCTGCCCTTCCGTGACATCACGATTTCAGCAGTAGGCCGGAACCTGGCTCTGCTGCATAGCAACATCCCGCACATCGATCCCGAAACGAGCTATTACAACGACGGTAACCTGCAGGGGATTGAAAACGGACAGATTCCGACCACCCGTTCCGTTGGTTTCAACATCAGCTTAAATCTGTAACAGTTTCTGACATGATACGCATTTTTCATTCATTCCGATATAAGGCCGCATTGGCGTTTGTACTGGTTGGCTTATCCGCCTGTACGGGTGAGTTCGACCAAATGAATACCAACCCGAACAACCCGACCACGGCTTCGGCAGAACTTTTCATGCCGCATGGTATCCAGACGGCCGTCGATGCTTACTGGGGTGGTTCGCTAGGCATGGACGTAGGAAACCTGGTCCCGCAGCATTGGGCTCGGATTCAGTATACCGATGTCGATCAGTATACCACTTCCAATGACGTTGCGAACGCGGGCTGGAGTAATTTCTATATTGAAGCTCTGGCCGATTACCAGCGTATTTACAAGATTAGCCAGGAGACGGGAAATACGAATTATCAGGCCGTCGCCACCATTCTGCGGAGCTGGGTATTTACCCTGCTTACGGATGTGTACGGAGATATTCCGTATTCAGACGCCATCAAAGGCATGGAAGGGACATTACAACCTAAGTATGATGCTCAGAAAGACGTCTACGCTGGTCTGATAGCGGAACTGAAAACGGCTGCGGAACTTATCAATACCACGGATAAAAGCAAAGCGATTGCGGGGGATATCCTGTTCAATGGCGATCTGACCAAATGGAAGAAATTCGCCAACTCGCAAAGCCTGCGTATATTAAACCGAATGCTGGCAAAAGCGGATGCTCCGATTGATGTGAAAGCCGAAATCGAACGTATTCTGAAAGATCCGACGAAATATCCGGTACTGACTTCCAATGCCGATAACGTGCAATTGGTGTACCTGAATGCGGCTCCGAGTAATAATCCCGTGAACGAAAACCGCAAAACGCGGGATGACCACCGGGTGAGTGCGACGTTGGTGAATAAACTGAAAGGGATGGAAGATGCCCGACTGAAAGTATACGCTAATCTGCCCGCCGATGGGGGTGATTACAAGGGCGTACCCAACGGGCTTTCGGCATCGGATGCCAACGCTCTGGGTTTGTCAAAAACGTCGAAAGTGGGGGATTACTTCGTATCGGCTACGGCTCCAGGCGTAATCATGACCTATGCTGAATTGCTGTTTATTAAAGCCGAATTTGCGTATAAGGGCATTACCTGGGCTGGCGAAGCGGCTACCCTCTATACGGATGCCATTAAAGCTTCGCACGCTCAGTATGGCCTCACGGCATCGGATGCGTATCTGACGGCGAATGCCTTCAAAAGTGGTACGGCGGGTTATACCCAACTGATTGAGCAGAAATGGATTGCTCTGTACGGGCAGGGCGTGGAAGCCTGGACGGAATATCGCCGGACGGGTATTCCCGTGCTGACGCCTCCGACGCTGAATACGAATGGTGGTGTCATACCCACGCGGTTGCCTTACCCGGGTTCGGAAGAATCGCTCAACTATACCAATTTCAGCGAAGCTCTGAAACGTCAGGGCGGCCAGAACGACAAAAAACTGAAGTTATGGTTTGCTAAATAGTATAGGAATCATTCAGGTGAGTACTGGGAGAGAAAACCTGAATAGAGGATGGTAACAAAAAGCCCGACCAGCTGGTCGGGCTTTTTGTTTAGGTATTTAATAAAAGATTATCGATGAGTCGAACCTTACCCAAATGCACCGCAATACACAGAGCTGCGGGTTGTTCCGGCTGATGATCTTCCAGAGGAAGGAGGGTTTCAATATCCGCAATTTCAAAGTATTCCAGTTGGAAAGCGGGCTGGGCCGCGAAGGCTTCGCGTACCTGAGCTTTCACTTCGGCAGGTGGTGTACCTTGCTCCAGGGCCGTTTTCGCCCGTTGAAGCTCCGCCTGGATAAAAGGAGCCAGGGTCCGTTCGTCAGAAGTCAGGTTACGGTTCCGCGATGACATGGCCAGTCCATCCGTTTCGCGTACAGTAGGGGCGATCACCAGCTCAATCGGAAAACTCAGATCCTGAATCAATCGCCGGACAATCAGACACTGTTGCAAATCTTTCTGTCCGAAATACGCCCGCGTGGGTTGTACTAGGTGAAAAAGTTTGGAAACCACGATACCCACGCCATTGAAATGACCTGGTCGGAAGGCTCCTTCCAGCACGCGTTCGAGGGTACCGAAATCAAAGGTCAGCACGGGTTGACTGGGGTACATTTCTACCGCGGAGGGAGCAAATACCACATCACAACCAGCGGCTTCCAGCAGGGCACAGTCCTGTTCGAGCGTACGCGGGTAACGGGCTAGGTCGTCGGCGTTATTAAATTGAATCGGATTGACGAAAATACTGCAAACCACTACCGCATTCTCCTGCCGGGCCCGGCGGATCAACTGCAGGTGTCCTTCGTGTAAAGCCCCCATCGTCGGAACAAAGCCAATGGATTCCGTGGAGCGGGTCAGGTAGGTTCGTAATTCAGCCTGGGTAAAAATCAGCTGCATGGGATAGTTCAGAAAGAAAAGCGTGTATGAAGTACTGGTAATCAGCGTTAGTAAAGCGGTAAACTAAGTCGAAAGGGTAAAAAGTTCAGGAAGCTAAAAACTTGCAAGTATAGTTTTTCTGAAATTAATTCATGGATTTTAGCCATTTTTTTTATATTTTTGCAAGCGAATTTGGAATATCCTTACCCATTTCGTAAACTCTTGAAGCCCCATGAGTAAACTCCGGATTTTGTACGTTGCCAGTGAGATCAATCCCTTTCTTCAAATCACAGACGTTGCCGAATACGTGCGAAAACTTCCCCAGGCGATGCAAGAGCGGGGCATGGAAATCCGGATACTGGTTCCCCGGTTTGGACTGATTAACGAACGCAAAAATCGCCTTCATGAAGTCGTCCGCCTTTCCGGAATCAATATTTCAGTCGGGGACGACGAAAAGCCGCTGGTTATTAAAGTGGCTTCCGTTCCAAGTGCCAAACTGCAGGTCTACTTTATTGACAACGAAGACTATTTCCACCGGAAATCAGTATTCTTCGATAAAGACGAGAAATTCTACGATGATAACGACGAACGGGCCATTTTCTTTTGCAAAGGCGTGATTGAAACCGTTCGAAAATTAGGCTGGTCTCCCGATATCGTTCACTGTAACGACTGGATGACGGCTTTGATTCCGCTGTATCTGAAAACGACCTACCGCAATGATCCCATGTTTAAGGACACGAAGTCGGTATTTTCAGTCTACAACAACCCCTTTAGTTACAAATTTACTGAAGAGCTGCTCGACAAGGTGAAAGCCATGGACATCGAAGATGACATGTTATCCAGCCTGAGCTCGCTCGATTACGATGGCTTTATTAAAATTGGTGCTCAGTACGCCGATGTCGTCGTAAAAGCGGAGGAAGATTACAGCGAAAGCGTTAATCAAATTCTGAATGACATTCCTGATAAGAAGGTAGAATTACCCGAAGAACAGGAAGAAATGTCCGATAAATTTTACTCCCTTTACACGGAGTTAATGAGTTAGGAAGAAGGGATGATCTCCTAAAACAGGCTAGCCGCCCGTCGTAAGACAGGCGGCTTTTTTTGTGTCTTCTTCGCAGGAAATGATAACTTTTTATGAAGTAAAGTGATACGTAAAGACAGGCATTTTTCTGTGCAATGAATTAGCAATTAGAAGGATGTGTTTACGGTCCTTTTGGGCAGTTGAAAGTATTGATAAAAGGTAGTGTTAAGCAACAAAATGGAAGTGTATCTTTGCCCCCCCCCCCCTTTAAAATTGTCCATTTTACCTCCATTGAAATGATTTTACCTTTACCTACCCGTATCCCTTTAGATAACTTTATACGTCTACATTTTTTCACTATTAAAAGACGTACTCAGGGATTTACTTTAGTCTGGTTTTTCCTCTTCATCAGTCTTTTCTCGCAGGCACAAACCGTACCGTTGAGCTGCGGAACACCTGCTCCTAAAAACAATACTGAATTTAGAGAGTGGATCAAACGTTCCAAAATGGCTGGTGGAAGAGTAGCTACTACGCCCGTTACGATACCCCTTGCCTTTACCATTCTCCGACCATCGGCTGAAGCTGGCCGGGCGGTGAATGCCGATGAAAAGCACTACATCGCTCAAAACATGTACTGGCTGGAAAAATTTTACCGGGGCAGTAATATCAGCTTTTACATTACTTCTGTAAAAATACTTGCAAACACGGCCTATCATGAAGGAGAGGTTGATCCACTCACGTACGTGAATCAACTGGAAAAAAATGCGGCTAACGTCATCATATCTTCTATGAGAAATGGTATTTATGTCGGTTACGCAGGATACGCTTATTATCCATCTTCCATCGGTCAAGGCTCAAACCTGATTGTTTTAAATGAAAATAGTTATAAATATCAGGATAACTTATTGCCCCACGAAATAGGCCATTACCTGAATCTTTATCACACTTTTGACGCCGTAGGTGGGAACGAATTAGTGGATGGTTCCAACTGTGCAACGGCCGGAGATATGGTTTGTGATACGCCCGCCGATATAACAGGTGTAGCCGGCATATCAATCAGTAATTGCGTGTATACGGGTACTCCTGTGGATGCGAAAGGTATGTTATATAAGCCCGATACGAAAAACCTGATGAGTTACTGGCATTCGTATGGCTGTCAGACCGATCATTTTTCAGCGGGGCAGTTTGATCGGGCGTATAATGGCTATTGGTTTCGAATGAACAACCCGGGGTACGGTGATGATCAATACAATCTTTCAGCCAGTCCCAAAGGCTCTGCTTATAATCTAAAACTTCAACGGGCTGATGCAACCAATTTGGCCCTCGTTTTCGAGACGCAGCAAACGGAAGATAACCTAGGTTTTCTGGTTGAGTATGCCGATAGTGAAAAGGGTCCTTGGCAAATTAGCCCCACTATTTTAAACTCTTCAGAGGCACAATACCCTATAGATCTTGGGAAAGAGAACTTCTTTCGAATAAGACCTTTATCCTCACCCTATTATTCAAACGTCGCCAAATACACGCCCGGAAAACCACAAGAGTTGTACGTTGACTATCTTCCTGGTGATCAGGTTTATCGGGAAAACCTTTCGTTTCAGTTGAAAGTACGGGCCAGTTCGGGTTTACCCGTCACGTATCGCTTGCTTGCGGGGAATGCAGAACTCAGTGAACAGGGACTATTGAAGATAAAAGGACCCAGTTGGATTAATATTGAAATTGCTCAAAAAGGCAATGAGGAATGGGAACCCTATTGGACCACTTATTCCATGCAGGTATCGAAAGCAGTGCAACAAGTCGACCTGAGTACGATTACCCCTAAAACCTTTGGTGATCCACCTTTTGAAATTACAGCTACGGCGAGTTCCGGTCTGCCTATAGTGTATGCAGTGGCAGGTCCTGCCACCCTATCGGGCAACCGCGTGACGATCACTGGAGCCGGCCAAATTCTGATCAGTGCGTATCAGCAGGGAAATGCAAACTATATGTCTGCCGAAGCCCGGCAATACATTACGGTAGCCAAAGCTAATCAGAGTATACAGTTTGACGCAATTAGTTCGAAAACCTACGGGGATGCTCCTTTTACGCTGTCGGCTCGTGCTTCCACGGGTTTACCCGTAACGTTTGAAAAAAGCGGACCGGTACAGATTTCGGGTAATCAGGTCACCCTGACCGGAGCGGGGGAAGCGACGATCCTGGCCAAACAGCCGGGCAACGAGAACTACAACGCCGCCCCAGAGGTCCTGCAAAAACTCAGCATTGCCAAAGCCGAACAAACCCTTTCGCTGGCGGCCATTCCGGATAAAACCATTGGCGATCCTGATTTTCAGCTGGAGGTACGAACGTCTTCGGGATTACCGGCGGTACTGACCGTTAGCGGCCCCGCCGAAGTAGTGGGTACGACGGTAAAACTGAAAGGAGCGGGTCAGGTGACGATCACTGCCAGTCAGCCCGGTAACGAAAATTACCTACCCACGGCCGCTTCCGTAAGCCAGCGATTTACCGTAGCCAAAGGCAATCAGACGGTTCGTATGCAACCCATAGCCGATCGTACCTACGGGGATGGCGATATTATGGTCGGGGCCTCAGCCAGCTCGGGCTTGCCCGTAGCCATTACGGTGACGGGGCCCGCCTCGGTAGCCGATGGTTCGCTTAAGATTACCGGAGCGGGTACGGTAACGGTTACCATTGCTCAGAGTGGTAATGATAGCTATTATCCAGCTCCATCGGTTACCCAAACGTTTACCGTGCATAAACTCAAACAGCAGATTTCGCTTGACGAACTAGCCAATCGTACGTACGGGGATGTGGATTTCGATCTTTCCGCTCGAATTAACTCCGGCTTAGGGTTGCAAATCAGTAGTACGGGACCCGTAGTTCTTACCGGGACGAAAGTCCGAATTACCGGTGCGGGCGTGGCTCGGATTACGCTCAACCAACCCGGTGACGCCAATCACGAAGCAGCCCCGGAGGTGAGTCGCGAGTTTACTATTGTGAAACGACAGCTGGTCTTGACGTTCCCGGAGCTGGGAACGCGAGACTATTCCAGTACCCCCTTTGCGTTACAGGCCCAAAGTAACGCCACCTTACCGGTTCAGTACCAGGTGAAAGGCCCCGCCCAGCTGCTGGAAGGTAATCGTTTACAACTAACGGGGATTGGTGAAGTGAAAATAACGGCTCTACAGGCGGGGGATGCCAACCATGAAACGGCCCAGCCCATCACACGGACGTTTACCGTACAGAAAGCCCGGCAGCTTATTGCGTGGGAAACGGTCGCTTCGCTTGCGTTCGGCAAGGGAACCTACAGCCTGCCGACGCTCAGTAACACGCAGTTGCCCATCCAGTATCGGGTTGTTAGTGGTCCGGCTACGGTTGCTGGGGCAACGCTGAGTTTTACGGATTACGGAAAAGTAACTGTAGTAGCCAGCCAGCCGGGCGATGATAAACACCTCGCCGCTCCGGAGCTGAGCCAGACCTTCTGCGTTAATCCTGAAAAGCCCACCATTACGGCGGAAAACAGTCTTACATTGGTATCCTCCAGCCCGTATCGGAATGTATGGCTACTGGGTAACGATACGCTGAGTAATGAAACGCAGCAGAAAATCCGGGTTACCCGTCCGGGTGAGTACCGGGTGCTGGCGTACAATCCGGATGCCAGTTGCCAGTCGGTACAGACGTCTAATGCCTTCCAACTGATCATTACTTCGGTAGAACCCCGTGCGACTACATCCGTAACCCTGGCACCCAACCCGGCTCGGGATGAAGTGTTGTTGCAGGTACAACTAAAACCTGCTCTGCGTACACCCACCTACGTGCTGTACAATTCGCTGGGGAAAGCCGTGACCGCCGAACAGCCTTTAACGTATCTGAATGAGGCTTACCAGGGCCGCCTGACCGTTCGATCCCTACCGGCGGGCCTGTACCTGGTTCGTATTACAACAGCGGACGAGCATTTAATGTATAAACTCATCGTTAATCCCTAATCCACACGATCCAACTTCAGCCCTGTTCGTTAGTATGACGGGCAGGGCTGAAGTTGGATCGTATTGGTCTTGAGCAGACTGAATCAAGGTCCTTATGTAAAGTGGCTACTTGTTTCTGAATAGTTCACGGCTGACCTTACTACGTCAATTGATTCCATGAAGTGCATAGAGACTGGAAGACCAGCTGTTTTAGCAGGACAAAATATTTCCTACTAAACTATTACCTGAAACAAGCCAGAAAACGACAGTAAGATGATTAAATTACTCTTCATCCAAACCGATGTTTTCATACATCCATGAATTTCGTAGTTTCGTTCAACCTCTTATCAATCAACCTATTGTCATGTTCAAACATCCGTTTTCTTTCGAAGGGCGTATTCGCCGCCTGGAGTATGGCCTAACCGTACTGTTCCACTGGCTCGTAACGATGGGACTGAATGCCCTATTTGGAAAAATGTCTCTGTATGATTTAATGACCCTGAAGGGTGTAATGTGGCTGATAATCGTCCTGCCCATTGCCTGGTTCTGGTTTGCTCAGGGGGCGAAGCGATGCCACGACCGGGGAAACAGTGGCTGGTTTCAGCTCATTCCGTTCTATGGCCTGTGGATGCTCTTTGCCGAAGGCGATCCCGGGCCCAACGCCTACGGTGAGGACCCGAAGCATGAACAGATTTTATCTTAATACCCCCGAATGAGGAGCCATTGCTGAAGCTAATGTTTGTATCTTGCCTATTCGCTTCATCGCACGATTTCCACTTGAGCACTTTAGCAGGCATGATTAAAAAATTCCTTGGGCTGTTTCTCGTTTCCCTAACCGCCTCGGCTCAGATTCCACAATCGATTCTGACCGAAATTAATACCATTGATTCCAATCGCATCAAAGCCCACGTGGCCTACCTGGCCGATGACAAGTTGCTGGGCCGGAAGGCGGGTGCACCGGGGTACAAAATGGCCGCCGATTATATCGTAGAACAGTATAAGAAAATGGGCTTACAGCCCGCTGGCGAAAAAGGTGGTTACCTGCAGGAAGTATACCTGCGAAATTCCAAAATCAAACCCGAGACGGCCTCCCTGAAGCTGATTTTGCCTTCGGGCGAGCAAAAGTCTCTGACTTGGGGAGTAGACTTCGTCTTCACGCCTCATCCCGAAAAAACTACCGTTGATTTCAATGCTCCACTGGTATTCGTTGGAGCCGGTTTTGATACACCACAGATCAATTTTGACGATTACCGGAATGTGAATGTGAAGGGTAAAATCGTGGTGGTACTACGGAAAATTCCCGAAAATGTACCCGCTAACGTGAAACTTCACCTGGGGTATCCGGCTACGGCTCAGACCTTCGCGGCCAAGCACGGAGCGATCGGCGTACTGGTTTGTAATTACACGACCAGTCCCATTCTGTTCCGATCTTCCGCTACCAATTATAGCCTGAACGGGATCAATGCTTCCGTATCCAAATCGGGCGAACGCGTGAGTTCAGCGGCGGCTCTGGGTGGAAAAATTCAGGTCGCTGGGGGCCTGTCGGTACAAGCCCTGCAACAACTGATGCAGGCCGAAGGTATTGCCCTGGATGCCCTCTGGTTGAAACTCGAGCGGGGTGAGTACGTAAGTCAGCCCCTGAAAAGCAAAATCAGTGGTCACTACGAAAGCACGTTTACCAACATGCTGAGTTACAATGTGATTGGGAAAATTGAAGGCTCCGATTCAAAACTGAAGAAAGAATACGTCATTCATTCCGCTCACCTGGATCACCTGGGTACGGGTAAGCCCGTCAACGGTGATTCCATTTACAACGGAGCCCACGATAATGCTTCCGGCGTGGCCTGTGCTCTGGAAATGGCCCGTACGTACGCCAATCTCAAAGAAAAACCCAAACGTTCCCTGCTGTTTCTGATGGTGACGGCCGAAGAAATGGGCTTACTGGGCTCTGGCTATTTCACCGCTTTTCCGACCGTTCCCAAACGACAGATCGTAGCGGATATCAATACAGACATGCCCACGCTGCTGGCTCCGCTGGAATCTATAGCCTCGCTGGGAGCCGAACACAGTAGTTTGCTGAAGGTAGTCGAAGAAGCCGCTAAAGCTGTGAACCTGCAGGTTGAACCCGATCCTGATCCGAGCGAAGGCCGCTTTGTTCGAAGTGACCAGTACAATTTCGTGAAAGTGGGGATCCCGGCTCTGCACATCAAGTACGGGTACGCGAAAGCAAATCCGGCCCTGAATCTGGCTGAAAAAGTGAAAAGCTGGCGGGATGCGAATTACCACAAGGTTTCCGACAACCTGAACGATTCCTTCGTATGGTCGGCGGGACGGAAATACGTGCAGGTGAATTTCCTCATCAGCTACCTAATTGCCCAGAATCCGGTACGACCCAGCTGGAACAAAGGTGATTTCTTCGAAGTAACCCAGTAGTTAGTTTTGCTCTTGATACAGAAGCGGATGGTAGGAAAAGAAGCCCTGCCATCCGCTTCTGTTGTATACGAAGTACGTAGCTTTGAGCGTTCGGACTTATGAATAACCTTCCCTGTATGAAAATTTCCTTCCCCTTATTACTATCGCTGGCTCTGGTTTTGCAGGCTTGCTCGAACGCTGCAGAACGTACATCCGTGCCATTCCAGGCGGTTGATCCGCTAAAAATTACGCGACTGGACCTTTCCGAAATACCAAATTTCCGGATGCCCAAAGGATCTTTCTGGATGGCGATGTTACTTCCCGAACTGGAAAAAGAGCGAGACTTTGTTCGCAAAGGCAATACCTATTTCCCGATCCGGTCTGTCGTAGGTCAGGTAGATACCCAGCAAATTACTGTAGAACAGGCCAAAACATTTCTGCAAACCCTGCCGCCCGGGACGGGCTTGTACGAAATGCTGGGCGACGATGATATGTGTAAGCAGTCGGGCCCTTTGCAGGGTTTGTGGACCAATCCGGTGACCGTAAGTCCCGAGCAAGTACGCGACTTCCTGACGGGCTGGTGGTGGTCAAGAGCTTATCGCTTTGGCTGGGGTAACGCCCGGGTGTTTTTCGATCTGGATCTGGAAGGTTTTCCGGCCGCCTGGAAAAATAATCAGGTGCTGTCGGAGGGAGTTCGGCTGGTTCGACAACAGCATCCGAATGTGGAGTTTGCCATGTATGCGTCGGGGAAAGCCAATTTGTACCCCGAAGGAAAGGGCGGTCCCGACCAACCGTATGAAGTGGTAGGGGGAGAAGCCCGGCATCAGCTCTACAAAAAGGCTGGTTTTACCTTTTTTGAAATGATGCCTTACGCTCACTACGAAGAGGCTCTGATTGGCCCCGGTAAAGCTTACGCCAGCTTTGACGATTACGCCGCCCGGAGTAGTTTACATATGCGGCAATGCCTGAAATGGCTCGACGAGCGAGCCGCCTTTACCGGAAAAAATTACAAGGGTTTTAGCTGGGTAATGACCCGTTACGAAGGCGGCAATCTGGAGATGATCGCTCCGCACGTCTGCGAGTCGCTGCCCCTGTGGTTTCTGGTGAGCGGAGCCGGTAAATCCGGTGGGGGCATTTGCAGCTGGAATCCCGGCGAACCACTCAATGCCGCTGATTTCGCCTTTGAGGCGGGCAAGTGGCGGGCTTCACAGTTTAACGAATTCTGGGAAAGCCCGAAGACACTGTATAACGTCAAAATCGAGTTTTCGCTCGATAACGGCCAAAACTGGACGGACGATTCCCGCACCTGGAAAGAGAAAGCCTACGACCTAGGCCTTCGTCAATTTCAGTGGATGTATACCAATTCCAATCCCATAGGGGTTCGAGGAGCTTTGCTGGGTAATAAACTAGTGGTAGTCGCCGCCGCCCGTCCGAGCCTGGAAGCTGGAAAAATACAAAGCATCCTATGTCGACATGGGTCGAAGGTCTGGAAAATGGACCTCCCTTATCACCAGGTAGTAGCGGGTACGGTAGCATTATGATGTTTTTAGGGAAAAGCCCTATTAATCTGTTGGCGTATATCGTATATAGTTCGGTTTTCTATGTATAATTAGCCCACCCGTCGGAACTTTTTCAGGGGTGGGCTTTCTTGTATTAATAGATTACTTCGTATTACTACCCTTCAAATCCCCATGGAAATACTCGAACCTATACTCATTTTAATGGCCATACTGGCGGGGCTGGCGGCTTTAGCTCCCAAAATGAAGCTGCCCTATCCGGTGCTACTGGTGTTGGGCGGCCTGTTTGTTGGAATTACGCCCAGTTTGCCGAACGTCCGGCTGGACCCTGAAGTGGTATTCCTGATTTTTCTTCCCCCCTTGCTATACGAAGCCAGCTGGAAAATCTCCTGGCACGATTTGAAAACCTACCGTAAACCCATTAGTCGTCTGGCGATTGGTTTGGTTTTTCTGACGACCACGGTAGTAGCCGTCGTCGCTCATTACTGCATTCCAGGCTTCGATTGGCCCCTGGCCTTTGTACTCGGAGCTATTGTATCACCGCCCGACGCCGTTGCTGCTACCAGTGCGACCAAGGGATTGGGCATGCCCCGCCGTACGACCGTCATCCTCGAAGGCGAAAGCCTCGTGAATGATGCCTCGGCCCTAATTGCGTATCGGTACGCCGTAGCCGCCGTAGCCAGTGGAAGTTTCATTTTATGGCAGGCCAGTATTCAGTTTGTGATCTTGGCTATCGGGGGCGTACTGGCTGGATTGGCCATTGGGTACGCCTTTGTGTGGGCCTTGCGAAAAGTACAGGGCAACGCAACTGTAGAGGCGAGTTTGAACCTAATGATCCCTTTCGTTTCCTATCTATTTGCGGAACACATTAAGGTATCAGGTGTATTGTCGGTCGTGGCTACGGGCTTATACGTTTCCTGGCGTTCGTCGGAAGTGTTTTCGTACCAGGGTCGCATGTTGA